>NZ_CP022222.1:645000-967500 GCF_009930815.1 Bradyrhizobium sp. CCBAU 051011 | reverse complement strand
AGATGCCGTTGGCGGCATTGTAGCAGGCTTCCAGAACTTCCTGCGGGAACGGTCGCAGTATCGCGCCCGCCGCCAGGAGGCGCTTCAGCGCCGGCGGATTGACGTAGTCGTATTTGCCGGTGACCCAGGTGAAGGTGTCGTAGGACGCTGTCTCGATCGCAGCCTGGTAGTGCTTCGGCAGGGCGTTGAACTTCTCGAGGTTCATGATGTTGTGACCCTGGCCGGTGCCTTCCCACCAGCCCGGATAGTAGTAGTACTTCGCGACCTTCACGAAGCCGAGCTTCTCGTCGTCATAGGGGCCGACCCACTCGGCCGCATCGATGGTGCCCTTTTCCAGCGCCGGATAGATGTCGCCGCCCGCGATCTGCTGCGGCACGCCGCCGACCTTGGCGATGATGGTGCCTGCGAAACCGCCCACGCGGAATTTCAAGCCTCGGAAATCATCCATCGACTTGATCTCTTTCCGGAACCAGCCGCCCATCTGGGCGCCGGTCGAGCCGGTCGGCTGGCCGATGCAGCCATATTCCTTCAAGAGGTCGTTGAGCATGTCCATGCCGCCGCCGAAGCGCAGCCAGGAAATATGCGAGCGCGTGTTGAGGCCGAACGGCAGCGACGTGCCGAAGGTGAAAGCCGGGTTCTTGCCCCAGTAGTAGTAAAGCGCCGTGTTGCCCATCTCGACAGTGCCGTTCGAAACGGCGTCGAGCACCTGCAGGCCGGGGACGATTTCACCGGCGGCGAACGGTTGAATCTGGAATTTGTTGTCGGTGATTTCGGCGACGCGCTTGGCAAAATATTCGCAGCCGCCGTAGAGCGTATCGAGCGCTTTCGGCCAGCTTGCCGTGTAGCGCCACTTAATTTCCGGGTTCGATTGCGCAATCGCAGGCGCGGCAACTGCAGTCGCGGCGAGACCGACGCCGCCCACTTTCAAGAAATCACGACGCTTCATTTGTTTCCCCTCTGTTATCGCCGAGACCGACCAAGGGACAACGATCTGATGTCGTCTTCTCTGCTTTACCGATGGCCGGTGCTGGACTGTTGTTTAGGAATGTGGGCCCTGAAACCAAGGCTCTTGGTTTTTCAAATGCAATCAATTTCCCGGCTTTGTGGACCTGAGGTCAGGATGACGAATTGGTGATTGATAATCAAGGGCTCTGCTTCCGCCGCAGCTGCGAAGAGCTGCCTGAATTCTGAGCGGCGGAGCCCTTCATCCCACGAAAGACTAAGAATGCGTGCGAAGTACGAATGGTTAATTCGATACCGCATTGCGGTAATTCCGCAGCGCAGACGCTTACGATGCGCCCGTCATTTGCCTGAACGTGCATGTGCGGGGCAGGAGCATTTCAAGCTGTAGCCTGCTGCCACTACGCGTCGCGCGATCATCGTCTCGTCGAGAATGTCGCTTCCATCGCCCTGCGCGTCTTGATGGTGTCATTGCCTTCGTCGACCTCGACATCACTCCAGCGCACCACGGCGCCGTGGGCGACGTCGTTCTTCAGTTTGACGCGATGGGCAAGTCCTATCGGCAGCGCGCCGGCGGCGAGACTTTTCGATGCAGGCATCAGCTTGCCCCACACCGTGTAGCCGCCTTCGCCGTCGAGCATTTCGCCCGCACGGAGATTGCGTTTCGCGACCGCTGCGACGTCGCCGCGAAAATCATGCGGCTGGCCGGTTGGCTCGTTGCGCAGCGCGGCCGAGAGGATGGAAATGTTCAGCTCCAGCCCGATCAGATGATACGGCTTGTACATCGCCGCATATCGGCCCGAGGCGTCGGTCTTCAGCCCATACTGCTTGAAGCAATCGGCGGCGTAATCGTTGGGCGCTTCCAGCACGACGTAGACGCCCCAGCGCAGATCGCGGAATACGGGACGGCCGTCGCGCTCCAGCGACGACACGACTTCGGCAAGGCCAGCCTTCTCCAGCACGCCGCCTTGGTCGCGCGGCCGCATCACATGCGGCAGATCGTCGACGCCGCAGGGCGGAAACAGCAATCCTTCCGACGGGACGTCGAGCCCGCAAGCGTTCGCAATCGCCGCCATTTCGATCGCGGATTTGGTGCCGTCCAGAAACGAGTTGAACATCTGCGGATTCATTCCGGCCGATTGAGCTTCGCCCGCGGTCAGCCCGTAATGGCTCCAGACGCCGTCCGGCGTCACGTCGTGATAGGCGGGCAGGTATTTCGTTCCCTTGCCGGCGGCGACGACGCGAAAGCCCGTCGCCCGCGCCCAGTCCACCATCTCTGCGGTCAGCGCCGGCTGGTCGCCATAGGCGAGCGAATAGACCACGCCTGCCTTGCGGGCTTCCTGCGCCAAAAGCGGGCCGGCCAGCACGTCGGCTTCGACATTGACCATGACGACATGCTTGCCCGCCGCGATCGCCGCGCGGGCATGACGGATACCGACGGCGGGGTTGCCGGTTGCTTCCACCACGACGTCAACTGCGCTGTCCGCAATCGCGCGCTCGCCATCATCGGTGAAAGCCGTGCGTGCGATCCGCGCCTGGTCCCAGCCGACGGTGCGGCACGCTTCGCGGGCGCGATCGCGATCGATGTCGATAATGACGGGCACTTCGAGGCCCGGCGTATGCGGCACCTGCGACAGGAACATCGAGCCGAACTTGCCGGCGCCGATCAGCGCGACGCGAACCGGCTTACCGGCGGCAGCGCGGGCGTTGAGGAGATGATGGAGGTTCATGAGAGCGATCCCGACAGGTAAAGCTGCAGCAATGATGTTTCTGTCCTGGCCGGGGCTTGTCCCGGCCATCCACGCCTTTTTCGCAGCAGCATCGCAAGACGTGGATGCCCGGGACATCTAGCGCGAAGACGCGCTTCGCGCTTCTGCCCGGGCATGACGACTAACTTGATGTGGCGTCCGTGAGTCTACTCCGCCGCCTGGCGATGCGCACGCGCCAGCCGCAACAGCGCGTCGTCGTCCACCGGCTGGATCGGCGTAAAATCGCGGTGCGCGATGTATTCGGGCCGCGTCGGCGTGCGGATGTAGTTTGAGACCGCGTTCAGCGTCAGATAGACGATCTTGCGCGGGTAGGGTGTGATGTTGCCGCTTGATCCGTGCACCAGGTTGCCGTGGAACATCAGCATGCCGCCGGCCTTGCCGGTTGGCGCCACGATGCCGCCTTCCTTGACGAGCCGGGTGACCGTCTCCTCATCGAGCGTCCACAGCGGGTAGGAAGTGGTCTCGAGGTCATGCGAGGCCTTGAGGTCGCCGGCGTGCTGGCTCTTCGGCACCAGCATCAAGGGGCCGTTGATCGGCATCACCTCGTCGAGGAAGATCGCGATGTTCATCGCCCGCGGCAGCGGCATCCCGTCGTCGCGTTTCCAGGTGCCGTAATCCTGATGCCACTGCCAAACGTCGCCAGTGAACGCGGCCTTGGCGTTGATCTTGAACTGGTGCATGTAGAGCTTTTCGCCAAAGATCTGCTCGATCGGTTCGATCATGCGCGGGTGCGCGCCGAGAACGCCGAAGGCTTCGTTGTAGAGATGCGCGGCAAAGGCGGTGCGCGGCGCGCCGCTCTTCTCGCGCCACACCTCGGGTCGGTCAGCGTCGTAGATGCCGACGGCCTCGCGGGCGAGATAGTCAACTTCCTCCTGGCTGAACAACTCGGGCAGGAACAGCCAGCCTTCGCGATTGAAGAATTCGATCTGCTCTGGCGTCAGTTTCATGGCGTTCTCTCCTGTGATTTCTTGTTCTGTTGTTGTCATTGTCATTCCGGGCGATGCGAAGCATCGAACCGGAATCTCGAGGTTCCAGGTCTTGTGCTAGCGCACCATCCCGGGACCACGGCGCTTGATTACGCCGCCCTATCAGTCGCCCTCAGTCTCTCCTCGGTCATTCGTCCAGCCGTCTGTGCGTGCGCCAGCGCCGCAGCCTCCGCCGCCTTGGCGTTGCCGGCGAGAATGTGTGCGGCGATTGCTTCGTGCTCGCTCCAGGCGCTTTCACGGTAATCGAGCTCGGCGAGCACCGTCGCCATCGAGCGGCGCATATGCGGCCATTGCGGCGCGATCATTTCCTCGATCGCGGGATTGCCCGCGAGACGATAGACCGCGCTATGAAAGTCGACGTCGAGCGCGATCAAGCGCGCCAGCGGCGTATTTCCATCGATGGTCCGCCCGGCCTGCAGCGCCGCTTCGAGCTGCGTGCGGCCGGCAGTATCGGTCCTGGCGCGGCCGGCGGCGAGCCGGGCGGCCAGCGCGTCGATGGCGCCGCGCACCTCGTAGAGCTGGCGGATGCGCTCCGGGTCGAGCCGGGTAACCTCAAAGCCGCGGCGGCCGCTTTCGGCGACGAGACCCTGCCGGTGCAGCAGATGCAGCGCGTGGGACACCGGCTGGCGCGAAACGCCAAGCCGTTCCGCTAGTTCGTTCTGCCGGATGCGATGCCCAGGCGGCAGCGACCGGTCGGTGATCGCCTCGAGGATCCGGGCATAGACCTGGTCGATCAGGTTGGGGAGCGGATCCAAGGGGATCATGTCGGTTGTCCGGATTTGGAATACGGAATTCCGAATTCAGACACTAGTCCCGAGCGCTGCCATCGTCAAGTCTGGAATTGGGGTGCGGCCCCGGTGCACAGCGAATAAGCTCAGGCCCTGGGGGCGATCGGAGGTCCGCCATGAGCAGCGATGCGGCCGGCTTCACTGGCAATATCCCGCAATACTACGATCAAGGCCTCGGCCCGATCATCTTCGCCGAATACGCCGCCGATCTCGCCAGGCGGGCGGCCGATAGCGGTCCGGCGCGGGTGCTGGAGACCGCCGCCGGCACGGGTATCGTGACCCGGAAATTGCGTGACGCGCTACCCGAAGGCACGCAGTTGACGGCGACCGATCTCAACCCGCCGATGCTGGAGATTGCCCGCGCCAAGTTCGGGCCCGGCGAGCAAGTCGCCTTCCAGCCGGCGGACGCGGTCGCGCTTCCCTTTGCCGATCAGAGCTTCGAGGCGGTGGTCTGCCAGTTCGGCCTGATGTTCTTTCCCGACAAGGCAAAATCCTTTTCCGAAGCCCATCGGGTTCTGGCTCCCGGCGGCCGTTATCTGCTCAACGTCTGGGATTCGCATAGCTACAATTCGTTTGGCCGCATCGCGCATGAGGTTGCGGGGCGTTTCTTTCCGGCCGATCCGCCACAGTTTTACAGCGTGCCGTTCTCCTGCCACCAGATCGATCCGATCAAGGAGTTCCTGATGGCCGCAGGCTTCGGCGACATCGGCATTGCCGTGATCAGGCAGGAGCGTGAGCTCCCTGACGTTGCACAGTTCGCCCGTTCAGCAGTGTTTGGTAACCCGCTGATCGATCAGATTCGGGCGCGCGGCGGAGTCGATCCGGAGCGCATTGTCGAGGCGCTAGCGCGGGAATATCGCCGTGAGTTCGGCGACAAGCCCGGCCGGATGCCTATTCAAGCGATCGTGTTTTCAGCGACGAAGAGTTAGTCCCTGTTCACGTGAGCAGGGTCACGTCGAATTCGCCGATCCGTTCGGCGTCTGCTATCGCCTCGATCGCCGATATCCGTTCGCCGCTGATGGTCAGGCGCACCACGACGCGCAATTGCCCGCCGAGCATGACGGCGAGCGCCAGAGATCCGTCGACCATCGCCGGCTTGGCGGCCTGCGCGCGGCCCTTGAAGAACTCTGCAACCGCGGCGGCGCCCCGGATTTCGGCCTGCGAACCGAGCCGCTGCGCCGCTTGATCGGCGCGCACCACCACATCCGGATCCAGCACCGCGAGCAGCCCTTCGAAATCGCCGTCGCGGGAGGCCTTGAGGAAGGCGTCGACGATGTTTTTCTGCCGGCCGAAATCGGCGTCCGGCGGCGGCGTACCCTGCACCCGGCGGCGGGCGCGGCTGGCCAATTGCCTTGCTGCGGCAGGCGTGCGGCCGACGATCGGTGCGATCTCTTCAAAGGGAACGGCAAACATGTCGTGCAGCACGAAGGCGAGCCGTTCGGCCGGAGCCAGCGTCTCCAGCACCACCAGCAATGCTGCGCCGACGGAATCGGCCATCTCGGCGTCACGCCCCTGTGCATCATCAGCGACAGGTTCCGGCACATGCGGTCCCATCGGCTCTTCGCGCCGTGACTTGCGCGAGCGCAGCATGTCGAGGCAGACGCGGGCGACGACGGTGGTCAGCCAGCCGCCGAGGTTTTCGACCGCCCTGGTGTCGGAGCGGCTCAGTCGCAGCCATGTCTCCTGCACGGCGTCGTCGACCTCTGCGGTCGAGCCCAGCATCCGGTAGGCCACCGCCCGCAGGCGGGCCCGGTTGGCCTCGAATCTCTCAGCCAGAAACTTTTTCTCGTCCATCGGTCACATTCCCATGTCGTGTTTCGTCATGGCTATGACGAGCGAAAGCGCGCCGATGTGACAGCAAATCGGTGCGGCCGCGTCAAAACAGAACCAACCATATGGAGCGTAAAATGATGCAAGCCCGAATGAACCACCCGGTCATGGTTGTTCCCGATGCCATGAAAGCGTTGCACGCGCTGGGCGAATTGACCAAGAATAGCCTGTCGGAAAAGCTGCTCGAACTGGTGCATCTGCGTGCCAGCCAGATCAACGGCTGCAGCGTCTGCGTCGACATGCACCCAAAACTCGCCAGAAAGGCCGGCGAAACCGACGAGCGGCTGTTCGCGGTAGCCGCCTGGCGCGACACGCCCTATTTCACCGAAGGCGAACGGGCGGCGCTGGCGTTGACGGAAGCGCTGACCCGGATCAGCGACCGCGCCGATCCGGTGCCGGACGAGGTATGGAGCGAGGCCGACAAGCATTTCGACGAGGCCGAGCTTGCGGCGCTGATCCTGGCGATCGCCAATATCAATGTCTGGAACCGGCTTAACGTCGCCGTGCGCCAGCCGGTCGGCGCCTGGAAGGTCTAGCTGCGACCCAATTGCGGTCAATTTTATCGCGCCGGAACGTGCTTAATTCACTGGCGCGCGCTAAATAACAAGCCCGGCCGGCTCGGCCGGGCTTTCGCTTTTGTTGCTTCGTCCCGTTTCACGATCATGCCCGTCCTTTTAGAAAAAACAGCCATGCTGCGGCCGACCATTCGAAAGCGAATTCTCGGCATCGCCCTCGGCTTGATCTTCCTGATGGCGATCACGTCGGCGCTGTCGACGGTGATGACACGCAAGATTGCCCATCAGCTCGACGAGTTCAGCGGCAAATATGTCGAAGCGTATGGGCATCTGGCGCGGATGAATATCCGTTCGCTGGAGCAGGCTCTGGCGCTGCGCCGGATCGTGATCGGCAGGATGCAGTCGCCGCCCGACATGGCATTCTCTGCAGATCAGCGAAAAATCTATGAAGCGAAGGGACAGGAAATCGAACAGGAGGCGCAAGCCGCGCGCGCCCTGATCAACGCGATCATCGACGACGTCTCCACCGAATCCGATAACGCCCGGCTGGCCCGGATCGACGATCGAATCGAGCGCGTAGCCAGCGATCTCCGCCGCTATCTCGGTGAGGAATACAAGCGGCTGTTGTCCCTGCTCGATGCCGGGAATCTCGCGGAGGCCAGGGCCAGCCTGGCGCGGACCGACACGCTGCGCGAAGAACTCAACCAAAGGATCGAAGGCATCCGCACGGACATGCTGACGCAGGTCCGCAGCGATGCCGTGACGACGATGCGCGACCAGAAGACGGCCATTGTCATCTCCGTTGTCCTGACCTTGCTTGCGGGCATCCTCGGACTGATGTTTTCGCTTTTCATTAGCATCGGCATTACCCGGCCGGTCCGGCGTTTGCTGGAAGGTACCCGTGCGGTGGAAGCCGGCCGGCTCGACGGATCGATCGACGTCACCACGCGCGACGAAATCGGTCAGCTGACGACGGCCTTCAACAACATGGTCGAGCAGCTGCGCCACAAGGAACGCCTACGCGAAACTTTCGGCCGCTATGTCGACCCGCGCGTCGTGGAAGGACTGATGGACCCGCAAGCGCTGACCGCGAGCAATGGCGAGCGGCGGGTGATGACGGTGCTGTTCTGCGACATGAAGGGTTTTACGAGCCTCAGCGAGGGCATGACGCCGCAGGGCCTTGTCAAGGTGATGAATCACTATCTTTCGACGATGTCGGGGCCGATCCGCAGCCATCGCGGCATCATCGACAAATATATCGGCGACGCGATCATGGCCTATTGGGGGCCTCCCTTTACCGAGCATAGCGAGCAGGCGCGGTTGGCCTGCCTTGCCGCGGTCGAGATGGCGGATCGCGGCCAGGCGTTGCGAACCGAGCTGCCCGAATTGCTCGGCGTGCGCACCGTGCCGAGCGATTGCGAGGTCCGCATCGGCATCGCAACCGGCGAGGTGCTGGTCGGCAGCATCGGCTCGGAATTCATGATGAGCTACACGGTAATGGGCGACGCGGTGAACCTGGCCTCACGCCTGGAGAACGTCAACAAGATCTACGGTAGCCACTCGCTGGTTTCGGAGGCAACGATCATGGCGGCCGGCGATGCGGTGGAATCGCGCGAGATTGACCGACTGGTCGTCGCAGGCCAGACCCGCCCCGAAGCGGTGTTCGAGATCATCGGGCGCGCGGGCGAGTTGACCGAGAAGCAACTTGAACTGCTGGCGCGGTACGCCGAGGGGCTGGCTGCCTATCGGGCACGCCGCTGGGATGATGCACGCCGGGCTTTCCAGGCGGCGCTCGACGCAGTCCCCGGCGATGGCCCGTCGATGGCGATGGCCCATCGTGTCAAAAATTTTCAGGAAAACCCGCCGCCCGTCGATTGGGATGGCGCGTGGCGCCTCGATCAGAAGTAACGCGGCGGCGAGGTCACGCCTTCAGAAATTCCAGCACGATGTCGCAGAATTCCCGTGGCGCCTGTTCGAACATCCAGTGGCGGGTGCCCGGGATCACGGCCGTCCGCGCGCCTGGCATATGCTCGGCCAGCACACGCCAGTTCACAGCCAGCGCGCCCTTGGTGTCGCCGCCGCCAATCAGCAGCGTCGGCGTCTGAATCGATTCCGCTTCGCTCTTCAGAAACGGCTTGCGGTTTTCGCCGACCTGGCCGAGCAACGTATAGACATTGTCGCGTAATTGCTGCCGGGCCGTCGCAGGCCACCGCGCCCATGCGCCTTCGCCGTCGATGCCGTCGACGAACAGCGCCAGCGCGCCGTCAATGTCGCCGTTTCGCACCAGCTCGGCCGCGATCGGAACGCGCGGGCCGAGTGGCACCGGTCCGGGCGGCGGGGTGCTCGGCTGCAGCGCGGGTTCGAGATCGCCGCCGGGTTCAGCAAGAACCGCCTTGCGCAACAGATCGGGCCGGGCCTGCGCCACGCGGAATCCGATGTGGCCGCCGCGGGAATGGCCGATCAGATCGACCGGGCCGGCACTGAACTTTTCGATGAAGCCGATGACGTCGGTTGTGTGCTGCGCCATCAGATAGTCGTTGCCGACGCCGTCCCAGTGTTCGGGAAAGAAGCGCCGAAGGCTCAGCGAGATCACGCGGTGCCGTTTCGACAACGGCCCGAGCACCGCGTTCCAGGTGCGGAAGTCGCCGAGCGTGCCGTGCACGAGAACCAGCGGCGGATTGTTAGCAATGCCTCTGCCGACATCGAGATAGGCCATGTCATAGCCGTTGACGCTCAAGGTCTGCATCGCGATCAGTCCTCCGCGAGATAGGACAGTACGATCTCGCAATATTTCTGCGGCGCCTGTTCGAACATCGGATGCGTGGTGCCGGGAATCATCTCGGTGCGCGATCCCTTTACATTGGACGCCAGGGCCTTCAGCACCTTTGGCAGCGTGCCCTTGGTGTTGGCGCCGCCGATGAACAGCGTCGGTGTCCTGATCGCTTCTGCGTCCGCCTTGGAGAAGGGTGGCCGCTGGTCGCGCATCTGCCCGATCACCGTCGTGGCGTTGTCACGCAGCAATTGTTTCGGCGACGCCGGCAGTCGCCTCCAGGCGCCGGGGCCTTCCAGCGCATCCAGGAAAATCTGCAAGCCGCCGTCGATATCGCCCCTGGCGATCACCTCGGCTGAAGCCGCGATCATGCCGGCGATCGGCGAGGGGCCGGGCTTGTAGGCGGGATCGAGCGTGGCGTCGAGCTCGCCGCCGGGCTCGGCCAGAATCAGCTTGCGCAACAGGTCCGGCCGGCGCTGCGCGACGCGAAAGCAGATATGCCCGCCGCGGGAATGGCCCATCAGGTCGACCGGTTTTGCATCGAGCTTCTCGATGAAGCCGATAACGTCGTCGACATGCTGGGCGATCGAGTAGGTGTCACCCACACCATCCCAATGCTCGGGAAAGAAATGTCGCAGCGACGGCGCAATCACGCGGTGCTTGCGGGTCAGCGGACCCAGCACTGACGACCAGATCCGGAAATCGCAGAGCGAGCCATGCACGCACACCAGCGGCGGGCCATTGCCAGTGCCTTGGCCGAGATCGAGATAGGCCATGTCATAGCCGTTGACGTTTATGGTTTGCATGGGGCTCGTGAGCTGGGGAAGGCCAAAGGCCATTGAATGGCGTCGCTACGTCCCCAGATCAGCGGAAGTTGTTCATGCCGTCAAGTTCCCCCGGAATTCGGGTGGATAGCAATAATCTCCAAGCCTAGATTTGGGACAGATGCGAAGTGGGGTGGCACTGAACAGGAGACTATGGAGCCAGCCATGACCGGGCACCATTTTACGATATTCGACACCGCGATCGGCCGCTGCGGCATCGTGTGGGGCGAGCGTGGCATTACCTCGGTGCAATTGCCGATGGGCGACGAGAAGAAGACCCGCACCCGCCTGCAGCAGCGCCATGGCGACCTGATCGAAGCGCCACCGCCGGCAAACGTGCAGGCCGCGATCGACGGCATGGTCGAGTTGCTCGACGGCAAGCCGAACGATCTTGCCGACGTCGTGCTCGATCTCGACGGCGTTCCCGAATTCAACCGCGGCGTCTACGACATCGCACGCACCATTCCGCCGGGCCAGACCATGACCTATGGCGATATCGCCAAGAAGCTCGGCGGTGTGAAGCTGTCGCGCGACGTTGGCCAGGCGCTGGGCCGTAACCCCTGTCCGATCGTGGTGCCGTGCCACCGCGTGCTGGCGGCCGGCAACAAGCCCGGCGGCTTCTCCGCCAATGGCGGGGTGGTGACGAAGCTGAAGATGCTGGCGATCGAAGGCGCGGCCGTGAACCACACGCCGAGCCTGTTCGATTGAAGCTTCGGTTCTGATTAAATCAGAACCGAAGCTCCAGATTCTTGTTTTGACGCGTTTTCTTCACGCGAACCGGTATCCACTTCGCTTGAAAACGCTACTGGTTTCACCGCCCCTTGAAATTGGGCGTGCGCTTCTCGTTGAAGGCCAGCACGCCCTCCCGACGATCCTCGGTCGGGACCATGCGGTTATAGGCCTCGATCTCCAGCGCGAGGCCGTCGCGCAGCGACAATTGCAGGCCGCGATGGATCGACAGCTTTGCCTGGCGGACGGAAATCGGCGCGTTGCGGGCGATCCGCGCCGCGGTCGCCAGCGCCGACGGCAACAACTGCGGCAGCGGCAAAACTTCGTTCACAAAACCCCATTCACGCGCTTCCGCTGAGGTAAACGGCTTGCCGGTGAGGACCAGCTCCTTGGCGCGACGCTCGCCGATGGCGCGCGGCAGGGTCTGCGTGCCGCCGCCGCCCGGCATGATGCCGAGTGTCACCTCGGTCAGCGCGAAGCGCGCCGTCTCCGCGGCATAGAGAAAATCGCAGCATCCGGCGATCTCGCAGCCGCCGCCATAGGCCGCGCCGTTGACGGCGCCGATGATCGGCACCGGGCAGTCGATCAGCGCCCGCACCATCCGCTCGAAAATGACATGCTGGCGCGTCCACGCCTCATCCGTCATGCCGCGACGCTCCTTCAGGTCGCCGCCGGCGCAGAACGCCTTGTCGCCGGCGCCAGTCAGGATGAGGCAGCGGAGGTTCTTTGGATCAAGCGCGACGTCCTCGAAATACCGAACAAAGTCGCGCCCCATCTGGGTATTGAGGGCGTTGGAGGCATCCGGACGATTCAGCCGGACGACCGCTACATGCTCGTCGACCGGTTCGACCAAGAGCGTTTCGAAAGCGGATGGGTTGTGATTCATATCGCCTCGCAGGAAAATCCGCTGCCTGCACGCCGGATCTTCCCAACAGAGGGTGAAGGGAAATGCGCCGTGCAGCATAGCGTCTCGGTGTCGCAATAGCGTTCCAGAAAGCTGCGCCGCGTCTTCGCCGCCTGCGCCTGATCGACGTCGAATTTCATGGATAGTTCCGGATAATGCATCTGCAGCGGCGAATGCATCAGGTCACCCGAGAATACCGCGTCATCCTTAGCACGGCCGAAGGTGAAGGCGGTGTGGCCGGGCGTGTGGCCCGGCGTCGGCAGGATGCGGGTATGATCGCCGATTGCGAAATCGCTGCGGACGATCTCGGCCTGCCTGGATTCTACGACCGGCAGCACGCTGTCGGCAAACGGCGGCACCGGCGTCTTGGCGTGCGTCTCGGTCCAGTAGTCGAATTCGGTCTTGTCGAACACGTAACGCGCCTTCGGAAAGGTCGGCACCCAGCGGCCGTTGTCGAGCCGCGTGTTCCAGCCGACATGATCGACATGCAGATGCGTGCACATGACATAGTCGATGTCGTCGACGGAAAAACCGGCGGCGGCGAGACTGCGCATATAGGTGTCATCGGTCTTCATGTTCCATTTCGGCCGCTGCGGCCGTGGCTTGTCATTGCCGATGCAGCTATCGATCAAGATGGTGTGGTGCGGCGTCTTCACCACATAGGACTGGAAGCACAGGATCAGCACGTCCTTGTCGTCGAGCGCGCCGACGTTTCGCATCCACGGACGGTGCTCCGCCAGGACTTCCGGTGTCAGGCTTGGCAGCAACTCCAGTGCCGGCAGAAAAGTGGTCTCCTGCTCGATGATACGGTGAATGGTGAGATCGCCGACTGCGAATTTGAGGCTCATGCTTGTCTCTGGCTGAATTATCGCGCGTTTTCCCTGATGTAGGGAATGAGGAAGTTGGCGAGGATGTCGAGCGCTGCGTGACCTTGCCGGCCGCTGGAATAGAGGCCTGACGTGATCATGACGACAAGGTCGAGTTCAGGAACGACGAAGATGCGCTGGCCACCGAGGCCCATTGCGGCGATCCACTTCACGTCCCTGTCGCCGGATAGGGTGCGCCCCATCCACCATTGCTGGCCGAAATAGAACAGGCCGCCGAAATAGCCGATCGCCTGAAAGCGCGGCGTGACTGATTGCTCGATCCATTTCGCCGAGACGATCTGCCTGCCATTCCAGGCGCCCTTGTTGAGTACGAGCTGGCCGATCTTTGCGGCATCGCGCGGGCGAAGCCGAAGGCCCGCAGCCGAGGCAATCCGCTCATTCCGGTACTTCATCCATTCCCAGTCCGAGATGCCGAGCGGGGCAAACAGCGCTTCGCGCGCAAACGCCTCCAGCGATTGGCCTGACACGCGCTCGATGATGTTGCCGAGCAGATCCGTTCCGCCGCCATTGTAGTTCCATACCGTGTCCGGCGGCGCCGCGATCGGCTTCGACAGGACGTAGCGGTATGGGTCCGCCTCGTTGACGAGATGTGGCTCGTCGTTCTGCGGATCCTTCCAGGCGCGGTTCTCGTCCCATTGCATGCCCGACGACATGGTCAAGAGATGGCGCAGTGTGATGTTGTCCCAGCCGGGTGATTTCACCGCAGCATAATCCGGGAAGAACTTGACGACGGGTTCGTCGGCATTCTTGATCAACGCGCGATCGATCGCGATACCGATCAGCAACGAGATCACGCTTTTCGAAACCGACCGCATGTCGTGCTTGGAGGTCGCATCGAAATCATGCTGCCCGTCGCCCATTCCCCAGGGCTCGTCACGGCCCGGAAAATACTGCTCGAACACCAGCTTGCCGCGGCGAACCACGACCACGGCATGAACGTTGGCATTGGTGGCCGCGAGCCGCGCCGCGATGCCGCACAGGCGCGGGCCATCGAGGCCGACGCTCTCCGGTGTGGCGGTCGGCCAGCCGTCGTTGAGTGATGTGGGCTTCCGCAGGCGAGATTGCGCTGATCGGTCGAGAATTGATGGGTCTGCGCCGCAGCGGCAGAGGCCGCAAGGACGACGACGGCGGCAAGGCCGAGGCGCCGCAAACCTTTGCCACCCTCGCGCATGCCGCTGTCTCCTTCCAAGTGTTACGCCGGGGGCGGTACCGAGATCTTTACCGAAGGCCGCTCCAGCATCTTCTGATGGAAGGCGTCGAGCTTCGGATAAGCCTTGCGCCAGCCGCAATCGGCAAAGCGGAAATCAGCATAGCCGAGCACACAAACAAGGCCGATCTGCGCAATGTTGAATGGACCGGACAGCACGTCGGGCCTGTTCTCGAACCGGGCCATGCCGGCCCAGGCCCGCTTCCAGTGGTCGTCGTGCCAGGCGTCCCAGCGCAGCGCTTCCGGCCGCACCATCTTTTCGTAGCGGCACAGCAGCATGGAATCGAGCATGCCCTGCAACAGCGAATGGTCGCTCTTGACCTTCCAGCGGTCCGGGCCGGACGCAGGGATCAGCTTGCCGCCGCCGGCGAGCTCGTCGAGATATTCTGTTATGACGTAGGAATCGAGAATGACGTCGCCATTGTCGAGGATCAGCACCGGCAGTTTTTTCAACGGCGTGATCTTCGAATATTCCTCATTCGGCTGACCCGGCGCGACGGTGGCCGGGGTGAGCTCGATCTTGTCGATCAGACCGGTCTCGATCGCGGCAATGCGGACTTTTCGGGCGAACGGGGAGGCGGGAGAGAAGGTGAGTTTCATTTTTCTTATTCCCTTGGATGTTTTCTCCATCGTCATGCCCGGGCTTGTCCCGGGCATCCACGTTCTTGAAAGTCTAACCGCAAGCAAGACGTGGATGGCCGGGACGAGCCCGGCCATGACGAGGTGGCGGGAATATTTCGCGAGCCCTCAGGCCGCGATGATTTCCTGACGCTGCTCGCCGAGGCCTTCGATGCCGAGCGTGACGACGTCGCCGACGTTGAGGAAGGTCGGCGGCTTCATGCCGAGGCCGACGCCGGGCGGGGTGCCTGTGGTGACGATGTCGCCGGGCAACAGCGTCATGAACTGCGAGACATAGGAAATGCACTTCGCCATCGAGAAGATCATGGTCGAGGTGTTGCCGGTCTGGCGGCGCTGGCCGTTGACGTCGAGCCACATGCCGAGCTTCTGTACATCGGGGATTTCGTCCTTGGTGACGAGCCAGGGCCCGACCGGCCCGAACGTGTCGTGCGATTTGCCCTTGGTCCATTGGCCGCCGCGCTCCTGCTGGAAATTGCGCTCGGAGACGTCGTTGCAGACACAATAGCCGGCGACGTGGTTGAGCGCGTCGGCTTCCGAGACATACTTGGCGCGGGTGCCGATGATGGCGGCGATCTCGACCTCCCAGTCAAGCTTGGTGGAGCCGCGCGGCTTTTCGACCGCGTCGTTCGGGCCCGACAGCGAGGTGTTGGCCTTGATGAAGAAGATCGGCTCGGACGGGATCGGCGATCCCGTCTCCTTGGCGTGGTCGCTGTAATTCAGGCCGATGGCGACGAATTTGGAGATGCCCGTGACCGGCGCGCCGAAGCGCTGCTTGCCGTCGACGGCGGGAAGCTTGGAGGTATCCAGCGCCGCCAGCTTGGCCAGCGAGGCCGGCGCATAGGCCTCCCCGTCGAGATCCCTGATCTGGGCGGAAAGATCGCGCAACTGGCCGGATTTATCGATCAGGCCGGGCTTTTCCGCACCCTTGGCGCCGTAACGAACAAGCTTCATTTTATCGCTCCCTGCGGGGTTTATCAGACTTATTGGTGGCATACCTCGGCACGCTTCTTGGAACAGCGGCGCAGGAAATTCAACTGCCGAAAGCGCAGGGTAGGGTGGGCAAAGGCGCCCAACATCACCCCAAGGAATCACCCCAAGGATACGAACCTGAACGCATCTCCATCGCGCCTGATGTGACCGGCGCCAAAGTGGCCGCCGATCACCAGCGTGGGAGTGTCGGCAAAGCGTGAAAACAGCGCACGCCGGGTTTCAGCCGACTGCCGCGGATCGGAATCGCCGGTCGAGGACCAGCCGAGATGGGCCATCTGGCACGGATGGTGGGCGACGTCCCCCGTCAGCAGGCCTTCTTTCCTCTCCGACTGGATGTGGATGCTCATATGGCCGGGGCTGTGACCGGGGGTCGGGATCAGGGTGATTTCATCCGTCAGCCTGGCATCGCTGGCGACGAGATCGGCTTTGCCGGCGTCCGCGATCGGCTTCACGGAGTCGCTGAATAGGGCCACCTTGTCCGGCTCGTCGCGGTAATGGCGCCAGTAATCGTATTCGGTCTTGCCGAACAGGTATCGGGCATTGGCGAAGGTCGGCACCCATGTGCCGTCGACCAGTTTCGTGTTCCAGCCGACGTGGTCAACATGCAGATGCGTGCACAGCACGGTGTCGATGCTTTCGGGCGGGAAGCCCGCCGCCGTCAGCGTGTCGAGGAACGGATCCTTGCGATTGTTCCAAGTCGGCACCTTGCGGCCCTGCTTGTCGTTGCCTAGACCGGTATCGATGATGATCCGCCGCGACGGCGTCTCCACCGCGAACGAGTGGATCGACATTTTGAGCCGGCCTTCCTCGGTCGCGAAATGCGGGATCAGCCAGGGCAGTTTCTGAATCTCCTCATTGGTTGCAAGCGGCAGGATGAACCGGGTGCTGCCTACGGTTTCGGTTTCGACGATTCTCGTGATCCTGACCCTGCCCACGTTCCACTGCATCCGGCGGTTCCTCCCGTTTCTGGTTGTTCGGGCGAGGATGCGGGTTTCCTGTTTCCGGCGCAACGGATCATCTCGCGGCGTTCGGCGTTATCGCATCGCCCGTATGAGGAGCATGCGATGCCAGAACTGATGATTTCGCCCGAGAAAGTCGGCTTTCTGATCGAGAAAGCCCGGCAGTTCGACGTCAAGGAAGCGGCGTCCGATCCTGACTCGGGATCGAACGCCACCGATGACGACATGATCGATGTGCTCGAGGACGATGGCCGCGACCCCGTCGCGCGCGAGATTGCCGGTTTCATTAATGCTCTAAGCGAGGACGAGCAGATCGACCTCGTCGCGCTGATGCGGCTCGGCCGTGGAGACGGAACCATCGAGGAATGGAAGGACTTGCGGCGGCAGGCCGCGGAAGGGCGCAGCGGTCCCACCGCGCGCTATCTGCTGGGCGAACCGATGCTCGGCGATCTTCTCGCCGAGGGTCTCGATGAATTCGGCCTCTCCTGGACCGACGTGCGGACCACGCCGATTCACTGAACTATCGGGCGCAGTCCACGATCACGGTGCCGAGCTTGTCGCCTTTCTCCACCGCCAGATGCGCCTGCGCGGTGTCGGAGAGCGCGAACTGCGCGGCGACGTTATGGATGCGCGGGCCTGCCGCCAGCCATTTCGTGATGTCTGCTTGCGCAGCCGCCAATAGCGGCGGCGGCAGCGCAAACAGGACGAGGGCGCGTAGCGCGATGCATTTCTCCATCAGCTCGCGCATCGGCACCACAGGTGTACGGTTGCCGTTGGTGGCATAGACCGCGATCGTCGAATTGGTGCCCATCAGCTTCAGCGTGGTCTCGATGTTGCCGCCGAAATCGACATCGACGACGCGGTCGACGCCGCGCTGCCCGGTAAAGGCCATCGCCTTGGCGACGACATCTTCGGTCTTGTAATTGATGACGAGGTCGGCGCCCGCAAGCCGTGCCTGCTCGGCCTTGGCCGACGAACTGACGGTCGCGATCACCTTGGCGCCGCCCCATTTGGCGAGTTGGACCGCGTAATGCCCGACGGCGCCCGCGCCGCCGGTGACCAGCACCGTCTGTCCCACGATCGGGCCGTCGCAATAGAGACACGTCCACGCCGTCATGCCGGGAATGCCCAGCGTGGCGCCTTCCGCGAACGACAGATTATCCGGCAGCGGCGTTACCAGATGCTCGGCGAGCGCAATATATTCGGCCGCCGTGCCGAACGCACGGCCGTTGCGCTGGCCGTTGAACAGCCAGACGCGTTGACCGATCTTGAGGCGGGTGACGCCGTCGCCGACCTGGTCGATGATCCCGGCGCCGTCGCTGTTGGGAATGACGCGCGGATATTCCATCGGCCGATAGCCACCGCCGCGGCGGCCGACATCGGCCGGATTGATGCCGGACGCCTCCAGCCGCACCCGGACTTCGCCCGGGCCGGCCACCGGCGTCGGCATCTCGCCATAGGCCAGCACTTCCTGCGCCGGCCCGGTTCGCTCGTACCAGACTGCCTTCATCCCGCGTTCCTTAGAGCGTGCCCGGGAATGCGCCGCCGTCGAGCAGGATGTTCTGGCCGGTGATGAAGCCGGCTTTGGCGCCGCACAGGAAGGCGCAGGCCTGGCCAAATTCCTCGGGGTCGCCAAAACGTCCCGATGGATTGAGCTTGGCGCGCTCGGCGAGCACCTGGTCCACCGTGATGCCGCGCTTCTCCGCTTCCGGCTTGGCCGTTCCGGTCAGCCGGTCGGTGACGAACGGGCCCGGCAACAGGCCGTTGATGGTGACGTTGTTGATGACGGTCTTGCGCGACAATCCCGCAATGAAGCCGGTGAGGCCGGCGCGCGCGCCGTTGGAAAGTCCCAATATGTCGATCGGCGCCTTCACCGCGGCCGAGGTGATGTTGACGATGCGGCCGAATTTGCGCGTCATCATGCCGTCCACCGTCGCCTTGATCAGCTCGATCGGCGTCAGCATGTTGGCGTCGATCGCCTTGATCCAGTCGTCGCGGGTCCAGTTGCGGAAATCGCCGGGCGGCGGGCCGCCGGCATTGTTGACGAGGATATCCGGCTCCGGACAGGCTTTCAGCACGGCCTCGCGGCCGGCGGGCGTGGTGATGTCGCCAACGATCTCGGTCACGGTGATGCCGGGATTGGCTTTGCGGATTTCATCGGCGGTCTTTTTCAGTGCCTCCGCGCCGCGCGCAGTCAGCGTAACATGCACGCCTTCATTGGCCAGCGCGATGGCGCAGGCGCGGCCCAGGCCCTTGCTCGATGCGCAGACGATGGCGCGACGGCCTTTGATCCCAAGATCCACTGTTTCGCTCCCACTATTTCAGGTGATGTTTGAAGGGTGATGCGGCTACTGTAGCCAAGTCGAGCGTCCCTGATAAGAGAGCGGCTACCGCCGAAACGCATATCAGGAAGACCACGCCGATTAGAAGACCACGCCGATTATATGTGCCGGTCTTTCCTCAGGCGGTCGATCGCAGCCACGACATCCGGCGGAAGGGACTTGATGCCCAATTGCCCGGCGGCCGATAGCAGCGGCCGCAACCGCGAACCGGTCATGAATGTTGGCTGCTGGTTTGTTGGCAGAAGCCGGTCGAAGATCAATACGAGGGTAGTCGCGATCAGGCCGACGCGCACCGCGCCAAGGGCGGCGCCGCCAAGGCGGTCTGCCATGCCGGCCCGGGAGCCGATGGCGTCGTCGAGGGCTATGCGCGCCAACTTCCCGAGCACCATGCCGGTGACCAGAAAGGCTCCGAAGAACAGCAGCGAATTCTGCGCAAACGGCGGGGCGAGCTTGTCACCGATCTGCGGGGACAATAGTGGCACCAGCCCCATCGCGATCGGCATCGCGGCGAGATAGGCCAGAATAGTAATCGCGCTGCGCAATAGCCCGGTATTGAAGCCGGTGACCACGGCAATGGCCAGGCCGAGATAGACGACGGCGTCGAAACTGTTCATGAGAAAAGTTCCACCCGGTTTCGATACCGATGCTTCGTCAATGAATCGGATTGGCGATCGCTAAAATCGTTCGTATCGATGAATCGGGGCGGTTGGAGATCGGCTCTCTCCCCGTCATTGCGAGCGCAAGCGAAGCAATCCATCGCGCGGCATAACGGATGGATGGATTGCTTCGTCGCTTCGCGCCTCGCAATGACGGCGGAGCATGCTTTTCCGATCAACCCGTCCGCATCTCCGCTTTGATCATGTCGGCGGCCTTCTCGCCGATCATGATGGTCGGCGCGTTGGTATTGCCGCCGATCAGCGTCGGCATGATCGAGGCGTCGACCACGCGCAATCCCTCGATGCCGTACACCTTCAGCTTCGGATCGACCACGGCCATGGGATCGTTGACGCCCATCTTGGCGGAGCCGACCGGGTGATAAACGGTGTCGACGCGCTGGCGCAGGAGGTTGCGGATGTCGTCGTCGCTATGCGCGCCTTGCGTGAACATTTCCTTCTTCTGCAACGCGCGCAGCGCCGGCGTCTCCATCAGCCGCCGTGTGGTCTTGAAGCCCGCGACCATGGTTTCCAGATCGTCCGGGTCGCCAAAGAAATTCGGATCGATGCGCGGCGGCGCAAACGGATCGGCGCTGCCAAGCGAAACGCTGCCGCGGCTTTTCGGCCGCAGCAGGCAGACATGGCAGGTAAAGCCGGTGCCGCGATGGCGCTTGCGGCCGTGATCGTCGGCCAGCGCCATGCCGAAATGAAGCTGGATATCGGGAATGTCGAGGTCGGGCCGGGTTTTCAGGAAGCCGCCGCATTCGGCAAAATTCGACGTCATCGGCCCGGTGCGCTCACGACGATACTGGCGGATGGCCCGCAAGAGCCGCGGCAGCGCTTTCAGCGAGATGCCGTTGAAGTTCGGATTGTCGGACATGTAGCCGAACACGAAATCCGGGTGATCCTGCAGATTCTGTCCGACGCCGGGTAGATGATGCATGGTGGCGATGCCGTGCTTGCCGAGTTCGGCGCTGTCGCCAATGCCCGACAGCATCAGGAGATGCGGGGTCTGGAAGGCGCCGGCGGAGAGGATCACCTCGCCCCTAGCGCGAATTTGTTTGATCTCCTTGCCTTGCCGGTACTCGACGCCGGCCGCGCGCTTGCCATCGAACAGGATGCGGGTGGCGTGGGCGTGGGTCTCGACGCGCAGATTGGCGCGGCTTGCCATATGCGGGTGGATGTAGGCGCGCGCGGCGCTGCAGCGCTCGCCGTTCCGCTGCGTCAGTTGATAGATGCCGAGGCCTTCATGCTCATCGGCATTGAAATCCTCGCGCAGGCGAAACTGCGCTTCCTGTGCTGCCTGCAAAAAAATCTGCTGCACCGGATTGCCGGTGCGCGACTTGTTGACGGTAAGCGGTCCGCCCTTGCCGTGATACTCGTCCTCGAAATCGGCATTGTCCTCGGCGCGTTTGAAGTAGGGCAGCACGTCGTTAAACGACCAGCCGGTGTTGCCGAGCGAGGCCCATTGATCGTAATCGCTGCGGTGGCCGCGGATATAGACCATCGCATTGATGGCGGAAGAGCCGCCGAGCCCCTTGCCGCGCGGCTGATAGCCGATGCGACCGTTGAGGCCTTTCTGCGGCACGGTGCTGAAGGCCCAGTTGTTGACGTTGCCGGCGACCATCAGCACGAGTGCAAACGGTGTCGTGACCACCCAATTGTCATTCTTGCCGCCGGCATCGAGCAGCGCCACCGATGTCTTCGGATCTTCCGAAAGCCGCCCCGCCACCGTGCAGCCGCCGGAGCCGCCGCCCACCACCACGAAATCGTAAGCTTCCGCCACGCTCGTTCCCCCCGGATTTTTTGTTCTGGCGACCTCACGGGCCGCGCCTTGGGGCGCAAAACTCCGCTTTTGCGGCGTTTATGGCAAGAGCGGTTCCAGGAGGCGGTTTTGGCGCTCCAAGTGCTCGTTTTTGCTGTCATAAAATCTGCAAAAGCGGGATCTTGCCCCTTTCCAAAGCAGGGCGACGTTGATACATACCCCTCGCGCCCGATGGCTTTGCCCGGGTTGCCTTCTCAGGAAGCCTCTGGACGGGATCGATCGGCGCAAACACGCGTTGGCCGGGTTCGTTTCGGGTCCGGTTTTTTCGAAGGCATTGCAACGGTTTAACGCGGGGTGGAGCAGCCCGGTAGCTCGTCAGGCTCATAACCTGAAGGTCGCAAGTTCAAATCTTGCCCCCGCAACCAAGACATGAAAGCGCCCGGCAATCCGCGATGGATTGCCGGGCTTCTTTTTTGATCTGGATTGACCGCTGGATCAGTCCCTCCGCACGTGGCGCCACAGCAGGTCGGCGATTTCGCGGCGGCGTTGCGCCTTCGCCTTGGGCGATGACATGTCCCAGCCGAATTGCGCCTCGAAGGTGTGGCGGTTCGCGACCGAGAAGAAGCAGAGCGCGTTCAGCGTCATGTGCAGCTCGTTCGGATCGATGCCCGGCCTGATCGTGCCGCTGCGCACGCCCTTTTCCAGCACCGCGGCGATCTGGTTGATGATGGGGCGCGTCATTTCCTTGAGCTTCCGGCTGGCGCTGATGTGCCGGCCGCGGTGGATGTTCTCGATCGTGACCAGGCGGATATATTCCGGGTTGGCCTGATCGAAATCAAAAGTGAATTCCGCAAGCCTTCGGATCGCCGCCTCCGGCTCCAACGCCTCGAGGTGCAGGCCTTCTTCGGCAAGACGCATCTTGGCGTACGCCATCTCGAGGACGGCGATGAACAGCTCTTCCTTCGAGTTGAAGTAATAGAAGATCAGCCGTTTAGTGACGTTGGCGCGCGCCGCGATCGCGTCGGTGTTGCCGCCGGTTAGGCCATTCTCGGCGAACTCCGCAAACGCAATCTCCAGGATCTCACGCCTGGTCCGCTCCCGATCGCGCCGCCGGATCGGCGGCCCTTTCGCATTCGCGGGTTTTTTCGCAGGCTCCATCTTGCAGTTCCAGATTCTCCGCGCGGGGAATGTGCGCCTCACCATCCAATATGGACTGAATCGATCGCTCTTGACAGTAATTACCCGGTAGGATAATTGTAATTATCCCATGGATTAATTAGTGGCCGAGAAGATGACGCGCCCGGTGCTTGGCCTTGCCCACCTGACGGCCCTCGAGCTTTCGCCGCCTGCACTGGTCGCGGAAGCGGCGCGCGCAGGCTTCGCGTCGGTCGGCCTGCGATTTGTCCCGGCGACACCAGGTGGTCCGGCCTATCCGACGCGTATCGGCACGGAAGCTCATCGCGCGCTCAAGCAGATCCTCGCCGGAGAAGGTGTCCGGGTCAGCGACATCGAATTCATCCAGCTCACGCCTGACATCGACGTGCAGGCGTTCGCGGCCGTGTTCGAGGCGGCCGCCGATCTCGGCGCCATTTCGGTCACCGTCTCCGGCGACGATCACGACCTCGCGCGGCTGACGGCGCATTTCGCCGAGTTGTGCGACCTCGCACTTGCGTTCAGCCTGCGCATCGATCTCGAATTCATGCGCTGGCGCGCGATCGGCGCGCTGCCACAGGCCCTGGCGATCGTGCGCCAGGCCGGCAAATCGAACGGCGCCATTCTTGTTGACGCCCTGCACCTGACCCGCTCCGGTGGGGAGGCGCGCGACCTGATCTCCATTCCAGACGAATGGCTGCACGCTGCGCAAATCTGCGACGCCGGTGCGGGCACGCCTTCGACCGAGGCCGCCATCATCGCCGAGGCGCGCGAGGGGCGGCTGCCGCCGGGAGAGGGCGCGCTGCCGCTCGGCGATCTTCTGGAGGCGCTCCCCGCCGATACCAGCCTCAGCGTCGAGATGCCCATGCCGACGCTTGAGACACGGGCGCGGATCGCCGCGGCCTTCGATGCGACCCGCCGCCTGCTTGATCGCCACTCGTGCGGCACGATGCGACCGGGCCGGCGCCGCGAAAACTCACCGACAGGACGCCAGACATGAGGAACATCACCATCGGCGTAATCGGCGCGGGGCTGATCGGGCGCAAGCATCTTCGAAAACTCGCTGAGCGGAGCGACTATGACCTCGTCGGCATTGCCGACGTGAATGTCGATCAGGTCGCAGCCGAGCATCCGAACACCCGCGTGCTCGCGGATTACCGTCAGTTGCTCGATGAGGCACGGCCGGAAGCCGTGATCATTGCCTCGCCAAACCAGCTTCACGCCGAGGCCGGCATCGAATGCGCCCGGCGAGGCATTCATATCCTGATCGAGAAGCCGGTCACCGATACGCTGGAGAGCGCGGCGGCTTTGCTGGCCGGAGTGCGCAAGAATGGTATCAAATCGTTGGTCGGTCACCATCGCCGCCATCATCTGCAGGTCAGGACCCTGAAGGCGCTGCTCGGCGAGGGCCGGATCGGCGACATCGTCGGGGTGTCGGCGATCTGGGCCACGCACAAACCGCAAAACTATTTTGAAGTCGCGCCGTGGCGCAGCCAGGCCGGCGGCGGTCCGGTGCTGATCAATCTGATTCACGAGATCGATTTCCTGCGCTTCACCGTCGGTGAAATTCTGGCCGTCGAGGCGATTGCCTCGAACCGCCAGCGCGGCTTTGCGGTCGAGGATACCGCCGCCGCGCTGATTGAATTCGACAACGGCGCGCTCGGGACCTTCTTCATCAGCGACAGCGCGGTCTCGCCCTGGACGATGGAGCAGGGGCTCGGCGAGGCCGTCGAATTCCCGTTCAGCGGACAAGGCAGTTATCGCCTGATGGGCAGCCGCGGTTCACTCGAGTTTCCGAATCTCGTGCAATGGGCGCAAGCGGAAGGTGCGCAGAACTGGAACCAGCCGATCCAGGCCCAGCACATCCATGCCGGCGGGATCGATCCCTATGTCGCCCAGCTCGACCATTTCCGTGACGTGATCCGTGGCGGAGCGCCATCGGTGCAGCCGGTCGAGGACGGCGCCCGCTCCCTGATCGCAACGCTTGCCATTGCCGAGGCCGCCACAGCCGGCCGGCGCATCAACCTGTGCGACCGCTACGCGGCGCTCGCGGCAGCATGAAGAACATGCCAACAGTGCCGTAACGCGGACGATATGCCGTCAGCGTTCGTAGCTTGCCGGGTCCGGGCTGTCCGACGGATTGGCGAACGCCTTGCGCAGGACCGCCGGCATCGGAGTCTTGAAATTGAGACCGTTGGGCGGCACCGGCGATTCGAACCACTTCCTGTAGATCGCTTCGATCTCCGGGCTTTTGTACAGATCCGCGGTCGCCCGATCTGCCACGGCCTTGAACGGTGCATCGTCCTTGCGCAGCATGATCCCGTAAGGTTCGGCCCTGGACAGGGCTTCCTCACTGATCGCGTAGGCGGACGGATCCTTTGATCGCGCGATCGCGACGGCGAGTTGCACGTCATCGAGCACGTACGCGGCCGCGCGGCCGGTCTCCAGCATGAGAAACGCCTCGGCCTGATCCTTGGCGGCCAGCACTGCGATGCCGAGATTTTTTGCGGTATTGACCTGATTGAGCTGCACCATGTTGGTCGAGCCCGATATGGCAACGACAGGCTTGCCTTTCAGATGGTCGATCGTCGTGATGTTGTCGGACTTCCTCGTCGCAAAGCGGGTTGCCGACAGGAAATGCGAGTTTGTGAACGTCACCTGGCGCTGCCGATCCGCATTGTTGGTGGTGGAAGAACAGACGAGGTCGACTGTCCCATTCATCATGAGCGGAATGCGATTGGACGACGTGACTGCAAGCGTCTCGACGGCAACATTCGCGACATTGAGTTCGCGCTTCACCGCGTCGACGATCCTCAGGCAGATGTCGACGGCATATCCAATCGCCTTTTGATCGCCGTCCAGGTAGCTGAAGGGTATCGAAGCTTCCTGAATGCCGAGGATGATCCTGTTCGTCTCCTTGATCTTCAGGAGCGTTCCGCTCAGTTCGGTCGCATTTGCAGGCGCGGCCAACAGGGCAGCCGCGATCATCGCCGCAGACAGGCGCATCGCTTTTTCTCCATAAGCATCGGCAGTTCTTGTGAAGGGGCCTGAGCAAATCGCCCGCAGCAACACGATCACCGTCTTAGCCGACATTGTTCTCGCGCGGTATCAAAGCCTGCTTCTACCAGCTATCGAACAATTTGATCGGCAAGCCGCGGGTCCGGTGGGGGCCCAACGCGGCCGCCGAACGTCCGGATGTGGGTCATTTTCAGAATGTAACTACCCCCTGTGCCCGACGCGTCAGTAGCCTCCCGCGCCCCGGGCCCCAGGTGGGTGTGCACCTGTTTCGCATGGACGGGAGCTGGTCCTTGCCGAAAAACATCTCGTCATTGACGAAGAACGTCGGTGAGCCGAAAGCGCCGCGATCGACGGCGCTCTGCGTCAGCTCCATCAACCGGTTCTTGACGGCGGGATCCTGCGATCTCGCGACAAGCGGTTCGCGCAATGCATCGCGCATAGATCGTGCCCTCGGTCCGGTAGCTGGCAGGGCGGTGGTGGTCATCGGGTATTCTGGAATGGAATTTCGTGGGAGCAGTTCGGCGACGTGTTGAGCGCTGATTGAAGAGTAGGGGTGGAGTTCCCGCGCTGGAACTCTTTGGTGCCTTGATGCGCGGGGTGCACGTTGAAGAAATATCGTTGGTCACCGCGTAGAAACACGAAGTGATTTTAAGCTGAACGTTAATCCCTCGCGTTATCCGTCGCACAATGGCGGGGTGCGCAGGTGACAAGTACTTTCGATGTTCAAGGCTTTGGCGCATTGTCCGAATGGAACGGACAGTTCTCGAGCGCCTCGGCCAAGCAGGCATTCCAAAAGATAGCGTCGCTCGGATCGAATTCGATCGAGCTGACCGCCCGGATCTGGACACAGACCGGAACATCCAACTCCGTCTTCGCCGATCCGGCCAAGACCGAAAGCGACGCCAGCCTGCTGGCGGGTTTTCAGGCCGCGCACGATGCCGGCTTGTCGGTGCTGTTCAAGGCCGCGCTCTCGACCTTGAACGGAACCCGGGTGTCCAGCCTGGCGCCGGCCGATGTCGCTGACTTCTTCGCTTCCTACAAGGCTGAGATCGTGCATCTCGCCACCATCGCGCAGGCCGCAGGTGTCGAGACGTTCGCAATCGGCAACGAGATGAGCAGCCTCTCCGGCGCGCCATATCGCGGCTACTGGATCGATATCATCGGTGCCGTCCGCGACGTCTATCACGGCGAACTGACCTATGCGGCGGCGACCGACGAAGCTTCCCATGTCAGCTTCTGGGATCAGCTCGACACGATCGGCGTCAACACCTATCCGCCGTTGACGGCCAGCAATGCCCCGACGGTGCAGGATCTGATCGACGCATGGACCGAAGTTCCGGTCAACCCGTATTACGCGGCGGCGTTCGACTACAAATCGCCGGTCGATTTTCTGCATTCGCTCGCTACGAAATACGACAAGCCGCTGCTGATGACCGAGGTCGGCTATCGCAGCGTCGATGGCACCGCCATCTCGCCGGGATCGTGGACGAGCAATGGTACAGCCGACGTGCAGGAGCAGGCGGATGCCTACAACGCCTTCCTCCAGGTCTGGACCGCCCACGGCGGCGGCTGGTTCAAGGGCGTCGAGCTCTGGCAATGGGATCTCAACAACCAGTATTCGAGCACGGGCTATTCCGTCATGGGAAAGCCGGCCGAAGCCGTCGTCTCGCAGTATTTCCATGGCGGCGGGGCCGTGCCCGACCTTGCAATAACGGGATCGGCCGTCGCCGACCTCATCGATCTCGGCCGCGGCGATGACACGATCGATGCCGGGCTGGGCGATGACGTTATTCATGGCGGCGCCGGTGCGGACATCATTGTCGGCGGGCCCGCGACCACTGGCAAATTGTCGGTAACGACCGTTACCCTCGTTGGTTACGGCTCGGTGGTCGGTGGTGTCGGCGCGCAGGCTCAGATCAAGGTCAACGGCCAACCGGTCTCCGGGCTGATGGAATTCAAGCCGGCGGCCGATCCGTCTGAGTACCAGACCTTCACGATCAGCTTCGTCAATCCGAGCCTGATCTCCAGCATCGACATCAACCTGGCGAACGCTACGCCGGGGCGGGCGCTGCATATCAAGGATTTCCTGATCAACGGCGTCGCGCTGGCGCCGGCCGACGCCGCCAATGCGAGCTCGCCCGGCACGTTCGATCTCTACGTCCACAATATCCATGTCGACACGGCCAGCCACCAGGACTGGTTTTCCGGCGCCGCGACGGACAACGACGTGATCGATGGCGGCGCGGGCAATGACGTCATCACCGGCGGGATAGGCGACGATATCATCGACGGCGGGGCCGAGATCGATACGGCCAGATTCACCGGCAACATCCGCGATTATGATATCGCGATTGCCGACGGCCAATTGATCGTGAATGACCGGATCGCGGGTCGCGACGGCAGTGATCATCTCTCCCACCTTGAATTCCTGCGGTTCGCCGATGGCGTCATCGACGCCCGCGAGCTGTTCGCCACTCTGGCGAATAGCTCTGGCAGCACGCTGCAAGTGCTGGCGACCGACGGCGCCGGCAAGATCATCGGCCAGCTCCTTCGCCATGCCGACGGCTCCGACCTCTATTCGTTCGCGATCGCCGCCAGCGCTGCGCCTCAGCAGCCGGTCGACAGCAACGCCTTCGAACGCGCCGGCCCTGATGCGGCAGGTCATCTTCCTGACTTTCTGCAGCACTTTGCCGGCGGCTTCAGCGATCAGTTCATCCTCGATGCGGCGCCTCGGCAGATGGACTTCGGAGGGATCGCACAAAGGGTCGCTACCGCGGGCAACGATACGTTTGTTTTCAGCGAGGCAGTCAGGTTCGACGCGGCAGGTGTCTTCAAGGCAGCAGACTTCATCGGGCACGATGTGAGCCGATCCGAATCCACCGTTACAGCCGACGTCGGGCATCTTTCCGGTCATGACGCTGGCATGGATCCCGGACATGATGCATCGGACGAACTCACCGGCATCGCGTCCCTGACGGCGCATCATCTGCTCTTCACCTGACCGCATCGACGCGCCGGGTCAGGCGTGGTCAGGGCCGACGGTTACGACGATGACGCCGTCGATCTTGATCAGGAACACCATGGTCGGCTGGCCGGATGCCGGCGCCCGTTCGGCTGCATGCCGGAATGCAGCGATCTCCTCTTGCGCTGCTGCCCTCGGGCTGAGTGTCGAGTTTGACCGGCATACCGGGACGCCGTCCGATGTGAGCGCAGTCAGATCGGCCTGCAGGTCGGCGTCGCGACAGATTTCCTGCGCCTCGGCAAGGCCGGTTGCTTCGAACGCCAGCGTCGGCCTTCGATCGATGTCGAGAACAAAAACCTGAAGCGGGCCGGATCCGTCCGGTCGCTGCGATGGTTCACGGGCTGACACCAGACAACTCCTCGACCAATCAGCTGGCAAGCCGGGGCCGACAGACCAAGGTTTCCTCAGGAATGGGAATTGTCAATCTCCGACCGCGACGTCATCAACGTCGGGTTACGACGGCGGAGGCCCGAGTCGCGAGCGGGCCGGCTGCGTGAACCGGGTCCATTGGAACGCGGTTGGAGAAATCCAAGAATTTGCTCGAAACAGCAGGCGGGTTTGTGCGTTGCATTCCTGCCAGCCTCATGGTGGCGTCTGGCTGAAGCTGGCCGCGACATCCGAATTGCAATCCAAATTGTTCCCGGCCCCGCCTTTGTTGCGCTGCCATTGCGTTCGAACTAGCATCGATCGCAAGTCAGGAGTGGGCGGCAGGGCAGAAGAAATGAATACGAGGTCCTTCTTTGCAGCTTTCTGCCGTCGATCATTCGGTAGCGAATACGGAACCCGCGCACTGGAAGCAACGTCTACGCTGCCCTCATTGTTCGGCGGCGTTGCGGAACGTTTGGTCACAGCCGTCCTGTTCGAACCGCGCCTGCGATTATAGCAGGGCCGGGTTTCCGGTGGTCGGCGCACAGCCGGTGCTGATCGATTTTGAAGCCAGCATTTTTGAGCGCAGGATGTATGAGGCCGAGAGCGGCTCGGCGCTGCGGCGGGACGTCAGCCGCCGTTCCATCGGATCACGCCTGCATCGTCTTACCTTCGGCGGTAATCCGGTTGCGGTTTCCAACAGTGCAAAATTCATCGAGCTGTTAAAGCGGGAGTCGAGGCGGCCGGTCGTGCTCGTGATCGGAGGCGGGACGATCGGTTTGGGCGCAGACGAACTCTACCGCGACGATTCCATCGAAATCGTCGGCACCGACGTCTATGCCTCGCCGCATACCGCGCTGGTGGCCGACGCCCACAGTCTGCCGTTCGAAGACGGCGTGTTCGACGGCGTCTGGGTGCAGGCGGTGCTGGAACACGTGCTGGAACCTGCAACGGTCGTTGCCGAGTTGCACCGGGTGCTGCGCCTGGAAGGCCTGGTCTATGCGGAGACGCCGTTCATGCAGCAGGTGCATGAGCAGGCCTATGACTTCTCGCGTTTCACGCAGAGCGGTCACCGCTGGCTGTTCAGGCGATTCTCGGAAGTCAGCGCCGGACCGGTCGGCGGCGCCGGCGTGGCGCTTGAATGGTCGATCCGCTATTTCGCGCGCGCGCTCGGCGCGGGCAACAAGCTGTCGCGGCTGATCGTGCTGCCGTTCTTCTGGATCAGGTATCTCGATGCATTCGGCCGTGGCCGGGCCGCAGCAGATGCCGCCAGCGGATTCTTCTTTCTCGGGCGCAGGGCCGAACAGGCGATGGATCCGCATGCCATGCCGGATTATTACAACCGGCAAAAATGAGCTTTGACGGTTGGCGCGCTACTCTACGAAATGCCCTTGATCTTCTTGCATGGCGTCGACGAGGTCGACGATATCCGTGCGACGTCGGTTACGGAGCGGATAACAAGTTTTTCCTTGCGGGTGATGAAGCGCAGCACGCCGTGAGGATGGGCGTCGCAAAACTGCGCCAGCGTGGAGGCTGTTGCCGAAACGCTGTCCTGCTTGGGGATCACGGCGATGCCGCCGTCCTTCAGGATGTACGCATCCTTCACGTTGGGCATGGCCGACGTTGCGATGCAGATCTTGAACAGGTCGTTATAGGCCTGTGGCGTCAGGGCCTGGTCGCCGCCGGGCGTTGCCAATAGATACTCGCGGCTCTTGCGGCAGTTCTCGTTGTCCGCCCGCGCCGCACCGGTCGCGATCGCCAGCAGCATCGCGGTCGCAACCCATAGCCTCATGCCGATTTTCCCATGGCGTGGTTCGCAGATGCCCGCTTGCCGGCATAGGCCAGGCCATAGGTTGTCGCCGCGCAGCGTTCCCACGAAAGGGCGCGGGCATGGGCGGATGCGCCTGCCGCGAAAATGGCGCGCAGTCCCCGATCCGTGGCCAGCTCTTCGATCGCCTGCGATATGTTCTCGACCGATGGCGGCACGAGAATTCCTGTCTCGTCGGCGAGCACGGCGTCAGCCACCCCGCCGACGTCGGTCGCGACGCTCGGCAGGCCGGCGGCTCCGGCTTCGAGATAGACCAATCCAAATCCCTCGACCCGGCCGGTCGTATCGGGCATCCCCGTCAGGCAAAAGAAATCCGAGGCCGCGTAGAGATCGCGAATTTCCTCGTTCGATTGGGGCCCAAGGAAACGAATGTCGCATTCTGCCTCGCCGGCAGCCCGACGCAGATCGCCGACATAATCGGCTTCGCCGTCGGGTCCGATCACGAGCCAGGTGATGCGACTGCGCAGTTCGTCGGGAAGCTGCGACAGTGCAGCGAGGGTCAGATGATGCCCCTTGCGGCGCGTGATGCGCGCGACCGTGATCATCACGAGGCGGTCTTCCGGCAGGCGATGGGCCAGGCGAATCTCCCGGCGCGTTCGTCGTCCGCCGAACCAGAATTCCGATACGCCGAGATTGATCGCGCTGATCCGCCGCGGGTCGACGGCAAACCGTTCGCGGAACAGCGTCTCGGTAAAGCGGCTGTTGGCGACGACCTCCGTCCGTGGCCCGAACACGCCGGCGCTGCGTATCGCCATGCGCTTTAGCGGCGTCTGCGTTTCGTTGATCTCGGTGCCATGCACCGTCATCAACACCCGCGCCGGCGTTCGCCATCGCGAAAGCGCGAGCGGGATGAAGAACGGCCAATCGGCGGCATGGACCACGTCATATCGGTCGCCGCGCACACCGCGCCGCGCCAGCATGATCTTGCGCGGCAGGTCGCGCATGGAATGAAGTCCGCCGCGAAACCGAATGACCTCGAAGGGCAGGGAGCGGTCGTCGGTTTGTTGCGCGTAGTCCGGCGCCACCACGGTGACCATGGCGCCGAGCCGGCTGGCGGCCGCGGCAATTTCGCGGGCGTAGGTCCCAATTCCCCCCATCGCGGGAGCGAACTCGCTGGTCAACAGAAGGATGTTCAAGCCGGCGCCCTCAATAGGTCGGCGCCGCGGCGGCAAGTCCGCGCGCATCCTGAATTTCATGATGATAGCGGAAGACCCGCGCGAGCTGAGTGCTTGGCGTGAATGCCATGATGGTGTCGGCGACCTGCACCGGGTTCATCGCACCCATCTCGATGGCATCCCGGACATCGACAAACCGTTGCACCAGCGCATCGATCATCTCGTCGCGGCTGCCGCTCCGCGGCACGAGATAGCCGCTGAAGCCGGGCCGGATCACGGATTCGAGCTGCGGCAGGTGCATGGCGACGACGGGTCGGCCGACCGCGAGCGTTTCGAGCACGCAGCGCGGCATGCCCTCGAACTCGGACGTCAGGATTCCGGCATGGGCGCTTGCCAGCGTCTCCGCCATGCCGGCGGCATCCTTGAAGCCGTGGCGGACGGTGATGTCTTCGATCGCGGCGAACTCCTCGAAGCGGTGGGGGTCACTGGTGCCGATATAGTGAAATCTGACATCGCCGTTCAATCGCTGCCGCAGGCGGTCGATGGTGCGAAACATCAACGGCGGATCCTTGAATTCGTCGAGCCTGCCTGCGAACACGATCTGGAACGGCGAAGAGTTCAGCGGCCAGACCTGCGGCTTGAAGATATCGGTGTTGACCCACGTCCAGAGCGTATCGATCTTGTCCTTGCGGCGCGGATAGGTCTGCTGCAGCCGCTCCGTGATGAACGGATTGACGCAAAGAAACTTCTCGCTCATGGCGACGGCGAACCGCTCGCCGGTGTTGTGGACGAAGGAATATTTCCGCAGCAGCGAATCCATCTGCAGCTTCGGCGCGCCTTCGCCGTGAAGCATCTGCACGAAGGGAAGCCGCAGGATCGCCGGCAGCCAGGAAAATTCTACCCGCCGCAGGTCGATCGAGCATCGTCTCGCACGGATCAGTTTCGCAATCGGCCGGAAATGACGGAGCAGCGCCATGAAGAATTGCCCGGTCAGCGAGGTTCGGATGCTGCGGGCCGCTTCGCGGGCCTGCTGATCCGAGTAGTGCAGGATCGGCAGGAAGTCGAAGCCGCGGCCGCGGAACGTCAGCCGGTGAAGCTGCCCGAGCTCCAGCTCGCCTGTCGAGTCGACGCCGATGAAGAGGATGTCGGTGTCGACGGGATGAAACGTGATGAAGTCGCGGATATATGTTTCGAGGCCGCCGACCTTTTGGCCGCGCGGATCGAACGGATGAATCAGACAGATCTGGTAACGTGGCTTGATCCGAGTAGCATTTCGCGCACGTAGCGCCAGGGTCAATGTTGAAGTCATGCCGCTTTCCTCATGCGTGCCTGGACGATTTGCGGAATGGTTCGCGCCACGAGACGCGGAACCACCGTCATGCATTTGACATAGCGGGGACCGAGCCGGCGCGGCTCACGCAGCATGCGCCACGCCCATTCGAGCCCGGTTTTGCGCGCGATGGACGGCGCGCGGTTCTGCGTGCCCGCGATGAAATCGAGCGCGGCTCCGATGCACAGCACGCCGGTTCCATTCAACTCGTCGAGGCATCGCGCCGCGAACAGTTCCTGACGCGGCGCGCCCAGCGCGACGAAGCAGAGCTTCGCGCCTGAGGCACGAATGCTTTCGATCGCGGCATCGGCTTCGCTGGAATAGGGATCGAACCCCGGTCCCGGCGCAAAGCATCCCGCGATCTGCAATCCCTGGAATCGTTCCGCCAAGCGGCGCGCCGTTGTTTTCAGTGTGACATCGTTCGCACCCAACAGAAAGACCGGAAGTCCTTTCTTGCGGGCTTCCGCGCAAACCGGCTCGACGAGATCGGCGCCGGTCGTGCGCTCGATTCGCGTGCCCATGAGACGGCTCAGTACGACGATGGGGAATCCATCGGCTGTGACAAATCGGGCACGTCGATAGGCGGCGCGAAAGTTCGCGTGTTGCTGCAACTGGACAACGTGATCGAGGTTCAGTGTGCAGACGCTGAAATTGTCGCCACGTTGCGCGGCCGACACGATGGATGAAACAGCTTCCGGAAGCGAGGGAACATTGATGGTGATGCCGTCGACACTGAGGCTGGGCTGCAACGATATTGGCGGTTCCGCCATGTCGACCTCCTGACGATGATTTGATTGAGAGACGCGTTCACGCTGGACTATCGACATGCCCGTCGCGTCGCGACGGGAACTATGTGTCGAAGAATTTCTCGACTGACATCGTCACGAAATCGAACTAATGCGACGCAACGATGGCGATGCCGCGTTGCGAACGATTAGACATGGCGGCGAAGCATTCACATGATGGAGATCAGCTATGCAGCAGTGGTCGAGGCGAAATGCGCTCGCTCTCATCGCAGGAGCAAGCGTTGCTTCTTACGGAAAGGAGGCACTCGCCGCGCAGCCAGCGCAGAGTCTCGGCGCCATCGCGGCTCGTAACGGCATTGTGTTCGGCGCGGCTGCAGGCCCGGTGATCGACAAGGATATTGCCTATCGCGAGCTGTATCAGACGCAGACGCGCATCGTGACGACGGACATCGCGATGAAGATGGGAACCATCGCGCCGCAACCGGGACCGAAGCGATTCGAGAGCGCCGATCGTCTGCTGCAATTCTGTGCAGGCAACAACATTCCGATGCGCGGCCATTGCCTGATCTGGAACGAATGGGTTCCACAGTGGATCAAGAGCATGAGCAGCACCGAGCGCGAGAAGTTCTTCGATTCCTACATCGAGGACGTGGCTGCCCGTTATGTCGGCAAGCTGCATTCATGGGACGTCGTCAACGAACCGTTCTGGCCGGGGCACAAGGCTCCCGGCGGCTACCGGCTCGGTCCATGGTACGACACGTTCGGAACCGGCTATGTGCGGCGCGCCTTCGAGCGCGTGGCGATGGTCGACCGCAAGACAAAACTGGTTCTCAACGAAGCGCAGAGCGAGCGCGATGATGATGTCGGTCTCACGGTTCGCAAAGGCCTGCTGCAACTGGTTGACGAACTGAAGCACGCCGGCGTGCCGCTGCATGCCGTCGGATTGCAAAGTCACCTGCAGCCGCGCTATCCGCACGACCCCGGACGTTTCGCCGAATTCCTGCACGCGCTCGCCGACCGTGGCGTCGAGATCTACCTGACCGAATTCGACGTGCGCGATGATACGTTTCCGGACGACATCGCAGCGCGCGACGCCATGATTGCGGAGACCGCCGAGAAGTATCTGAACAACGCGTTGCGCGTTCCAGCGGTCAAGATGGTGATCGCGTGGGAACTCGCCGATAACTACTCGTTCTATACCGATGCGGCGAAGAAGAAAGATCCTCTCGCGCAGCGGCTGCCGCGGCCGCTGCCGTTCGATTCGTCGATGCAGAAGAAGCCGCTGTGGTATGCGATGGCGCGCGCGTTCGAAAATGTCCGGAAGTCGTAGCCGCCGACCGTGTCGGATCCGCTCATACGCCCGAATGCTGGGGGCGTGGACGGAGCATCCGCAACAGTGACGGCGCGTAGAGCACGGCAAGCGCGCCGAAATAGACGGCGGCGCCTGCCGTGACATGCGCCGCCAACACGGCAAGGGTGCGAGCTTCCGGGAAGATCCGCAGCAGGGCGGCCATCGCAATCGTAGCCAATGCGATGCGCACGAGATGGCTGATCGGAAGGCGCAAGCCAAACCTGGTAAAGCCGATCGAAAAGCTGACGATGGCGGCGGCCAGCGCCGCCAGCACCGTGGCGCCGGCGACGCCCGTCAATCCCCAGCGCGGCAGGAACAGAGCGCTCAGCACCACGGTTGTCGACGCGTCGATCGCAGCAATCGCCATCATCCAGCGCGTGCGGTTTTGCAGCAGAAAGACCTGGTCGCCGAAATGAGCGCGCAGGTTGCGGATCGCGCCGGCAAGCGTCGAGAGCGGCAGGATTGCGAGCGTCACCGCTTGAAACGGCGCCGCGATCAGGAGGTGCACGATCTCCGTTCGCAGCATGATGATGCCGGCAAGGCTCGGCGCCAGGATGGCGACAAGAAGCGCGCTGTTGGTGGCAAGCTGACGCATGCCGGCCTGGCTGCCGCCCTGCTCGATGCTTTTTACCGCCAGCGGGAACGCCGCTGCCGTCACCAGCATGGCCGCGACCGCCGCGGCCCGCTGGCCCAGGCCATAGCCGACCGCGAACAACCCGGCTGCGGCCACGCCTGAGAATTGGCTGATGATGAAGCGCGACGCATTGAGGCCGACCCAGCCGAGCGCGCCGCCGACGATCAGGGGAAGGCCATAGCGCAGGGCGTGGACCACGATCTCCCGGTCGATCGGCCACAGGCGATGGCTCCAGCCGATCCAGGGCAGGACGATGAGCGCGGCGATCAGTTGCGCAAGTGCGTAGCCGGCCAGCGGCCATTCCGGCGATTGGCCGATCAGCTTGATCAACACCAGGCCCACTAAGAACCCGACGGATGGCCCGAATACCTGCTGGATCGTGTAGACCCGGATCTGCTGTCGCGCGCGGGCGCGTTCGCCGATGTAGAGATTGAGCGATCGGGTGATCACATAGGCGACGGTGGCGAGCAGAAGGCCCGTTCCTGCGCCGGGCGCGATCACCAGAAGCAGAATTCCGACCACGGCCGCGCTTTGCAGCATGACGGACGCGAGTAACACGGCGTTCTCGGTGCGATAGAAACGGGGCGCGTCGCCTGCGTCTTGGTAACGTCCGAGGAAACGCAGCGCATATTGCGACCACCAGGCCAGGAAGCCGATCTGCAGCAGTTCATGCGTGGCCGTGATCAGCGTGATGACGCCGAGCGTGTGTTCGTCAACGACATGCGTCCACACGATCATTGCCAGGAGCTGGAACAGCGGTCCGACGAATTGCGCGGGCAGATAGAGCAGGGTGTGCTTGAGGAGCATCTCTTAAGCCCCCAACCAGCGGCAGATTCGGGGTGAGGCCAGTTGCCTGACAGCGAGCAGCGCGGCGATCGAAACGAGTGCGGTCACGCCACAGGTAACGGCAAAGCCGGCGACGCCGTCGAGCTGGCGCAGCGCTGTGTGATCGCGCAGCGCCATGACGACGAAGATATGCCAGAGATAGATGAAGTAGCTGCCTGAGCCGATCCACCCGAGCAGCGGAGATTTCGGCTGAATGGCAAACAGCGCAACGCAGAACAGGGCCGCATAGAGGAAGAAGGCGATCGAATCGTAAGTGGCGGCGTCGCCAAGGTTGAGAATGCGCACGGCGGCATAAAGTACGTAGGCCGCCAGCATGGCGCCAAACAACGTACGGCGCACGCCCTGAGCAGTCAGGTCTGCAAACATCGCGGTCAGCGCGCCGAGCGCGACGAACGAGAACCAGAACGGAATGTCGCGCATGCGGAGCTCGTCGAGCAATGCGTCCGAGGCGCCGAGCCGTGACATGGTCGGGTCGAGATAGCTGCCGGCCACCAATCCGCAGCTGATCGAGAGTATCAGCAGCGTCGCGATGCGTTGCCTTGAAGCGTGTCCGTCCCCGCCGGCCGCAAAGACGAGCCACAGGCCGATTGTACAGCAGACATAGACGAAGACGTAATAGTAGACGAATACGTATCCCAGTCCGAACCGGGCAAGCGTCGTGCTGATGCGATGGTCCATCGCCGGGTTGTGCAGCGCCATGTAGGTATACGCGGCGACGAACGCGATCGCGTAGGGGATCAGGGCCGCCCTTAGCCGCTTCGCGAGCGGCACGCGGCCGGAGAGCGCGGTGAGATAACCGGACGCGAACAGGAACACCGGCACGCAGGGCCGCAGCGCCGCATCGAGGGATTTTGCCCAGGCCCCGTCGAGCGGCTGCGGCAGCGAATGAATTCCGATCACCATCAGAATGGCGATGCCGCGCATGGTGTCGACGACGCCGTCGCGGGCTTTGGCCGGCGCATGCGGGACGCTCAGGGATGCAGGGTTTGCCGGCAGGCGCTCGACGACCGTCATCGTGCGCTCTCCTGCCGCGACACCGCGGGCCTGATGGCGCGGCGGTCGTATGCCTCGGTCAGATATCGCCGCAGCGGCGCTTCGAACGTGCGCAGCGACACGACACTCGCGATGGCGAGAACGACGATCGCCACCGGCGCCAGAACGAGTCGTTCATGCGGCGACAGGGAAAGCAGCCGCGATCCGAAGGTGATGACGACGGTCGCTACCGGGATGTGCAGCATGTAGCAGGAATAGGTCAGCGGCGACCAGCGATCGAAGCCGAGCCGCGACAGCTGCGTCTCGCGTCCGGCGCAGTCCGCCTGAACGGCGAGCAGCGCGATAGCATAGATGGCGAGCAGCGCGGTCATCGTCGGCAGCCACGAGCCAAGCACGATAAACGCCGCCAGCGATGCAGCGAGCGCGCCAGGAATCATGGGCCAACGTCCGATCCGGTCGCGAAACAGATAGCAGGCCACACCGAGGTTGAAGGCGGGCAGAGCCCGGAAGGCGCCGCCCTGGTTGATCCAGTCGGCCCACGGCGTCGTCCCAGCGGCCGCCACCCAAAGGGAGTTGGCGAGGGCCGTGAGGACCACGAGCGCAATGATCGCCTCGTTGCGGCGTTGGGTGATCAGTGCAACGACCGGGAACAGCAGATAGCAGAACATCTCCGCCGAGAGCGACCAGCTCGGGAAGTTGAACGTCAGACGCTCGCCGATGAAGGCGTGAAGCAGCAAGAATTGTGCAGGCAGGTCGGAAAGCGGGTAGCGGGCGGGGTTGTCTGTCCGCGCGGCGCCCAAATGAAGCGCGCCGGCAAGCGCCACATAGAAGGCGAGCGTGGCTAGATGCAGCGGATAGATGCGGGCGAGACGGCGCCAGAGGAAGCGGCCGATCGATGCGGCATCGTCGACGCGCCCGAAATACTGGCGCGCGATGACGAAGCCGGAGACCACAAAGAACAGATCGACGAACAGATTGAAATGCCAGGTGTGGGCGACCATGAACTGGCCGATGGGCACGTCCTTGAAGTAGTCGGAATAGTGAAGGATCACCACGGCGCCGGCCGCAATGATCCGTAACCCGTCCTGGTGCCTTGTGGCGCTGCTGTCATGCAAGGCGGCGGTACTCCGGAGCAGCGTTTCCCTGGTGGTGAGCAAGGCGGGCTATCAGGCTGATGACGTTCTCTCGGTCGCCGCGGGCCAGATCGTTCCAGCGGGCGAGATTCCGTACCGCCTGTGCCATGTACCGGGCGCGCCAATCCTCGTTCGATAAAGCAGACGCGATTCGCGCGGCGGCGGAAGCGGGATCGGCGGTATCGATATAGATGCCGGACTCGCCGAGCACTTCGCGGAAGATGGCGGCATCGGGGGCGATGATCGGCAGACCGGCATATTGCGCTTCCAGCAGCGGCAATCCCAGGCCTTCGTCATGCGACGTGCAGATGAAGAGATCGGCGGCGTCAAGCAGTTGATTGACCCGCTCGGCAGACTGATATCCGTGCAGCGTCACGCCCGGCTGCTGCTCAAGCGCCTGCCCGTCGTTGCCCCATCCCGGCCTTCCGACGATATCCAGCGTGGCGTCCGAAAATCCCTGCATCCGCAAGGCTTCGAGGATTCTCGCCGCCGCTGGAAAATTCTTGCGCGGCTCTACCGTACCTAGCGCGATCAGCCGAAGCGGTCGAGCTTGCGCGCTGCGTTCGCCGCGTTGCCCCGGGTCGAGCCCAAATACGTTGCGCACTGCGGGGCGATAGAGCGTCACCTCGGCGTCGGACCGGCAATGCGCGGCGAGCTTGCGCCTTGTATCGCCGGAATTTGCCAGAAAGCGCGGGTAGTGGCGCAAGGCGAGCTTGAATGGGCCGGCCATGTAAAGCCGCGCCCGCATATTCAGCTCAGCGCGCCGCGTGATCAGGAAGTCATCGTGGATATAGGGCAGCACCCGCGAGGCAAACGGCCGCAGCAGCGGGCTGGGCGGAAAGCCGGGGCAGAGCAAGATGGAGGACGAAGCAGCTAGCCGCATCGGCAACCCCAGCGTCTGCGTTGTCAGCATCTGGCGAAGCCCCTGCGCCGTCACCGGCACGACATCGAGCGGCGCAAGCGCTTTAGCTGAGAACAGCTCCAGCGTGATGCGTTCGAGGCCGGTGACGTGGCGTCCGAGATGGGTGTTGTCGATATAGATAGCCATGCGAAGAGAATCCCGAAGTTATGCCGCAACGGACCGGTAGGTGACGTGCGGGCGAATTTGCGAGGGCGCGGCGACGCGCCGCTGCTCGCGCGGCAGCAGGACTGAAACGAGGATCACGAACTGCGCGAGCTGAATGTTCTTCGACGAGAAGCTCACTGAACTCGCCGCGATGATGACGATCAGCAGCATGATCGCCCATGCCGCGGCGCTCGAACGGCGCAGCATTTCGACGAAGAAACAGACCAGTCCGATCGTCAGCAGGGTGGTATGGATGAGGCCGAACTGCACGACCGATGAAATCCAGAAATTCTCGATGCCATAGTTGAGGCCGAGCTGCGACTGCAGCGCGTTCACCCGGACCGGGTTGGGACCGAGGATCAGTTCATTCCAGTCGAAATGCGAGAGCAGGCTGAAGGTGGCGTAGCGCGCCAGCGTGCTGCCCTTGTCGGAAGAGAAGCGCAGCAGCATCTTGTCGAAAATGCCGAGGTCGAGCGCCGCGAAGATAATGGCGCCGGCGGCAAACAGCACGCAGATGGCGAGAATGGCCGCGGGAAGCGGCATTCGCTTTCCCCGTATCAGGTGCAGCGCCTCGAAGCCGCCGATCAGTCCGATGACCGCGAGCACCGTAACCAGCGAAGTTCGGCCGCCAAACGCCATCAGCGATGCCAGGCAGAATGCGATCAAGGGCAGCCGCAGCAGAATCGGCGGACAAATCGCCGGGCGAAGCACCAGCGCCAGAACGTAGGCGCCGACGATGCCGGAAGCGGTGAGCGGATGGCCGAGTAGCGCCGCGGAGCGCCATTCTCCCATCACCACGACATCGCCGAGCGTCAGTGGGATCAGCCGATGGCCGGAGAAATACTCATAATATCCAAGCACGACGTTCAGCAGGATCGTGAAGTGAATGGCCCAAACCAGCGGGCGCCGTTGCGCGGGTGACAATTGCCACATCACCATCGCGATCAGGATCGGCAGCAGGAACGTGTCGATAATGACCGTGAAGGGGCGTTCGAGCACGATCACCTGGACCAGCAGAAGCAGCCAGCACAGCAAGTACGCCAGCAGCAGCTTCGATTCGGAAAACATCCGGTTGATCTCGCCGATCGGGCCGCGGCTGCGCATCAACAGCAGCGAGAAGGCGAGCACCGTGAAATAGGTCGCCGGATGCAGCTTTTCGTAAAAGTTTCCGCCCGCCGTGAGATAATGAATCTTCCAGTTGGTCAGCACGGAGGACGAGAGCGTGAAGGTTGCCACGACGGCGAGCAGCATCAAGCCGGTCGCGATCCGTTCGATGAACGCATCGGCACTCGCGATGCGCCCAGGTGTATGAGCCGGCCGCACCGCGTCCAATACAAGGGGGCGGCGGCGCATTTGTGCGACGCCTGCAGATCCGTTTAACGGTCCTCGCGTTCTCACCGCGCCGCTCCGGCATGGAGGCCCGCGGTGCCGTACGGCTTAAGATAGGCCGAGCTGCGGTAATAGTCGTAGAACTGCAGGCGGCTGAGATCGACGCGGGTCAACACTGTTCCCATGATCCGGTCGCTGACCGGGGACAGCAGGTCCATGGCGTGGGACAGCACTTCGCCGGGGGTCTGATCCCAGGCCAGCGCCACAATGATGCGATCGGCCAGTTCGGCGAGCGCGCGGCCATCGACCAGGGGCACCAGCGGCGGCGAGTCGATCACGATCAATTCGTAGCGGTGGCGGAAGTAATCGAGGACATCGACGATCCGGTCCGAGAACATCAGCTCCGTGATGTATTCGACCTGCTGGATCTTGGTCGACGGCAGAATCGAAAGGCCCGTGCTCTGGTCGACGAGCACGGCATGCTCCGGCGCGACGCGACCGATCGCGACCTCCAGAAGCCCGGCGTCGGCGCGCGGACAGAGCGCGTGCGTCACTTGCGGATTGCGCAGGTCGCCATCGATGAGAAGCGTCCGGATGCCGAGCGTGGCCAGCGACTGCGCCAGGTTGATGGCCAGCGTGGTTTTGCCCTCGCTATCGAGCGCGGAAGTGACCTGCACGACCTTCACCGGCTGCGATCGCATCGTCCGCTGCAGCGCAAGGCGAACGGCCCGGATCGCTTCCGCGAAGAACGTGCCGGGCTCGTCGATCGCGTAGCGCGTCAAGGGCGGCTGCAGCGGCGCCGGCAGGAGCTTGGTGGTCTTCGGATCATAGCGACCGAGTTCTTTTCGTCCGCGCCGGGCGAGACCGGCGAGCTCGCGCGAGCCGATCAACGGAACGGCGGCAAGCGCCGGCACGCCCGCAATGGCTTCGGCCCGTTCGAGCGTCTTCACGCGGTCGTCGAGATAGTCGGCGAGGAATGCCAGCACGCTGCCGGCGCCAAGGCCGAGCATCATTGCGAGGCCGAGGATCAGCATCGTCTTGGGCGATGACGGCCTGATCGGAATGCTGGCCTTGGTCACGATCCGCGAATCCGGCATTTCCAGACTCTCCTGCGCGGTCGTTTCCTTGGAGCGTGCGAGATAGGACTCATACTGGGTGCGATTGGCCTCGGCTTCGCGCTGCAGTTCGCGCAAGCGCACCTGGGCCTGACCTGAAGAGGTGGAGACGCCCTGGAGCTGGTCGAGACTCTGCTGCAGCGACGCTTCGCGCGAACGCGCCACGTCATAGTCGTGCTTCGTGCTCTCCAGTATTCGCTTGATTTCCTCGTTGATGAGCCGCTGCGTATCGCGCCGCTGCGCCCGGACGTTGGCGACGGAAGGATGACGCGCGCCGTACTTGCTTGAGAGATCGGCTTCGTTCTTGGCGATATCGGCGTACTGGGTCCGCAGCTTCGTGATCATTTCCGAGGAAATCGCCGCGTTGATGCCGCCAGGATCGCCGCCCGATTTCGCGATATCCTGGACCTGCTCGTGCTTTGCCCGCGCCTCTGCCGTTTGCGCCCGGGCGGCGATCAGCTTTCCGTTAAGGTCGGTGATCTGCTGGTCGTTGAGCGTTACGCCCTGCGACACCATCAGATTGTTGGCAGAACGAAAATCCTCGACTGCCTTTTCGGACGCGACAACTCTGGACTTCAGATCATCGATCTGTCCATTGAGCCAAGTCGCCGCAATGCGCGTGGCGTCGTATTTGGCGCGAACCTGCTCGTCGAAGTAAGCATCAGCAATCGCGTTGGCGATGGTGGCGGCCTTTTGCGGCGATTGCGAACTGACGGCGATGTCGACGAGGAAGGTGGTGCCTTGCCGCGTCACTTTCATCCGCTTCTGAAGGATATCGACCGACCGCGACTTGGCGGCGTCCTCCGGGCTGGCGCCGTCGCTCGGCCCGCTGCTGCGGAACAGGCTCTTGATAGGATCGAGCAGGCCGGGCTTTGGCGTGAATTCCTCGTCTTCCGTCAGCTTCAGCTTGCCGACGACGCGCGTCAGGATGGCGACCGACTGGATCAGCAGCGTCTGGCTTTCGATCGTTGCGTCGTCGGTGCCGAAGTTCGACAGCACGGACTGGTTGGTCTCGACGACATTGGCGCGGCGCGGATCGACCAGCACGGTTGAGGTAGCCGTATATAGAGTGGGGGCGAACAACAGATAGACCACTGCCAGGCTGAGCAGGACGGCGGCCGGCAGCGCCACCATCTTGTAGCGGCGGCGCAGGATCCGGCCCATCTCGCGCAAATCGACGGTCGGATACTGCCAGCTTTCGGCCGGCCGGACCGGAGGCTCGTCGGGAATCACATAGGGCAGGTCAGAATTGCGCTGTAACATTCATACCTACCAGATGCTTGTCGAAGCTGAAGACGGGGACGTCGCTGTCGCGCTTGGTGTAGCGGTAGTAGGCGGAAACGGCGGCGAAGCGGTTGACGAGATATTTGACGCGCGTGTCCGATGTGATCACGTTGTCCTTGCGGATCTGGCCGAAGAACTTGTCGTTCTCGTAGCCGCCGGCGAGCGACACAATGATGTTACGCCGCAGTTCGTAATCGAGGCCGAGTTGAACCGCATTCGCGAGCACGCCGGTGGCGCTGGTGTCGGTGGTCTGCGTGACGAGTTGTTCGGCATTGAAGTGAACATCGAGCAGGCGCGTCGGCCGCCACGTCAACCGCGCGCGGTAGGAGGGACCTTCGATGTTTCCAATCGACGGATCGTCGAAGCGCTGCTGGACGTAACCTGCGCCGAACTCGCCGGTGACCAGATTGCTTAAGCCGACGGTGATGCCGGACAGCGCGCGATAGCCCTGCGAGTCCAGGGTGTGACCGGGCGTTCCCCTGATATCGCGCTGATTGCCTTCCACGCCGCCGAACCAGCCGAGCGTGGAGGAGATGGCATAGTCGATCCGGCTGTGCAGGGAATAGATCTGCCCGTCGCGGGCGTCCTGGTTGATGACGGTGCCGTCCTGCGCGCGTGTCGATCCGTAGTCGTAGGAATCGGTGCGGAAGCCGACCGATGTCGTCAGCCGGTTGAACTCCTTGCGCAGGGTGACGTCGCCCGACATCAGATTGTACGGCGTCGGCGATATCGCGTTGGCGGGCGAAGTGAGCGTGCCGACGCCTTCGTTCAGATGCGCCACCTGAAAGCTGCCCAGCAGCATCGTGTCTTTCGCGATGTCCAGCCAGCCATTGCCCTTCAGGCTGGCGTTGGTCTGGTTCAGGCTCGAAAACTGGTTATAGACCGTCGACTGCGCATCCAGCTTCAGATCGACGCCATGCCGTCCCCATAAAGAGTGCGCGCGCAGCGTCGGCTCGATCACGGCCGCAATATCGGAACGCGGCGCGGTGTTCGACGCAAAGACGTTGCTGTCGTAAAAAGTGCCGGCGGTCAGCGACGGGTTGAACATCCACGAGCCGGAGCGAATGCCGACGGGTTCATAGCCAGGCTGTTGTCGCTTCTTCACCGGCATGTCCTCGGGCGGTATCTCTTCGCGGGTTTCCGGGTCGGTCCTGTCCGGCAGCGACGACGGCTCAAAGATTTTCTGCGAGTTCCACGGGGAAGCGAATTCCCCGCTGGTCCACGGAATGGCCTGTGCATTCGCCGACGAGCCAAGACCCAGCAGGATGGCAGCCGCCGGCATGGGCAAGAGGCTGAAGCGGCTTAGATCGAGAACGCGTATCGAACAGACTCGCTCTCCGCTTTCTTTAGACGCATTCAACGATGCAGATTCGAATCCCATCACCCATCCCTTGCGGGAGCGCGAAGGCGGCGAACACATATTGGGCGAGGCCCATCGCTCAAATAATGATCGTCGACTGCGCATAGAAACGGCAGGCCTCATACTCGGTACGCGGGCGCAAGGATTTTGGATTGTGAGATTGAAGTGATGCGCACGCCTGCAACGCGCCTTGCCGGAAAAATTTCCCCGCGCTGCAAAATTTTTCGCAATCGCAAAAAATTTTGTGATGACAGCGCAACACGAACGCTGTCATCCGCTCGCGAGCGGCATTCACCTCATCTGCAGTTCCGTGGATGGCTAGAAGTAGCGCTCCGGAATTCGGATGTTGTCGCCCGGATAGACCGGAACGGGAGCGTCAAGAGGATAAGTCTCTTCTGCACCAGCGCCTGCGCGGCGTAGAAAGACCTTGTTTTCGTTGGCGCGATACGTGAATCCGCCGGCGCTCGCGACGGCATCCATGACCGTCAATCCGTTGCGGTACGGGTATTCGCCGCTCTTCTTCACCTCGCCGAGAATGTAATACGGGCGGTATTGCGCGATCTCGACGTTGACGCGGGGATCACGCACGATTCCCTTTGCCAGTGCGGACGCGATCGACTTTTCGAGCTGCCGCGTCGTCGCGCCCGCAGCCTTGATATGGCCGGCGAGCGGAATCGAAACCTGACCGCTGTTGCTGATTTCATACTCGCCGGTGATGTCGGGTTCCCCGTACACCTTGAGTCTGATTCGGTCGTTCGGACCGAGAACGTAACCGTCCGCAGACGATGACGATGACGACGTTTGTGCTGAAGCTTGACCGGCACTGAAGCCGGCGATCGCAAGGACGAAGAGAAAGGGAAGCGTCAGGCCGGCGCTGAACGACCGTTGCTGCATGGCTGCATCTCCATGAATGCACGTAACAGCTGCGGATCATATGGAAGCAAAAACGGCGAAAGAATGTGAAGGCGAGAGTTCCGCTCGATTTGGTGAACGCGTGCTTCACATCATTAGAGTGTTCGGCGATCACAAGAACAGGATCGTCGATCCTTCGATTGCAATACAGGTCAGAGTTCCCGTGCGCCATGCAGCAGTGTCGATGTTGATTCGGTTGGGCCTGATATCCGGATGCGGCACCGGTGTATGACCATGCACGACAAATCTTTCGTGACGCTGCGTCGAGTCGAGGAACTCGTCACGAATCCAAATTAGGTCATTGGGATCCTGATGCTCGATCGGGACATCAGGGCGAATGCCGGCGTGCACGAACAAGAAATCGCCGCAACTGAACTGATTGCGTAAACATCGCATCACCAATTCGTGTTCACGAGGAAACGCGTCAACAAAGTGGCGATGTAAGTTGAAGGCTGTCTCGTTCTCGTCGCGCAACTCGATGCCGTAAGATGCAAGCGTTTGCATGCCGCCCAATTGCAGCCAGTACGGCAGGATCGCCGGGTCCTGAAGGAATCCTTCCATCACAGCTTCGTGGTTGCCTCGCAGACACACCGCACGATTGGCAACGAGGCGCACCGCAAGCAAATCGAGCACCGTGCTGGAGTCCGGTCCGCGATCGATGTAGTCGCCGAGATAGACCTCAATCGTATGTGCGATCGGCCTGCGCCTAATGTCGTCGTCGATTCGTGACGTGATCTCGCTCAATAGATCGGCTCGGCCGTGGACGTCGCCGACCGCATAGATGCGCGTGCCGGCTGGCGCTGAAGCGGTTACAGAGCGCGAAGGTGCCGCGAATGGTCGGTGCATGATGCAAGATGTCGATCATGGAACCGGGCGACGGTCAATCCACGACTCGGTGTGTCGATGCGTCTAGAAGAAGATCAGACGAATAAGAATGGCGATCGTCACCCACGCAATTGTGTTCCCGATAATGATACGGTTTCTGAGCTTGCGGTCAGGCAACAGTCTGTCGTGTTGCACCAGCGTGCGGCTATGCAGACGTTCGGCCATCATGGGCGCCTCCCCGGAACGGTTCCGTGAAGTGGACGGCTCGCGAATCGCTGCCGTCTCTGTTTCCTCCCGAAGCCTGGCGACCATCCTGCGCCTCAATCACTGTCTTTCGACAGGCTGTGGCCGATCGCTTCAGCTTTCGATGAACAATCTCGTGCAAAACAACGACGTGACCGCGATTTGTTGCCCGCGCAGTATCGCGAGTTTGTTCGATTGAATGTCGAGAATCGGAGAATGGAATTTGTTCCGAGATTTTTGATTATGCATGGCAGCGTCAAACGACGCGCAGGTCATTAACCAGGCAATTCGACACTAAGCGTCTCCGAACAAATCGGAATATCGCGTCGCACAAACTTCATTAACGATTCAGTTCCGTGCGTCTGCGGATCGCTTTCGCGTTCTCGCCAAATTTCGTTCAAGATTCTGGAAAGTGTTAGCGACTGCAAAGTGCGGACATTCGCTGCTGCGAAATCGTCACGCTCGTTGTCGAGCACCCCGAGGTGCTCGATCACAGTCCGGTTCCAGCAGAAGGGAGACTCATGGCCTCCATTGTGACAGCCAGCTTCGATCGGAACAACGTCACGCCGATTCGAAGAGAGCGAACTCAGATATCGGTCCGTCCTGTCGAATTTGCCGGCGGCGGTACGTCTGGCGCCTATCGAGCGCGCCGGCGTTCGCGCAAGCGCGCGCGGATCGAACCGTCATCCTCGATCGCAAAGCGCATCTTCGATGTTACCGCCGCAAGCGTCGCATTGCTGTTTTTCGCGCCGCTCCTGATCGCGATCGCGGTGGCGATCAAGGCGACGTCGCGTGGCCCGGTGCTGTTCTTTCAGTACCGCTACGGCTATCGCAACCGCCGCTTCAAGATCTACAAGTTCCGCACGATGCGCAACGATGCCGGCGACGCCCGCGGCGTAAAGCAGACGGTGCAGGGCGACGCGCGCGTGACGGCAGTGGGAAGAGTTCTGCGAAAGACCAGCCTCGACGAAATTCCGCAATTGATCAACGTTCTCAAGGGCGACATGTCGCTGGTCGGGCCGCGGCCGCACGTGCCGGGAATGCTGGCGGCGGATCTGCCTTATGAAGACCTCGTGCCCTATTATTTTCAGCGGCACACCGCGCGGCCGGGCATTACCGGGCTCGCGCAGGTCAGCGGCTGCAGGGGAAGCACGGCCGAGTTCGGTCCCGCGGTTTCGCGGATCGATTACGATCTCGATTACATCGAGAGGTGGTCGCTGCGCATGGACGTCATGATCATCATCCGTACGATCCGCAAGGAATTCCTGTCGGGAAGCGGATTCTGACCACCCGTCACTCAAGAACATCGAAGGACCATGCAATGGCGATGATCGAGCCGCGCGGCCGTATCGTACCCGTTCTCCTGTCAGGTGGCGCCGGCTCGCGGCTATGGCCGCTCTCCCGCGAAACCTACCCCAAGCAATTGCTCTCGCTGCTCGGCGAAAACACCCTGCTGCAGCAAACGGCGTTGCGGATCGAGGATCGCTCGCTGTTTGCCGATCCGATGGTGATCGCAAACGCCGAGCACCGCTTTGCGATCGGCGAGCAGTTGCGCGCGGTCGGGGTCGATCGTCCATCCATCGTGCTCGAACCGTTCGGCAGAAACACCGCGCCCGCCGTGGCGATTGCGGCATTGCTTGCCAGCGAATCCGACCCCGACGCCGTGATACTGGCGATGCCGGTCGACCACTGGGTGCGCGACCACGCCGCGTTCCGCGCTGCCATCTCGACGGGTATTACCGCCGCGCGCTATGGCCGCTTCGTCCTGTTCGGCGTTCGGCCTTCATCGGCGGCGACCGGGTTCGGCTATATCCGGATGGGCGATGAGCTGGATGCCGCGTCTCCCATTCGTAGCGTCGCCGGCTTCGTCGAGAAGCCGGATCTGGTGACGGTCGAGCGCCTATTGGCGTGCGACGAGCATGTCTGGAACAGCGGGATATTTCTGCTGCCGGCGCGCCAGTTCATCGACGAACTGGCGCATCGCGCGCCGGAAGTCCTCGCCGCCTGCCGCAAGGCCTTGACAGGCGCCACCCGCGACCTCGATTTTCTCCGCCTCGACGAGCGTGCCTTCGAGGCCTGCCCCGCGATCTCGATCGACTATGCGATCATGGAAAAGACCGACAACGCGGTGGTCGTTCCCGCCACGTTCGACTGGAGCGATGTCGGGAGCTGGTCAGCTCTGTGGTCGATGGCCGACAAGGATCAATCAGGCAACGTCGTCATCGGTGACGCGGTCGTGGAGGATGCGTCGGGTTGCTACGTCCGGGGCGACGGACAACTGGTCGCAGCGCTCGGGGTCGAAGACCTTGTCATTGCCACCTCACCGGATGTGGTGCTGGTGACCAGCCGCAAGCGCGATCAGGATGTCGGAAAATTGGTCGAGCGCCTGAAGGCAAACGGTCATCGTTCGGCAACCCAGACCCACAGCGTCCATCGTCCTTGGGGCTACTATCAGTCGATCCACGCCGGCGAGCGGTTTCAGGTCAAGCGCATCACCGTCAATCCTGGCGCCAAGCTGTCGCTGCAAAAACATTATCACCGCGCCGAACACTGGGTCGTGGTGAACGGTACCGCGATCGTCACGCGCGACGACGAAGAAATCTTGCTGCGCGAGAACGAGTCGATCTTCGTTCCCCTGGGGTGCATGCATCGCCTGGAAAATCCCGGAAAGGTTCCGCTCAACCTGATCGAGGTCCAGTCGGGCACCTATCTCGGCGAGGACGACATCGTTCGCGTGCAGGATATCTATGATCGCGTCTGAGGCGCGGCCGGATGAGTGGCAGCATCCGCATCGGGGACGGCGCACGCCGCAGCAAGGGCTATGCGCGCGACACCAAAGGAGGCGGCCATGAGTGCAAAACAGCAAGTGAAAGAGCTGGTGAAGGACGCGTTTCCGTCGATATGGCTGCAGTGGCATTTCATGAAGCGTCCCAAATCGGCGGAGCGCGAACTGTCCTATCTCGACAAGGTCATTCCCGATGGCGCGGTGACGGTCGACGTGGGCGCGAACTGCGGCCTCTACACGCGGCGGCTGGCGCGCCTTTCCCGGCAGGTCCATGCCTTCGAGCCTTCGCAGCAGATGGCGAGGTTGCTGCGCCGGACCTCGGCGCGGAACGTCAGCGTCCACGAGATCGCACTGTCTGATCATGACGGCGACGCTGAATTGTTCATCCCGCAAGGCGAGGACGGCCTGGTCTATGGCCTTGCCTCTCTGGAAGCGCGGGCCGAGCCATCGGCCAGAATGGTCTCCGCGCACGTGCCGATCGCGCGGCTCGACGCGGTGATTAGTCGGGATGTGGCGTTCGTGAAAATCGACGTCGAAGGCCATGAGTTGAACGTCCTCAATGGCGCTGTCGAACTTCTGGAGCGTTGCCAGCCGGTATTTTTGGTAGAGGCGGAAGACCGCCACCGTGCCGCGGCGACGCGCTCGGTGTTCGAATTCTTCCGCAGCAAATCCTATCGGGGGTTCTTCCTGAAGGACAACGAGGTGATTGACGTCGAGGCGTTCGATCCGGGAACGCTCCAGGATGCCGATGCCTTACGACCGGATGGCGGTCGCAAGGACGGTCAGTTCTACGTCAACAACTTCTTTTTCTTTCCCCGCCATCTCGACGGTGAATCGATATTGAGCAGCTAGCTCGTCGTTTCATCGCTCATTCCCGTCCGCGCGGTTGGGCCGCGCGCGGCGTAACACAGGATCCATAATGCATATAGCAATGATTGGCGCCGGCTATGTCGGGCTGGTGTCAGGCGCCTGTTTTTCCGATTTTGGGCATCAAGTCGTCTGCATCGATAGCAACGCGGAAAAAGTAGCAAGCCTCAACAACGGAGAGATGCCAATTCACGAGCCGGGACTTGCCGAACTGGTGGCGCGAAATGTCGCCCAGGGCCGCCTGTCGTTTGCGAGCGATCTGAAGTCTGCGGTCAACCAAGCGGAAGTGGTGTTCATCGCGGTCGGCACGCCGTCGCGCCGCGGCGACGGCCATGCCGATTTGTCCTATGTCTACACGGCAGCGCGCGAGATTGCGGGCGCGCTTCCCGATCGGGCGGTGGTGGTCACCAAATCGACGGTTCCGGTTGGAACGGGCGACGAGGTCGAGCGTATCATCCGCGAAGAGAATCCGGCCGCCTCCGTTGCCGTCGTTTCCAATCCCGAATTCCTGCGTGAGGGGGCGGCGATCCGCGACTTCAAGCACCCCGACCGGATTGTCATCGGAACGGACGATGCGCGCGCCCGCAGCGTGATGACCGAGGTGTACCGGCCGCTCCACCTTAACGCTTCCCCGATTCTCTATACCGATCGCCGCACCGCGGAGCTGACTAAATACGCCGCCAACTCCTTCCTCGCCACCAAGATCGCCTTCATCAACGAGATCGCGGACCTTGCCGAGAAGGTCGGCGCCAATGTGCAGGAAGTCGCTCGCGGGATCGGTCTCGACAACCGGATCGGCCAGAAATTCCTGCACGCCGGGCCAGGCTTCGGCGGCTCCTGCTTTCCAAAGGACGCGATGGCGCTGATCAAGACCGGCCAGGACAACGAATCGCCGCTGCGGATCGTGGAAACGGTGGTCGCTGTCAACGACCAGCGCAAGCGGGCGATGGCCCGCAAGGTCGCGAACGCGTTCGGCGGCAACATCCGCGGCAAATCCATTGCGGTGCTCGGCGTCACCTTCAAGCCCGAGACCGACGACATGCGCGACGCGCCGTCGATTCCGCTGATTACCGCGCTGCAGGACATGGGCGCCGAGGTGCGGGTGTTCGATCCGGTCGGCATGGAGCAGGCGAAGAAGGTGTTCGAGAACGTCACTTTCTGCGATAGCGCCTATCGCTGCGCAAAGGGGTGTCACGCGCTCGTCATTGTCACGGAATGGGAGCAGTTCCGGGCGCTGGACTTCAGGGAGTTGGCTGCCATCATGGCCTGTCCCGTCATCGTCGATCTGCGCAACATCTACTCTCCGGAGGAAGTGGAGCGGAACGGCTTTCTGTATTGCGGCGTGGGGCGGCCGAAATCGGTGGCCTACTGAAGGACACGAGCCGTCATGACATCGGCTGACTAAGGATACACGCATATGATGATTGCGGATCAGGCAATTCTGGTAACGGGGAGCGCGGGATTCATCGGATTCCACGTGGCGCAACGGCTATTGCAGTCCGGCCACCGCGTGGTCGGGATCGACAACCTCAATTCATATTACGATCCGCAACTGAAGGCGGCCCGGCTCGCTATCCTCCGCAACGATCCGCGCTTTCAGTTCGAAGAGCTTGATGTGGCGGATCGCGTCGCGATACCGGCGCTGTTCGCGCGCCATCGGTTTCCCGTCGTCATCCATCTGGCTGCGCAGGCAGGCGTGCGATACTCGCTGAGAGATCCGCACGCCTATGTCGACGCCAATCTGGTCGGCTTCGCGAACGTTCTGGAGGGATGCCGGCACAATGGCTGCCGTCATCTGCTGTTCGCGTCCTCGTCATCCGTCTACGGCGCCAACAGGAAGCTGCCGTTCTCGGTGCATGACAACGTGGATCACCCGATCAGCCTCTATGCCGCGAGCAAGAAGGCCAACGAGTTGATGGCCCATTCATACAGCCATCTCTACCGCATCCCGTGCACCGGCTTGCGATTCTTCACGGTATACGGCCCGTGGTATCGGCCCGACATGGCGCTGTTCGTGTTCGCGGACGCGATCGTCCGCGGCGACCCCGTCAAGTTGTTCAATGGCGGTCGGATGCTTCGCGACTTCACCTACATCGATGACGTGACGGAAGCGCTCGTTCGCCTGATCGATCGCGCGCCGCAAGGCGGGCAGCTAAGCCTCGGCGGCGCCCTGGACCCGGGATCGAGCGCCGCTCCCTGGCGCATCTACAATGTCGGCAACAACAAGCCGCAGCAGTTGCTGCATGTGCTCGATGTCCTCGAGCAGGAGCTTGGGCGCAAGGCCAAAAAGGAATTGCTGCCGATGCAACCGGGCGACGTGCCGACGACCTATGCCGATGTCGATGATCTCGTGCGTGACGTCGGCTTTCGCCCCTCGACCCCGATCGAGGATGGCATACAGAAGTTCGCAGCTTGGTATCGCGGCTATTGTGCGGCTTAGCCGGTCTCGCTTGTGCGGAAGTCCCGTGGCGTGGTGGCAAATCTGTCCTTGAACGTGCGGGTGGCATGGGCGGCGTCGGCGAAGCCGCACTGATGCGCAAGCCGCGCGATAGAAACGCTGGCCAGCGAAGGCTGCCGCAGCAGGTCCCGAAACAGTTCGGCGCGCAGATGAAGCACGTGCCGTTCGAACGTGGTCTCGCGGTCGGCGAAGATCCGATGAAACGTCCGCTCGGAAATGCCGAATTCGGCAGCGAGCGCCGGCACTGGCCGGATGGCGGCGATATTGGCTCTCAGATAGATATCGATCAGGCCGAACAGGTCGGGCCGGGACAGTTCATGGCTGGCGCCGGCGGCGAGACGGAGCAGGGCCGACAGATAGGCAACGATATCGGGCTCGCTCTGTCGCGCCGGCGCATCGGATAAGGAGATCGCGTCGCGAAACAGCGCGGCAATCGAACGTGCCACCGTCCCGGATAGCGGCACCGGCCTGGCGCAGAACCGCTCCGCCCTGGGGACAGACCGCAACAGCGAGGCGGCGGGGACGGTCGCGATCAGCAGCTCCACGCGCTGTTCGGAGCCGAACAGCCGATCCTCGAACGGGCGCCGCGCATCGTAGAGCACGCCGTATCCGGGATCGATGGTGCCTTCGTTTCCGGCCTGCACCATCGAGCTTCGGCCGCGCCGCTGAAAGTCGAACATGAATTCGTCCGAGCCGGCCCGGCTCACCAGCCTGGCATCGCGGGTGTAGCATTGCGGGCTGCTGTCGAAACGGACGAGCTTCGCTCCGCCGATCTCGACGAATTCGAAATGGCCGCTGACCACGGCGGAGCCGAGCGGCCTGGTCTCGACATGGGCGAACGACCGGCAGATCGCTTCGGTCCAATAAGCCGTCCGTTCGGTCGGACGGATCGGGTCGGTGGAGACGCTGATCGGCATCGCGCGGGTGGTTTCCCTGTGTGGCGCCGCAGCGTCGCCCATGAGCGGTGGGTCTGGCAAGGGCCAGAGGTGGCAGGCTCATTCAAGACGCCCGGCCCGGAGTGGCCTAGCCTGCATCCGAACCCCCATACATTCGGTCCGATATGGCACGTACAAAACCTTCCGCCCTGGCAGACGCCGTTCATCCGCTCGATCCCCTCAGCGAGGCCGAGGTCGCGCTGGCGTCAGACATATTGCAACGGGTCAAGAAGCTCGGCCCGGATGCGCGATTTACCCATGTGCAACTCGAGGAGCCGGCCAAATCAGACGTTCTCGGATGGAAACCGGCGGCCGGGCTGCCACGGCGGGCCGCCGCCACCCTGTTCGACTGCAAGACCGGCGCGACGCATGTCGCCACGGTGGACCTTGAATCAAAGTCCGTAACGGCGTGGCGCGAATATTCGACCAGGGCCCATCCTTATGGCCAGCCGCCGATCACCATCGAGGAAGTGTTCAAGGTCGGCGACATAGTCAAGGCCGACGCGGACTGGCGCCGGGCGATGAAGCGGCGCGGCCTGAAGGATGAGGACATCGAGCTGGTTCAGGTCGATCCGTTCTCGGCTGGCTATTTTGACCGCGAGGTGGAGAAAGGCCGACGTCTCGTCAGCGCCGTCTCTTATTGGCGCAGGGATCTCAAGGACAATGGCTACGCCCATCCGATCGAAGGCGTGGTGGCACTGGTCGACCTGATCGAGAACAGGATCGTCCATCTGGTCGACGAACCCGACATCATTCCGATCCCGAAGAAGTCGCGCAACTACGACCGGGCGTCGATCCCGCAAACGCGAAAGGACCTCAAGCCGCTGGACGTCGTGCAGAAGGAGGGCCCGAGCTTTACGATCGATGGCTGGAAGGTCAGTTGGCAGAACTGGTCGTTCCGCGTCGGGTGGACCGCGCGCGAAGGCCTCGTACTGCATCAGATCGCCTTCCGCGATGGCGGGCGGGAGCGGCCGATCATCTATCGCGCGAGCGTTACCGACATGATCGTGCCTTATGCCGATCCGACCGCGAACCATTTCTGGAAATGCGCCTTCGATGCCGGCGAGTATGGGCTGGGCAAGCTCGCCAATGCGCTCGAACTCGGCTGCGATTGCCTCGGCCACATCCACTATTTCGATGTGCCGGTTGCCGACGACTACGGCAAGCCCAGCGTTATGAAGAATGCGATCTGCCTGCACGAAGAGGATTATGGGATCCTCTGGAAGCATTACGAATTCCGCAACGAGACGTTTGAGGTCCGCCGATCGCCGCCTCGTCATCTCCTTCTTCACGACCGTGGGAAATTACGACTACGGCTTCTTCTGGTATTTTTATCAGGACGGCACCATCCAGCTCGAAGTCAAGCTGACGGGCATCATCCAGACCGCGGCGATCGCCTCGGGCAAGGACTACCCGTGGGGCGGCATGGTCGCCGAGAATCTCGGCGGCCCGACCCACCAGCACTTCTTCAATGCCCGCCTGCACATGATGCTCGACGGTGACGGCAACACCGTCACCGAACACGAATTTCGCCCGCGGCCATGGGGCACGGATAATCCCTACGGCAACGTGTTTGACGTCACCGCCCGGACGCTCTCGCGCGAGCGCGACGCGGCCCGCGAGGCCGACGGCCGGACCGGCCGCTACTGGAAGATCGCCAATCCCAACAAAACGAACAGCGTCGGTGGCCCGACCGCGTATAAGCTCGTAGCGCACAGCGCGCCCGCGATGCTGGCGCAGGAGGGCTGCTACATGACCTCGCGCGGCGGTTTTGCCACCAAGCATGTCTGGGTGACCCGTTACGCGCCCGACGAGCGCTACGCGAGCGGTGAATTCCCGAACCAGCATGCCGGCGGCGACGGTCTGCCGAAATATATTGCCCAGAACCGCGCCATCGAAAACGAGGACATCGTGGTCTGGCACTCCTTTGGCGCGACGCATGTCTGCAGGCCGGAGGATTTCCCGGTGATGCCGGTCGAATATGTCGGCTTCACCTTGAAGCCGAACGGCTTCTTTGCCGAGAATCCGGCGATGGACCTGCCGCCGGATCGCAATAGCGCCAGCCGCGACAACAGAGACAAGGATTCGTGCTGCGGCTGACAGTCCGCGAGTTCGCTTCATTTCACCAAGCAGGAGCTTGAATTTGGATATTCGGACCGGCCGGCCCGTCACACTGGCGTCAAACGGCATGGTGACGTCGCCGCATTCGCTCGCCTCTGCGGCCGGCCTTGACGTGCTTCGCGCCGGTGGTTCTGCGATCGATGCCGCGATTGCGGCCAGCGCGGTGCTCGCGGTGGTCTATCCGCACATGACCGGTCTTGGTGGCGACGCGTTCTGGCTCATCCACGATGGCGCCAGCGGCGAGATTCGTTATCTCAACGGGGGTGGCAAGGCGGCAGCGGAGGCTGCGCTTTCGTCAATCGAGCGACGGGGATTGCAGGAAATCCCGCTGCGGGGAATCGTACCCGCGACGCTGACGGTGCCGGGCGCGGTGGCGAGCTGGACCGAGGCGCATGAGGGCTATGGGCGATTGCCGCTCCGGCGCGTGCTCGAGAGCGCCATCGGCTATGCTGGCGATGGTTTTCCGGTCACCGGCCGCCTCGCCAGCTTCATCGAGATGATGCGCGATGATCTGCTGGGTGATTGCGAAGCCGCCGCGCTGTTCTTTCCGCAAGACGCGGCCGCGCCGCCGGGGACGAAGCTCACCAATGCAAACCTTGCCCGCACGCTTCAATCGATCGCGGAAGATGGCTGGCAGGGCTTTTACGAGGGGCCGGTTGCCGCCGAGATGTCGCGCTTTTCGGAGGAGAAGGGTGGTTTGTTCCGGCTCGCCGATTTCGGCCGGCAAAAGGCCGTTTGGGGTGCGCCGCTGGTTGGCCGCTACCGCGACGTCACCATCTTCAACACGCCGCCGCCGACGCAGGGTTTTACCGTGCTCGAAATGCTCAACCTCGTCGAGCCGTACGAACTGCACCGAAAGGATTTCCTCGGGCCCGATCACGTGCATCTCCTGGTGCAGGCCAAGCAGATCGCCTATCACGACCGCGATCAGGTGCTTGCCGATCCCTCCTTTGCCGAGGTGCCTGTCGAGCGGCTGATATCGAAGGAATACGCGCACCTGCGTGGCCGGCTAATCGACGGGAGGTCGGCATTGAGATGGGACATGGTGCCGTCCTTCGGCAGCCTGTCCGGCGATACCGTCTATATCGCCGCCGTCGATCGCCACGGCAATGCGGCGTCGCTGATTCAAAGCCTGTATGGCGCATTCGGCGCCTGCGTGGTTGCGGGAAAGTCCGGCGTCATCCTGCAAAATCGCGGCGCGTATTTCTCGCTGGATCGCAACCACCCCAATCGCCTCGAACCCGGCAAGATCCCGCTGCACACGCTGATTGCCTCGATGGCCAAGCGCGACGGCAAGCTCTGGAGCGTGCTCGGCTGCATGGGCGCGGACGGCCAGCCGCAAATCCAGCTGCAGCTCTATGCGGCCATGATCGATTTCGGTCTCGACATCCAGGAAGCGATCGAGGCGCCGCGGTTCCTTTCCGGCCGCTTCGCGCTCGGCGAGGCGCGCGACACCCTGCATATCGAGGGCCGCTTTCCCGAAGGGACAATCGACGCGCTCGCGCGACGCGGCCACGCGATCAATCGATGGCATGCCTGGAACGAAATGGCCGGTCATGCGCACGGCATCACGATCGATCAGCGAAACGGCATGCTGAGCGGCGGCTCTGATCCGCGCAGCGATGGCGCGGCGATCGGGTATTAGATCAGAGATGAACGCCCGCTCCGTCAGAAAGCGCCCGGCTACCTAGCGAGATCGGGCACAGCCATTGGACGGAACGCGAATGCAGGCTTCGATCTCAATTAAGATCGCCCTTCATGCATGCGGTGATAAAGGCTGTCTTTCCGGGCGTTTCATTGTTTCCCCAACCGCGTTGAGCCGCAAGACTCTGGCAGGATTGAAGGGAACGCTTCGTGGCATCCGACTCGTTTGTAGCTGAACTGGCGCGACGGATGGTTGGGATGGGCGTTGACGATGCCGGAGGCGGAGTCGCCGCCGGTGGTGGGGTCGTCGGCGCCGGCGGCGGTGTTACGGCAGCAGTTGAATTCGATGAAGCCTTGCCGTCGGGCCTCTGGGTTGCATGAAAGACGGCAAGAGCCGCAGTGCATAGCGCGATGGCGCCGATGAGTGCGACCGAAAGCCATTTCTTGGCCGATCTTGCGCTTGCCGGCGTGGCGGTCACCTGCGGCTTCCCAAAAGTATGGCCATCGTCCCACGTCACCACAAGGTAGGCGTGAACCGGCTCCGGAATATTCTTCACTTTCCGTGCGCCGATGTCGACAAATCGCGCGGACAGCTTGTTGGTCACCTGTTCGTACACCGCGCGTGAAATACAGATGCCGCCAGCTTCGGCCAGTCCTTCCAGGCGTGCGGCGATATTGACGCCATCGCCGAGCAGATCGCCCTCGCGCTCAACCACGTCTCCGATGCCAATGCCGACGCGGTAGCTCATCTGCCGGCTGTCCGGATAAGCGAGGTTCCGCGTGCGCAAGCTTTCCTGGATATCGATGGCGCAGCGTACCGCTTCGACGGCACTGGGGAATTCGGCAAGAAATGCATCGCCCGCGGCATTGAAGATGCGGCCGCCAGCTATCGCAATGAGATCGTCGGTGGTGGATCGATAGGACGCCATTCGCCGCAGCGTCTCTTCTTCGTCATCGGCGACCAACCTGCCGTAGTCGGCGATGTGGGCTACCAGAATTGCGGCGATCTTGCGCCTCATGAGGTGGTATCCCGCTCAAAACGGTCGCAACCGATTGCTCCCAGGCTAGGACAACCGGGACGATCACAATCCGGTCGGCGTCAAGGGAAGCCTATCCGCCGTCTATCCAAGCCGCAATACCCAAACTTCCCACAACGTTAAGATCCGCCCGGCGGTTCGGGCCTGGCAGCGATGGGGCGGCGATCAGTATTAGCAGCCATCCATGGCTGGTCGTTGGCCGGCCCTCCCATTCTGCGCTACCACTCCTCCGGACAGGAGTGACGCCGATGCCGCTATGGACCTGCGAACAATGTGGCGCCCAGTTTCCCGAAACCGCTGAGCCGCCGGCCGCGTGCCCAGTCTGTGAGGACGATCGGCAGTATGTAAACTGGAAGGGCCAGACGTGGATCACCCGCGAGAAATTGGCGAAACGTTACAAGCTCGTCTGGCGTGACGATCTCGGCATTCCCGGCATCAGCATGCAGCCGGGTTTCGCGATCGGGCAGCGCGCGCTGCTGGTGCGTGAGGCCGATGGCTGCCTGATGTGGGATTGCGTGCCGCTGGCTACAGGGGAAGCCATCGAATACGTCCGTTCGCTCGGTGGCCTGAAGGCGATTGCCGTTTCGCATCCGCATTACTATGGCGCGGTCGCCGACTGGAGCGAGGCGTTCGGCGGCGTGCCGATTTATCTGCATGGCGACGATCGCGCCTTCGTCACGCGGCCGCATTCCGCCATCGTGCCATGGACCGGCGACAGCCATCGGATTTCGGACGACATCCTGCTGGTGCGGACCGGTGGACATTTTGCAGGCGGCACGATCCTGCACTGGCGCGCGGGCGCGCAAGGGAAGGGCGCGCTGCTAACCGGCGATGTCGCGATGGTGGCGATGGACCGCCGCTCTCTCAGCTTCATGTACAGCTATCCGAACTACATTCCGCTCAACGCCACAGCGGTACGCCGGATCGCGCGAGCGGTCGAGCCGCTGGCGTTCGATCGCATCTATGGTGCGTGGTGGGGCCGCAACATCGAAGGCAACGCCAAGGCTGTGTTCGAAATGTCCGTCCAGCGGTATGTCGCAGCGATCTCCGGCTGAAAACGGCCGGTCAATCCCATCCTTATGGCTTCTCCTCCGGTCCTGTTGTTGGCAGTATCGATGCCAAACAAGAAACGGGGGGAAGCACGATGTCATCGCAGCCTTTGCTTCTGCTGGGAGCGCCCGGTTCGCCCTATACGCGCAAGATGTTGGCGGCGCTGCGCTATCGCCGTATTCCCTATCGTCTTCTGGTCGGTTCGCACCGCACGCCGACCGATCTGCCCAAGCCAAAACCGCAACTGCTTCCGACGTTCTATTTCACCAAGGCCGATGGTTCGGTCGAAGCCGTCGTCGATTCGACGCCGCTGCTGCGCCGCTTCGAGCGCGACTATCCGGATCGCAAGCTCGTCCCGTCAGACCCGGCGATCGCCTTCCTCGACTATCTGCTCGAGGATTTTGCCGACGAATGGCTCACCAAGGCGATGTTTCACTATCGCTGGCATTTTCCTCAAGATGCGGATCAGGCCGGGGAAATATTGCCGCGCTGGTCAGTGAAGCCGATGACCGAAGCTGTGCTTGCGCCGATGAAGGCCTTCATCAAGGACCGGCAGATCTCGCGTCTCTACGTGGTCGGCTCGAACGACATCACCGCGCCCGTCATCGAGGCGAGCTTTCGCCGCTATCTCGGCGCCATGAAACGCCATTTGGAATATCAGCCGTTCCTCATGGGCGCGCGGCCGGGCACGTCGGACTTCGCGGCCTATGGCCAGTTGACCCAACTGGCGCGTTTCGATCCGACGCCGACCGCGATCACGCTCAACGAAGCGCCGCGCCTGTTTGCCTGGACCGAAGTGCTGGAAGATCTCTCCGGCGTCGAACCCACTGAGGCCGACTGGATATCGCGCGACGCCATTCCAGCGACGCTGAAGGACCTGTTTGTCGAAATGGGCCGGGTCTATGTCCCGGTGATGCTGGCAAATGCCAAGGCGGTGATGCAGGGCGCGAAAACGGTCGAGACCGAAGTGGACGGCCTGCCATGGGTACAGGAGCCGTTCCCGTATCAGGCCAAATGTATCAAGTGGATCGGCGAGGAATACGCCAAGCTCGACGGCGCCGCGCGGCAGGCGGTGTCGTCGATCATCGCGGGAACGGGATGCGAGCGGTTGCTGTCTCCCGCGGCGTGATTTTGGCGCGGCTGGCTAGCGGTTGCCGGCTCCGACCGCGGCCACGCCTCGCGGCATCGGCGCTGCCCGCTGCGCCGGTTGCAGCGGGGCAGATCCGCTCTTGGGCTCGCTGAGCCAGCCGGTGAGGCGCGACATCAGGCCTGCCTGTTCCACAGTCCGCGCCTCCTGCACGAACGGGTCGGTGTAGCATCGGGCGCCCGCGGCCTTTGCGATCCGCGCCACGGCATCGGTCATCGCCGGCGCGCCCGCGGTATAGACCACGTCATCAGGCGTGAGCTTCGGCAAATGATCGGTCGGCCGGCCGCTTTGAATGGCGTGCGAGATTTTCTGCGGCTCCGACACCATCGGAATCAGCGTGACATTGGGAAACAGCGCCAGCCGGCACAGCGCCGCGTGCATGTAGAGCGAGCGGATGCTGCGGGCCTGTACAATGAAGACCATTTCACGCTGCGGCTGCTCCATGATCGCGGCGACCGCGACCGACCACATCGGAGCAAAGCCGGTGCCGCTGGCGACGAGAACGATGCGCCCAGTGTGGTCTTTCCTGAAGAAGGCGCGGCCGTACGGTCCGGTCAGCTTGACGCGGTGCCCGGGGCGTATGTCGTGCCCGAGTGCCGAAGACACCAGCCCGTCCGTGACCTTCCGGATGTGAAAGTGCAGCAGGTGATTGTGGGGAGCGCCTTCCAACGGAAAGGTCGGGCTATAGGACCTTACCGGGAATCCCTGAAACTGCAGCTTGCAATACTGACCGGGAAGATAGTCGAGCGGCTTCGGCAGCTCGATGTCGACGCCCACCACGTCGGGGGCGAGCTGAACGGTCTGCGCCACTTCCGCCGACAGCGCCACCGGTTCGGGCGCGGCCTCGATCGCAATCTCGAGATCGGAAACGATCCGGGCCTGGCAGGCATGAATCATGTCGTCGCCCGGGCTATGGCCGCCGAACACCTGGCCGTCGACCTTCCGCACGCGGCAGGCGCCGCAGATTCCGGAGCGGCAATCGTGCGGAAGATCGACGCCGTTCATCAACGCCCAATCAAGCAGAAGCTCGCCGCGATTTGCCAGAAACGGCTCGTTGTTGATCGTGACCTTGCAAATCTTTGACATTTATTCCACCTCGATACGAATTGGACGGACGTGCCGCGTATGTCTGATCTGGCTATGGTCGAATGCGGCGACCCGCATGAAGACGCCGGTTTTGATCGGCACGTCGAATTGGCTTGTGGTGTCGAGCCGGCGCTTGACCTCAAGAGCCCAATGGCCCGAAGCCCAGCGGGCTGTGGCTCTGATGTCGGCGCGGTCGCCTGAAAATTCGCCGTTCAGAATGACGCCCGGGATCACCGTCCCGATCGGGATGCGGGCGTCGATGGCGGTCGAATAGGGCACCGAATCCTGCTCGGTCATGAACCAGCGTGCGCCGTCGCTTTCGCCATGATTGGGATCGAGGTCGATGTCTCCCATCGCGGCGGTCGTGTCGGCAACGGCTTTGGGCAGGCGCAGCGGGGCGATCAGGCGGCTGCGACGCGGACCGCCTGACGTGTCGGCCTCGACGGTGAAATTGTCGCGGTAGTTTGCCGCTCCCGGATCCGGCGCGAAGCCGCCTTTGTACGGAACGACATTCGCCGCCTGCATCGGCGTCGGATTCAGCGGAGGCCCGAAATGGGCATCGTCCATCCATCCGCCCGCGCCGCTCGTCGCTTTCCACTGCCAGACATCGGCATAGCCGACATCCGTGTAATGCAGTCCGCGGCCGCTCATGGTGGCCGGCGCGCCGGCGACCGGCTGCGGCCCTGGATGAAAGGTCCGGCCGCCGGCCAGCGTGACATCCGAGGTGGTCAGCAGCACCGAAAACTTGTCCTCGTTGTATTGATGCTCGTCGCCGAGTTGAAAGCCGGAATGAAGCAGGTGCCATCCGTCGGCTTCCTTGACGAGCGGCAGGTGTTTTAGCGAACGCGTCGAATCCTGCCAGGTGAAAAGGAAATACGCATAGGTGCCGTCGTGCACGGCGCGGATCTCGATCCTGGCCTCGCCCTTGCCGTCGAAATTTCCGCCTTCTCCGGTAAGTAGCGAGAACGGCTTGACGCCGCGCCAGGCGCGATCGGAGGTGTCGCCGTCGAGGCTCGGCGCGTCGGCGGGATTGATGCGGCGGATGTGCACGCTATCCACCGCCAGCCGATCGGTCGCCACGAGCAGCGAAGCGCCGGTGATCGCAGCGGCGACCGCGACGACGAAGGCATTGGCCTGCAGCGTTGGGTTTCGCGGTCGTGCTGCTTGCGGCGCCGGCTCGCTTTGATCGCGGCGCGCCTCGGCGCGCGGCTGCAGCGGATGAGATGAGACCTCGGGCGAATCAGCCTTTTCGGAATCCGGCAGGCGCGCCGACTGTTCGGCCAGCATCCCCAAGAGCTCGACGGCATCGAGCCGCGGCGGCGGCGCGGGCAGGGGAGCGGGACGAAAAATGCGGAGCAGTTGCGCAGCGCCGCCGCTCTTGAGTTGGGTCAAGACATGCAGGACGACAAAGGCGAGGATCACCCAGGTCCCCACCCAGTGCAGCATCGCCACGTCATAGCCGGAGTAGAAACCGAAATAGAGCGCGCCGCCGCTGATCAGCAGTCCGGACATCGTGACGAAGAAAATCCAGTACATCAGGGCGATCACGGCGCTCAACCTGGCCTGTCCGCGGCCGAACAAGCCGCGAAGCCGGACCTTGTCGAGCTGGACACGGCGTCCGAGGCCGGAGCGGACCATGTAGACGATGTAGCCGATCGCCACGGCGACCAGGACGACGGCTGCCTGCATGTGGGCGATCCATACGCTGTCGCGCGGCAGTACGGCGTCGAACCAGTTGAGCCAGGTCCGGTCGGGCGTTTCGGTAGCAATACGCAGACCGGTAACGAGCGCAACGGCGAAGGCTGCCACGAACGTCCAGTGTAGAATAATGGTCCCATAGTCCGTCTTACGCTGCCTCACGCATACGCCCCGCTACTTCACTTCCGAAGCAGCAACCCGCGTCGATTCAACCGCTGATGTCGCTGCCCTATTGATGGTGGTCTCTTGTTGGCGAGACCCTCGTTTGGATCGTCCTTTGACATGCAGGCCGACGAACAATGCCCTTATGCGCCCGCCGCGTGAGCCGGATAGGCGAACGCGTTCTCCTGATGTATCGGCCTCCAGCGTCCCCGGAACGATCGGGAGCGCTGGAGGCCGCGCCGCGCCGCTATCCCCACATGTGATATAAATGCGCCAAGTCGGGCGCTGGCGAATGGTCGTGGTCGACGACCGGCGCGGCGACGTCGGCGGTAGCCAACGTCACCGGCTCGACGCTGATAGCGGGAGCCGCAGCCTTTTGTACGGCCGGCGCCGTCGTCGTCTCTGTGATGGCCGGCGTCTCCGCGACCGATGTCCCCAGCACCTCGGCGACCGTGACACCGTCCGTGTTGAAGGTGCCTCCGGTCACGGGGACATTGTGGCCGCCGAGATCGGCAGCGTTGCCATGCATCTGATCCGCCGCCGCCGTGACCAGCGCGGCGTTTCCGGTCTGCAATCCCTTGATCATCGCGGCAATCTCGCCGCCGAGCGTGCCGCCCGCGGCAGCGTCGAATTCGGTGACGCTCTTCTCGAACGCCTTGAGATCGCCGATCAGCGCGGCGATGGCTTCGGCGTCCTGGCTGCCCACGAGCTCGATCGCCTGCTTTCCAAGCGAATTGGACTGCGCAATGAAATCGGCGACGAACACGGTCTGCACGTCGTTGTCGAGAAATTTCGGAGCGGGCGGGGTGGCATCCGCAAGCGGCGAGAAGCCGCTGACGCCGCCCTGCGTCGCCATATCGGCCAGGTTGGCGTCGCCCTGAACGATATCGATGATGTCGAGGATGTTGTCGGCGCTGGCCTGTGCCGCAGCGGGGCTTATCGTGGGGTCATTGATATAAGCGAGTTCGAGCTGCAGCTGCTGTACGATCGCGTCGGCATGGACGCCGGTCAGCCCCTCGAACAATTCCGGGCTGGCGGCCATCAGCGCCTGCATGTCGGCTATCACCGCGTTGATGTCATCGGTGATCTCGGTTCGGTTGGCATCATTGACCCCGCCGAGGATCTGACTGGCCACGTTGTCGAACATCTCGCCGATCTCCGCGAGATTGTGGGGCGCGGCGGCCGCCGGAGGCTCGGTCGGCGCCGGATTTGCCAGCACAGGATCGGTATTGACGGCGTTGATGATGCTGAGCTGGCTGGCGCGAAGCGTCTGTGCTGCTGCGGCGGCGTTACCGGGCGAGCCTGCGGCGCCCACCGCGGCGTTGGCCGCCGAAATGGCGCTGGTGATGTCGGACAGGACCGCCTGGACATGGCCGAGCGCGGCGCCGGAAAACTGCCCTGTATTGAGCTCGGCCAGCAGATTGTTCTGCACCGTTGTGAGATTGTTGGTGTGGAGTGCAACGTTGCTAACTCCCTGTCCGCCGTCGTCGATGGCGCTTTGCCGCGGGGCATCCATCGGCTGCCGAGCCATGCCATTGAAGGTGGCGCTGAGGTCCGAGAAACTCGAACCGACAGGTCGAGCCATGGTTGGGTTGGCCGGCGCCGTTTCTTCGGGCAGCGTCGGGGACGGAGAAGTCGGAGCGACTGGCGGACTGGTGACGTCATCGATCGGGAGATCGAGATCAACGTCGGGTTGATGTCCTTCGAAGCGAGCCATTGTTCGTCCCCAGTCGTCCAGTCGAATTCATGACGTATGGGCGCAGGCACCCGCCAGGAGCGGGATGTGCGCACGGTGAAGGATCGTTGAGCTTCGTGGCGTCATTCGGCCGAGACGGCGACCAATGAGCGCCGAAGCAAGGTTATAGACGGACGAATCCATGACGCGCGCCGCGCCGAAAAACGGCGAAGCAGGCGCGCGCGAGACGGGGATAAAGCAACGCTTTCCGCGCCCTTTGCGACAGTTCGAGGCCTCGGCCCTTCCGCGCCGGAATCGTGCGAGCCCGCGTGCGCGCCTGAAGAGCGCGAAGAAGCCTTTGCCATCGTTCTACCCAAGCACGAACTCGAACTATCGGTGTTCGTCGCATTCTCGCCGAAAAATGGTCCGCATCACGCGTCAAGGAGACGGGCAGGGAGACCTAGCGGTTGCGCGGGTCGAAGGGCAGTTCAATGAGTATCGCTCAGGGTCAGGCACAGGACCGAGTGCGGGCAGCGCCGACGCCCCGCGCCGTTTCCGGTCTGTTGTCGAAGCTGGCCGGAGACGATCCCGTCAACAGCGCGCTGCGCGCCAGCGCGCGCCGCATGATCGGCGTCGCCGTGTTCAGCGGCGTCATCAACATTCTGATGCTGTCGGGCTCACTCTATATGCTGCAGGTCTACGATCGGGTGATTCCGAGCCGTAACCTCGCGACCCTGTTCGGCCTGTCGTTGATGGTGCTATTCGCCTATCTGGTGCAGGGATATTTCGACGCGATGCGGTCGCGGATGCTGAGCCGGATCGCAACGCTGTTCGATGCCGGCCTGCAGGGCTCGATCCACTCGGCGCTCGCCACTCTGCCGCTGCGCGGGGTGAAGCCGGTTCTGATGCAGCAGCCGCTGCGGGATCTCGATCAGGTGCGCACCTTCATGTCGGGCATGGGACCGACCGCGTTCCTGGACATGCCGTGGATCCCGGTATTCCTGATCGGGCTGTTTCTGTTTCACCCGCTGATCGGCTTCACGGCGCTGCTTGGCACCGCAGCCATCATTGCCATGACATTGGTGACCGAGCGGATTTCGCGCGGGGCGACCAAGGCGGCGATGGACATGAACGCGCAGCGGCAGGTGCTGGCGGATGCGACCCAGCGCAACGCAGAAATCATCCGCGCGCTCGGTATGACAGATCGTTTGACGGCACGCTGGTCGCAAGCCAATGAGCGCTATTTGCAGGAAAACATTCGCTCCACCGACGTCTATGCCAATCTTGGCGCGGCCGCGAAGGTGCTGCGCTACGTTCTGCAATCGGGAATGCTGGGCATCGGCGCCTATCTCGTCATCGCCGACAAGGCATCGGGCGGCGTCATGATCGCATCCTCGATCCTGATGGGGCGCGCACTCGCGCCCGTCGAACTCGCGCTCGGCACCTGGAAGCAACTGGCCGCCGCCCGCCAGGGGCTCACGCGCCTGCGCGACATCTGCAAGGCGACCGCGCCGCCGCCGGCGCCGCCGGTCATGCTGCCGCGTCCCTGCCGCGAACTGTCCGTGCAGAATCTCGCAGTGGCAGCGCCCGGCTTCGACATGCCGATCGTGTCCGGTGTCACGTTTTCGCTCAAGGCCGGTGCGGGGCTGGCGCTGCTCGGGGCGAGTGCGTCGGGCAAGACCTCGCTTTCCAAGGCGCTGGTCGGCATCTGGCCGGCGCATCGCGGCGCCGTGCGGCTCGACGGCGCCTCCCTCGATCAATGGCGCAACGAGGATCTCGGCCGGCACATCGGTTATCTGCCGCAGGATGTCGGCCTGTTCGACGGCACCGTGGCGGAGAACATCTGCCGGTTCGACGAGAACGCCAGCTCGGATTCCATCCTCAAGGCCGCGCAGATCGCCGGCGTCCACGACATCATCCTGCGCCTGCCGGAAGGTTATGCGACGCGAATCGGGGCCGGCGGCATCTCGCTGTCGGCAGGCCAGAAGCAGCGGGTCGGCCTGGCGCGGGCGGTGTTCGGCGATCCCTTCCTGATCGTTCTCGACGAGCCCAACGCCAATCTCGATGCCGACGGCGAGAACGCCCTGACCCGCGCCATCGCCATCATGCGCCAGAACAAATCCATCGTCGTCGTCATCTCGCATCGCCCGAGCGCGCTCTCCGCGCTGGATATGACGATGGTGCTTTATGAGGGCAAGGCGATCGCGTTCGGCCCGCGCGAAGAGGTGTTCGCGCGTGTCCGCAACGCCAATGCCAAGGGAGCGCCGGGATCGCCGCCGGCTCCGCCACAGGCAAAGGCCGAACCGCGCGCATCACTTGCCGAAAGTGTTCCATCATGAAGGGTTTTGATCACGTGCATAGCGATGAAAGAGTCGCGCGACGCCGCTTCGGTGGAACTGATGAAGACGTCGCGGCGCCGCAGGGGCAGGCGCTGATCCTCGAACTGCAGCGACTGCGGCAGGCTTTCGAGCAGGACAATGCGCAGGAACAGCGGCCGCCGCTTCGCCGTTCGCCGCAGGACGACCATCCGGCCGGGCGGCGTCCGCGCCCGGCCCGGCCGAAGCGGAAGAAGAAAGGCAAGATGGGCCGGGTGCTCGAGTGGCTCGGCCCGTTCGGATCCCAGTCCGATGACGTAGACATCGAGCCTCCGCCGCCACGCCGCAGCCGTGCCACGCGTGAGCCGCAGTTCACGCCGCCACCGGCGAGCGGCGCCCGCGGCCCGGCGGGCAAGTCGTGGCCGAATGAACGGCATGCGCGCAGTCCGATCATTGCACCCGACGACCCGTCGTTGATGAACATGCCGAGGTCGAGACCGGAGCTTCTGCAGATCGACGACAGGCGCGAGCCGCCGCGCATCGAGGCGCCCCAATTGGCGCCGCCGAGCCCGGCAGGCCCGGTGCCGCGCGAGCGGTCCGTGACGAACGTCGTCCGCAACGGCCTGACCGCAGGCGTTGCATTCCTTGCCAATCGCGATGCAGCGGTGGATACGCCGGGCGCGTCGGGCGAGAGCATCGTGCAGCGGGCGGGACGCGCCTTCGAGCGCGAGCTGCGCACCGGCTTGCGGACGCTGCTCGTCGTCGGTGGACTGGCCGGCGGCTGGATGGCGCTGGTGCCGCTGTCGGGCGCCGTGGTGGTGCCGGGCAATCTGGTGGTGCAATCCAACGTCAAGGCCATCCAGCATCCGACCGGCGGTGTGGTCGCGCAGATCGCGGTCAATAACGGCATGCGGGTCAACTCCGGTGATCTGCTGCTGCGGCTGGACTCGACGCAGGCGCAGGCCAGCCTTCAGGTGGTGAGCAAACAGCTCGACGAAATGCGGGCGAAGATCTCGCGGCTGGTCGCGGAGCGCGACGGTTTGCCCCGGCCGGCGATACCGGCCGAAATGTCGGCCCGGCTGGACGACGGCAATGTCAAGACGCTGCTCGCCTCCGAAGCCTCGCTGTTCAGGGCGCGGGTAACCGCGCGCGAGAGCCAGAAGGAGCTGTTGCAGAGCAAGGTGTCGCAGCTTGGCGAGGAGATCATTGGCCTCGAAGCGCAGGTCGCGTCCAAGGCCAAGCAACTGGAACTAATCACCGGCGAACTCACGGGAGTGCAGGAGCTCTTCGACAAGCGTCTCGTGCCGATTGCGCGGCTCACGGCCTTGCAGCGTGAGAACGCCAGAATCGAAGGCGAGCGCGGCCAGTTGATCTCAACCATCGCCGAGACCAAAACCAAGGTCGACGAGGCGAAGCTGCAGATGGTCAGGCTCGACCAGGACGTGCGGACGGAAGTCGTCAAGGAGCTCGGCGAGGCGCAGGGCAAGGAGGCCGAACTTAGCGAGCGGAGCATCGCTGCGCGCGACGTGCTCAACCGCATCGAGATGCGCGCACCGACGTCGGGGGTGATCCACCAGCTCAACGCACATACGATCGGCGGCGTCATTCGCGCCGGTGACACCATCATGGAAGTGGTGCCGGATTCCGACGATCTGCAGATCGAGGCGCGGCTGCAGCCGAACGACATCGATCAGGTGCGCAAAGGTCAGCAGGCCTTTGTCCGCTTCTCCGCCTTCAACCAGCGGGTTACGCCGCAGTTGATGGGGCAGGTGTCCTATGTCTCGCCTGACACCACCCGCGACCAGCAGAGCGGTGCATCCTATTTCACGGTCCGGATCATGCTGCCGGAAGAGGAGCGGCGGCTGCTCGCCGGGCTGCAGCTCGTCTCGGGCATGCCCGCGGAAGTGTTCATGCAGACCGGCAGCCGGACCATGCTGAGCTACCTGTTCAAGCCGATCGTGGATCAGTTCCAGCGCGCGTTTGTCGAGCGGTGAGGGGGCAGGATAGGCTTTAGGCGCGTCGGCTCAAATCTTGCCACCGCAGATGGTATCGCTATATCAGGGCTTTCCTTTGACCTTGTTCCCAGCGAGCCCCGTATGACGACCACCACTGCCCCCGAATCCCAGCCGTTCCAGGCCGAGGTTGCCGAACTTCTGAACCTGATGGTGCACTCGGTCTATTCGGAGACCGACATCTTTCTGCGCGAGCTGATTTCGAACGCGTCGGATGCCTGTGACAAGCTGCGCTATGAGGCGATATCGGCGCCCGAGCTGATCGCCGACGGCGCGCCGCCCGAAATCCGCATCAGGCCGGACAAGAAGGCCCATACGCTTTCCGTCGTCGACAACGGTATCGGCATGGACCGGCAGGAACTGATCGATAATCTCGGCACCATTGCGCGCTCCGGCACAAAATCCTTTCTCTCCCGCCTGACCGAGGCCAAGGACGGCACCAATCTGATCGGCCAGTTCGGCGTCGGCTTCTATGCCGCCTTCATGGTCGCCGAGCGCATCGTCGTCACCAGCCGCCGCGCCGGTTCCGACCAGGTCTTCATCTGGTCGTCCAGTGGCGGCAGCGGATTTGAAATCGCGCAAGGCAGCGACGAGGATGCCGGGCGCGTCTCGCGTGGCACCGAGATCGTCCTGCATTTGAAGCAAGACGCATCAAAATATCTCGAGAGTTTCGAGATCGAGCGCATCGTCCGCGCCTGGTCCGACAACATCCAGTTTCCGATTCTGCTGGTGCCGGAGGAGGGCGAGCCGCGCCAGATCAATTCGGCCAGCGCGTTGTGGCAGCGGCCGAAGTCGGAGCTTTCGCCGGAGGACTACAAGCAGGCCTATCAGCAGGTCGCAGGTGCGTTCGACGAGCCCGCGATGACGCTGCATTATCGCGCCGAAGGGCGGCAGTCCTATGCGGTGATGCTGTTCGCGCCGTCGACAAAGCCGTTCGATCTGTTCGACCAGGCGCGCAAGGGCAAGATCAAGCTGTATGTCCGCCGCGTCTTCATCGCCGACGACGCCGATATCCTGCCGGCCTATTTGCGCTTCGTTCGCGGCGTGATCGACAGCGAGGACCTGCCGCTCAACATCTCCAGAGAGATGCTGCAGAATAATCCGCAGCTCGCGCAGATTCGTAAAGCCGTCACCAGCCGCGTGATATCGGAGCTGGAGAGCCTCGGCGACAAGGAGCCGGAAGCGTTCGCAAAAATCTGGGACGCGTTCGGCCCCGTGATCAAGGAAGGCATCTGGGAGGATTTTGAGCGCCGCGAGAAGTTGCTGGGCCTGTCGCGCTTCACGACCACGAAGGGCGAGAACCGTTCGCTGAAGCAATATGTCGAGGACCTCAAGCCGAACCAGACCGATATCTTCTATCTGACCGGCGACAGCGTCGAGCGGCTGAAGGCCAATCCGAAACTGGAGTCCGCCACCGCCCGCGGCATCGAGGTGCTGCTGCTGACCGATCCGGTCGATGCGTTCTGGACCTCCGCATCGCTCGATTTCGGCGGCAAGCCACTGAAATCCCTGAGCCAGGGCGATATCGATTTCGCCCTGATCCCGCTCTTGGATGACAAGGCCGAGGACAAGAAGGACGAAGCCGGCGCGGATGAGGCCACGACGATCGCGCTGATCAAGGATGCGCTCGGCGAGCGCGTCTCCGACGTGCGCGCCTCGCAGCGGCTGACCTCGAGCGCGTCATGCCTGGTCGCCGGCGGCGGCGCGCACGACCGCATGCTCGAACGGTTGCTGGCGATGCAGAACAAGGCGCCCACGACCAAGCCGATCCTCGAGATCAACCTGCGCCATCCACTGGTCGCGGCGATTGCCGGCGACAAGGATGCCGCGAAGGACCTGTCGTTCCTGTTGCTGGAACAGGCGCAGATCCTCGACGGCGAGTTGCCGGAGGACCCGGCCGCCTTTGCCAACCGGCTCAATCAACTGGTGCTGCGGGGGATCGCCAAGGGGTAGGACGATCTGCCGCGCCAACCGATTTCAGGATCGGCCGTATCTGCTAGGAAGTTGGACCTCCAACCCGGATCGCCATGACGACGTCTGACGGCACCGACATTTTCTATGGCTCGATCCCGGTCTTTCGCGGCTTCGGCAGCCTGATGGACCCGGCGATGTATGCGCCATTGCCGGACGACTGGACGGTCGGCGTCGCCGACATCGTGGAATCGACCAAGGCGATCGCCAACCAGCGCTACAAGGCGGTCAACATGGCCGGCGCCGCGGTCATTGCGGCCGTCACCAATGCGCTCGACGGCCGCGAATTTCCGTTCGTGTTCGGCGGCGATGGCGCCAGCTTTGCGGTGGCGCCCGCCGACTTCGCGCGCGCCCGCGAGGCGCTGGCGGCGACCGCGGCATGGGTCAGCCAGGATCTCGATCTGGTGATGCGGGTGGCACTGGTGCCGGTGAAGGACATCCGCGCGCAGGGCCTTGATATCAAGGTCGCCCGCTTCGGCCCATCGGCCAATCTGTCCTATGCGATGTTTTCCGGCGGCGGCTTGGGCTGGGCCGATGCCGCGATGAAGCGTGGCGAATTTGCCGTGCCGGCGGCGGAGCCGGGCACGCAGCCCGATCTAAGTGGATTGTCGTGCCGGTTCGAGGAAATTCCCTCCTCGCGTGGGCTCATTCTTTCCGTGCTGGTGGTGCCCACCAAGGGCGCCGATCCGCATCGCTTCCGCAAGGTGATCGAGGACATCATCCGCCTGGTCGAACGGTCGCCGGATGCCGGGCGGCCGGTGCCGCCGGGCGGGCCGCCGCTGCGCTGGCCGCCGGCCGGCGTGGAATATGAAGCGCGCGCCGCACGGGGCGGGCCGCTGTTGAAGCGGCGCACCGTGGTGCTGGCGGTGACGCTGTGGGCCTATGTCGTGATGCGCTTCGGCATCAAGGTCGGTAATTTCGTGCCGAAGAACTACGTGCAGCAGGTGGTGGAGAATTCCGACTTCCGCAAATATGACGACGGCTTGCGGATGATCCTCGACTGCACCGTGGAATTGGAGCGCGAGCTTGCGGCGCTTCTGGCCAGCGCAGCGTCGGAGCGGATCGTGCGCTATGGCCTGCACCGGCAGGATGCCGCGATGATGACCTGCTTTACGCCTTCGGTAATGCGCAGCGATCACGTCCACTTCATCGACGGCGCCCGCGGCGGCTATGCCTCGGCCGCGACCGCGCTGAAGGCGATGGCGGCGTAGGTGGAATTCGCGGCTCGTTATGGGTACTCTCTCTGCCGCTCGAATATGCGGCGGCACCCCCACCCCAGCCCTCCCCCGCAAGCGGGAGAGGGAGTCTAGTAGCCGTTGCTTGGAAAGAGTGTCTGCCGCCGCAGAGAAAGTGCATTCCCTCTCCCGCTCTTGCGGGGGAGGGTTAGGGTGGGGGCTCGCGCCGCATCGGCAGTATCAGCGAGTAACTTAAAGCCGCCTCAGCGTCCCACCCGCGTCCAGTTCTCGCCGCCGCAGATTGCGCCGACGCAGCCTTCGACGCGCAGCGTGTCCGGACCCGCCACCGCGACGCTGCTCGCATAGGTGCCGCCGTCGTCGGCGTTGTAGATCTGGCCCGACCATTTGTTGGCCGCGGTGGGCTGCATGCCGCTGAACAGCGGCAGCCCAATCATCGGCCGCTTTTTCAGCGCCGGATTCGGATTCTTGTCATCGACCTGCTGCTTGCCGGTGGCGGGATCGACCGGCTCCTTCAACCCGACGATCGTGCCGCAGATGCCGCCACCACATTTGCTGACCTTCACCCGCGCGTCGCCGGCCTGGGTCTGCCAGACGCCGGTAGGATCGCCGGCGCCTTGCGCGAAGGCCGATGGTGCGGTCAGCAACGCTGCTGAGATCGCGATGATGTAAGCCGTTCTGCAAGCCATGAATGATTCCTTTGAAAAGCAGGCCTGCATAGCAACAAATCAGATTTGTGCAACGTCGGATTGAGCACAACTTTTCGTGGAGTGCTCACTTCCCCCAGCGCGTGAGACGAACCGAAAGTGCGGTCGTGAGGCCGAACACCACCATAGCGCCGCCGACCAGCGCAAACAGCGTCCAGGCGGGCGCACCCGACGAGGCCAGCCACCAGCCGCCGACCGCGACCAGCACCAGACGCAGCGTCCCGGCCAGCACCGGCCCGCCGACCCTGGCGGCGCCTTGTGAGGAGAAGTAGAGGCACACGCCGAGGCCGAAAAAGCCGAATCCCGGGCCGGCCCAGCCGAAATAGGAACTGGCTGCCGCGGTCACGCCGGGATCGCTGGTGAACAGCGAAACCCACAGCATCGGCTTGACCGCGACGATCAGGCCGACGAATCCAACGGTGAGGCCGGCTGCGGCGGCTGCCGTCCATGCCACCCTTCGTGCGCGCGCCACAAGCCCTGCGCCCATCGCCATGCCGATCATCGGGACCGAGGCGACGCCGAACGCAAAGGTGATCGGGATCAGCAAAAACTCCAGCCGCGACCCCATGCCATAGCCGGCCAGCGTCTCGGTGCCGAAGCCGGCGAGAATCTTGGTGAAGATCAGGATGGTCAGCACGCTCTGCAGCGGCGACAGGCACGCGATCGCGCCGACCTTGAGAATGTCGACGAACATGTCGCGCTGGAAGGTGAAGGACCTGACACGCAGGGTCAGCCGGCTGCGGCCGCTGAGGAGATACCACGCCAGAAAGACGGCGCCGAGCGTGAAGGCCGCGAGCTGGCCGGCGGCGACGCCGCGCATGCCGAATTGCGGCAGGCCGAACAGCCCAAGGCCCAGCGCGCCGCCGACCGCGACCTGGACGAAGGCGATGCCGATCAGCGTGACCGACGGAACGCGCATGTCGCCGGTGCCGCGTACCACGGAGGCCAGCGTGTTGACCAGCCAGATCGCGATCGCGCCGGAAAACAGCACGTGCGAATACTGCATGGCCTGTTCGAGCACGCCGCCGTGTCCGCCGAGCAGCGAATAAAAGTCGCGGCCGAACGCCAGCATCGTCACCGTGAAGAACAGCCCGGCGCAGGCGCCGATCATCGCCGCATGGAGCGCCAGCGTCGCCGCGCGGTCGCGATCGCCCGCGCCGAGCGCGCGGCTGATGGCGGAGGTAACGCCGCCGCCCATCGCGCCCGCCGACATCATCTGCGTCAGCATCGCGAAGGGAAACACCAGCGCGATGCCGGCCAGCGGCTCAGTGCCGAGCCGGCCGATATAGGAAGTTTCGGCGACCGCCACCAGTGTCGTGCCGGCCATCGCGATCGCAGTGGGAAGCGCGAGCTTCAACAGCGTCGGCAGGATCGGCGAGGTGAGAAGCGCATTGGCCGGCGCGGGCGGAACGGCGGCGACGGGTCGCATGTCGAGGGAGGCGTCAATGGTCATGCGTCACCGCTCATCCAAATCCAATAGATTACGGATGACATACTATCCGGCTGATGTGGCGCAAGCCACCCTGCGCCGCTGCAGGGGTCACCATGGCAGGCCGCATAGGTCGATTATTCCATCGCGCGGCTTGCGCGTGAAATCGAACACGTATGGCGCCATCGCTTCGAAGCGAATTCTTCCCTCCGGCTGCTCGGCATAGACCCCGCCCTTGAACGCATGCCAGCCACGCGCTTCATAGAACGCTTCATTGTGCGGCTCGCAGAACAGCAGCGCGAACCGCACCGCTTCGTGATCGCGCAGCGTCCTGATCGCGGCGTTCAGCGCCAGCGAGGCATAGCCGCGCCCGCGGCAATCCGGCCGGGTCGAAACGCCGCCGATGCCCCCGATCTGAACCTTGCGCCCGTCCCAGGTCGCGGTACGGAAGTAAACGCCGACATGGCAGGCGAGCCCCGGCTGGGCGTCTTCCGGCGCGTCGATCAGCACGCGCAGGTCGGCATGGGCCCATTTGACGTGCCCCCAGGACAATTTTTCGATGACTTCGCGCGGCCATACCGCCTGCATCAGCGGCTCAGCCCGCTTCCACGAGGAATCCCCGTTCAGGACGTCGATTTCGATGCTCATTTCATCACCCATGTCGCGCCAATGCTTGCGGCTGCCATACCCGTCATACGCGGGACGCGGAGCGGTGTTACCAGGAAGGCCTTCCGGTTCTTGCCAAATTGCGGTGTTTATGCGCAATGGAACCTTCTATAAGGGTTCCCGTTAGACCACGTTCTCCCATCAGTTCGGACATCACCCCATGACCTTCACGCTGCCCAATCTCCCCTATTCCCACGACGCCCTTGCACCCCACATGTCCAAGGAAACGCTGGAATACCACCACGACAAGCATCACCAAGCTTACGTGACCAACGGAAACAACGCGATCAAGGGGACAGAATTCGAAGGCAAGTCCCTGGAGGAGATCGTCAAGGGTTCGTTCGGCAAGAATCCGGCCGTGTTCAACAATGCCGGCCAGCACTACAACCACCTGCACTTCTGGAACTGGATGAAGCCGAATGGCGGCGGCAGCAAGCTGCCCGGCCGTCTGGAAAAGAAGATCACCGAGGATCTCGGCGGTCTCGAAAAGTTCAAGGCCGATTTCGCCGCCGCCGGCGTCGGTCAGTTCGGCTCCGGCTGGTGCTGGCTGTCGGTCAAGAACGGCAAGCTCGAAATCTCCAAGACCGCGAACGGCGAAAGTCCGCTGGTCCATGGCGCCACGCCGATCCTCGGCTGCGACGTCTGGGAGCACTCCTACTACATCGATTATCGCAACCGCCGTCCCGACTATCTGAAGGCGTTTTGCGATCATTTGATCAACTGGGACTATGTCGACGAGCTGTACGGCAAGGCCGGAGCGTAAGCCGATCAAAGCCGCTGACACCGTCATTGCGAGCCAACGGGTCGCGTGAATGCGCGTCCGATGACAGGCTCCACGAAGCAATCCATCTATCCGTTATGCCGAGATATGGATTGCTTCGTCGCTTCACTCCCTTGCACAAACGCTTCGCGTTTGTCGCAGGCAATGACGGGGCTGCGATTCCTCAGGGGCGGTAGCTGCGGCTGCCGCCCCTTTTTGTTGGCACATATGCCGTCCGATCCTTGCGGCGACCACCGGCTTGCGGCACAAGCGGCAATGCCGGGTGACTTCGCTGACATGGGATAAAGCTGCGATGAGCTATCTGCTGGTCTTTGTCGGTGGCGGCCTTGGCGCCACGCTGCGCCATCTCATCAACGTCACCTGCGCCCGCTGCCTCGGTCCCGGATTTCCCTGGGGCACCTTTATCATCAACATATCAGGCTCGACCGTGATGGGGCTGATTGCGGGCTATCTCGCCTTCAAGGGTGAGGCCTCGCAGCCCTGGCGGCTGTTTTTGATGACCGGCATCCTCGGCGGCTACACCACGTTCTCGGCCTACTCGCTCGATGCGGCGCTGCTCTATGAGCGCGGCGAACTCACGCTGGCGGCGCTTTACGTGATCGGCTCCGTCGTGCTCTCGATCGCCGGGCTGTTCGCGGGCCTCGCGCTGGTGCGCCAGTTCAGCTGAACCAATAGCCCGTACGAACACGGGCCGCGTGACGTGCCCGCATGGGCATGCCTGAGAGCGCATGGGTATCGTGCGAGCTTCCGTTTGCGTCGTCACTTCAGCGGGACTAAGCAGGGTGGACGAGCATCACCCGCCCACACGATTGCCTTGTCAGAACATCAGATAAAAGATCCGGCGCCTGCCGATGAAGCCGAGCCAAAACCGCGGCGTGCCCGCAAGCCGGTCGGCTGGTCGATGATCGTGATCGGGGCGCTCGTCGCGGTTTGCGCAGGCCTCGTCTGGCGGCGCGACGGCATCGACGGCGTGCTCAAGATACTCACCCACGATCTCTGGCTGTTCGGCGAAATCATGCCGCGCGTGCTGGCCGGCTGCCTGCTAGGTGCATTCATCGCGGAAATTCTGCCGCACGAAAAAGTCTCGCGCTCACTCGGGCCGGAATCGGGCTTGAAGGGCCTGCTAATCGGAACAGCGTTCGGCGCGATCCTGCCCGGCGGCCCCTTCACCGCCTATCCGGTGGCGGCGGCGTTGCTGACCGTCGGCGCCGATTTCGGCGCCACCATCGCGATGGTGGTGAGCTGGACGCTGATCGGCTACGGCCGCGCGGTCGCTTGGGAGTTGCCTATCCTCGGCACGGAATTCACGCTCTGGCGCGCGGTGATCTCGCTGCCGATCCCCGTGTTGGCCGGCGCGCTCGGCCGCTTCGTCTATGTGCGGATGTATCCGAAAAAGACGTCGGAGCCACCGTCATGACGCTCTCCGCGCTGATCATCGACGTCACCCTGTGGGGCTCGGTCGCCGTTCTCGGCTTCATGGCCTGGCGGCGCGGCCGCGTCGTGCTGGTGTCGTCGGTGCGCGAAGGCTCGACGGATTTCATCAACATCGTGCCGCGCATCGCACTCGGCGTGATCGGCTCGGGCTACATCGCCGCCGTCATCCCGCCGGAAGTCATCACGGGCTGGCTCGGCCCCGACAGCGGCTGGTTTGGCGTCTTGACCGCTGTCATCGCGGGGGCGGCGACGCCGGGCGGCCCGGTGGTCGGCTTCTCGATCGGCGCAGTGGCGCTGAAGGTCGGCGGTGGCACGCCGCAGGTTATCGCCTATGTCGTCGCCTGGGCGCTGTTCGCCTTCCAGCGCATGATCCTCTGGGAAATCCCGTTCATGCCGGCCAGGTTCGTCTGGTTTCGCGCGGCGGTGTCGGTGCCGTTTCCGTTTCTCGCGGCAGCGATCGCGATGGTGATCGGGAAACCGTGAAGGCGGGTAAGCTCTGCGACAACCACCCTTAGGTGCAGTCGTATCGTGACGACGGATCGTTGTGGCGGAACCCCTACGATGCCCTCATCGTTAAGAATTCATGAAAGCCGTGGGCGCCGCATTTGTTGCCGTCTTCGTGTTGTGGGTCGTTGACGTCAACTTCAACGGCAGCCGTTACACCAACGTTGTCGTGCAGCTGATCCGGCCCGCGGCCTCATCAATTGGCATTCGGATTTAAGGTGGTCGCGAAGGCACTGGCCCAGCCGCGGTGATATCTTCAGTTGAGCTGCAGCGAACGTCGGCCGAACAACGTCGTTTTCGCAACGATCCAGATCCCGAGCAAGGCGAGCCACGCTGCGCACATCACCGCCAGCGGGTGAGACGGGATTCCTTTCGAGGGCCACAATTCCCAAAGCCAATACGCTTGAGCGAGTCCGGGCAGCAGGAGCGTATATAGACCAAGGTCCGGCGCATAGACTCCCGTAATGTTATAATATAACGTTTTCCCATGTCGCACGCCCATCCCCACGACCACGCCCATCACCACCACGGTCACGCCCATAGCCATGGCCCGGCAATGCCGCATCCGGCGCAGGCTGCGCCCTGGTCGATCCTGCGCATGACCGTCGTGGCCCGGCTCGCCGCGGCGCTCGCGGTCTCGGCCGCCCTGTGGGCCGTAGTGCTGCTGGCGATGAGGTGAAGCATGGCCGTGCAGATCAAATTCCGGAACGTCACGCTCGGCTATGACCGCCACCCGGCGGTGCACCACCTCAATGGCGAGGTCGCGCCGGGCGCGCTGCTGGCCGTGATCGGGCCGAACGGCGCCGGCAAGTCGACGCTGTTGCGCGGGCTCGCCGGAATTCTGAAACCGCTGTCGGGATCGATCGATCTCGGCGGTCTCGATATCAGGGACATCGCCTATCTGCCGCAGAGCGTCGACATCGATCGCAGCTTCCCGATCTCGGTGTTCGATTTCGTCGGCAGCGGCCTGTGGCGTTCGACCGGTCCATTCGGCGGCATCGGCAAGGCTGCGCGCGAGAAGATCCTGGCGGCGCTCGCCGCCGTCGGGCTCAACGGTTTTGAAAATCGCTCGATCGGCACGCTGTCGGGCGGGCAGATGCAACGCATGCTGTTTGCGCGGGTGCTACTGCAGGATGCCCGACTGATCGTTCTGGACGAGCCGTTCAACGCCATCGACGCCAAGACATCGGCGGACCTGATCGCGCTGGTCGGGCGCTGGCACGGCGAGGGGCGCACCGTGCTGGCGGCGCTGCACGATCTGGAGATGGTACGAAGCCACTTCCCCGAAACGCTGCTGCTGGCGCGCGGGCCGGTCGCGTGGGGGCCGACCGCCGACGCGCTGACACCGGAAAACCTGCTCGTGGCGATGAAGATGTGCGAAGCCTTCGATGACAGCGCCGCGGCTTGCGCCGCCGATATGCCGTCGCGAGCGGCCTGATGGTGTACGACGCGCTGTTCGCGCCCTTTATCGAATTCGAGTTCATGCGCCGCGCGCTCGCCGCCGTGACCGCGCTGGCGCTTGGCGCGGCCCCGATCGGCGTGTTCCTGATGCTGCGGCGGATGAGCCTTGTCGGCGACGCGATGGCGCATGCGATCCTGCCGGGTGCTGCGATCGGCTTCTTGGTTTCCGGGCTCAATCTGTTCGCGATGACGACCGGCGGATTGATCGCGGGCTTTACGGTGGCGCTGCTCGCCGGCCTTGTCGCGCGCAACACCGAGCTGAAGGAAGACGCTTCGCTTGCGACCTTCTACCTGGTGTCGTTGGCGCTCGGCGTCACCATCGTCTCCATCAAGGGCACCAATATCGACCTGTTGCACGTGCTGTTCGGCAACATCCTCGCAATGGACGACCAGACACTGCTCGTCATCGGCTTCAACGCCACCATTACGCTTTTGGTGATGGCGGTGATCTATCGTCCCCTGGTGATCGAATGCGTTGATCCGGTGTTTTTGCGTACTGTCTCTCGCGCCGGCGCGCCCGCGCATCTCGCCTTCCTGGCGCTGGTCGTCATCAATCTCGTCAACGGCTTTCACGCGCTCGGCACGCTGCTCGGCGTCGGCCTGATGATCCTGCCTGCGGGGATCGCGCGCTTCTGGTCGCGCGACATCACCGGCATGATCTGCATCGCGGTCGCCAGCGCCATCGTCTCCGGCTATGCCGGGCTGGTGCTGTCGTTCCAGACCAAGATTCCCTCAGGCCCCGCGATTATTTTGGTCGCCGCGGTGCTGTATATCGTGTCGCTGTTGTTCGGCCCTGTCAGCGGCCTGGTCCGGCAGATGTTCCCCGGCCGGCATCTCGAGGCATAGTCATGATCCGGCTCTGGCTCATCGCTCTCGCCTTGATTTCGGCTATCGGCCCGGCCCGCGCCGCGGATCGCCTCAACGTCGTCGCCAGCTTCTCGATCCTCGGCGATCTCGTCCGCAATGTCGGCGGCGATCGTGTCGCCGTCACGACGCTGGTCGGGCCCGATGGCGACGCGCATGTCTATACGCCGACGCCGGCGGACGCCAAGAAGATGGCCGATGCCAAGCTCGTCTTCGTCAACGGCCTTGGGTTCGAGGGCTGGTTGTCGCGGCTGGTGAAGTCCGCCGGCGGCAAGGCGGCCATTGTGACCGCGACGACGGGCGTCACGCCGCTCAAGCTCGGCTCCAACGCCGATCCGCACGCCTGGCAATCCGTTGCCAATGCGAAGATCTATGTCGCCAATATCCGCGACGCGCTGGTGGCCGCCGATTCCGCCGGCGCCGAAACCTTCAAGTCCAACGCCAGTGACTATCTGGCGCAACTCGACGCGCTTGATCGCGAGGTGCGCGAGGCGGTGGCGAAAATTCCGGAAGGCCGCCGCAAGGTGATCTCGACCCACAATGCCTTCGGCTATTTCGCGAGCGCCTATGGCATCGAGTTCATCGCGCCGCTCGGCGTCTCGACCGAATCCGAGGCCAGCGCCCGCGACGTCGCGCGGATCATCACCCAGATCCGGGCCGCCAAAATACCGGCAGTTTTTATGGAAAATATCACCGACCCCCGCCTGATGGGCCGGATCTCCGCCGAGACCGGCGCCAGGGTCGGCGGAACGCTCTATTCCGACAGTCTGACGGGCGAAAAGGGCGATTCTCCCACTTACATTGCGATGGTCAGGCACAATATAAAGGCCCTGACCGGCGCGCTGAGCCCATAGGGCAGGGGCCTCCCTGCTGCTCGCGCGCTACAATTCCGTTCCGGAGCTATTATGTCTGAATTGTCGTCCCAAAAAATTCCAGTGACCGTGCTGACGGGCTATCTCGGCGCCGGCAAGACCACGCTGCTCAATCGCATCCTGTCGGAAAACCACGGCAAGAAATACGCCGTCATCGTCAACGAATTCGGCGAGATCGGCATCGACAACGACCTCATCATCGGCGCCGATGAGGAAGTGTTCGAGATGAACAATGGCTGCGTCTGCTGTACCGTGCGCGGCGACCTCGTCCGCATCATGGACGGCTTGATGAAGCGCAAGGGCAAGTTCGATGCCATCATCGTCGAGACCACGGGCCTCGCCGATCCCGCGCCGGTAGCGCAGACCTTCTTCGTCGACGAGGATGTGCAGAAGAACGCAAGGCTCGACGCGGTCGTCACTGTCGCCGATGCGAAGTGGCTTAGCGACCGCCTGAAGGATGCGCCGGAAGCCAAGAACCAGATCGCGTTCGCTGACGTCATCGTGCTGAACAAGACCGACCTCGTCTCCAAGCCGGAGCTGGCCGAAGTCGAAGCCCGGATTCGCGGTATCAATCCGTATGCAAAGCTGCACCGCACCGAGCGCTGCAAGGTGGCGCTGGCGGATGTGCTCGAGCGCGGCGCGTTCGATCTCGATCGCATCCTGGAAATCGAGCCGGAATTCCTCGATGCCGGCGACGGTCACGACCATGACCACGATCATCACCGCGGTCATGACCACCATCACCACGATCACAGCCACAGCCATGGCGGGTTGAAGCATTACCACGACGAGGACATGCAATCGCTGTCGCTGCGGTCGGACAAGCCGCTCGACCCGACGTTATTCATGCCTTGGCTGCAGAACCTTGTCGCCACCGAGGGGCAGAAGATTTTGCGCTCGAAAGGCATCCTCGCCTTCACCGACGATGACGACCGCTACGTCTTTCAGGGCGTGCACATGATGCTGGAAGGCGATCATCAGCGGAAGTGGAAGGAAGGCGAGCCGCGCGAAAGCCGCGTCGTCTTCATCGGCCGCGAATTGCCTGAAAAGGCGATCCGCGACGGTTTTGAAAGCTGTATCGTCACGTGATGACACAGTTTGATCCGGGCGAAAGGCCTTCCATCGCTTCCATCACCGACCAGGTGCGGCGGGTCGCTATCGGCGTGACCGCAACCGCGGTGCATTTCCTCGGCGACACCGCGGTGTTCGTCGGCGCCGAGGAAAACGCGGCGATGGTCAATGAGGCGGGCGAAGTTTCGAAAGTCGCTATCCATGGCGGCGCCATCCTCTGCGCCGCGTCCGACGGCAAGCGAATCGTCACCGGTGGCGACGACGGCAAGGTCGTTGCCTTGAACGCAAAGGGCGAGACGTCGGTGCTGGCGACCGACGCCAGGCGTCGCTGGATCGACAATGTCGCGCTGCATCCCGATGGCGCGGTGGCATGGTCGGCCGGCAAGACGGCATTCGTCCGCAGCGGCAAGGGCGAGGAGAAAGCCTTCGATGCGCCCTCGACCGTCGGTGGGCTTGCCTTCGCGCCGAAGGGCCTGCGCGTTGCAATCGCTCATTACAACGGCGTGACGCTGTGGTTTCCCAACATGGCGGCAAAGCCGGAATTTCTGGAATGGGCCGGTTCGCATCTGGCCGTCACCTTCAGCCCCGACAATAAGTTTCTCGTCACCGCCATGCATGAACCGGCGCTCCATGGCTGGCGGCTCGCGGACAGCAGGCACATGCGGATGAGCGGCTATCCCGGCCGCGTCCGCTCGATGTCGTGGAGCGCGGGCGGCAAGGGGCTCGCCACGTCCGGCGCCGATACCGTGATCATCTGGCCGTTCACCAGCAAGGACGGTCCGATGGGCAAGGAGCCTGCGATGCTGGCACCGCTGCAGGCGCGTGTCTCCATGGTCGCCTGTCATCCGAAGCAGGACATCATGGCGGCGGGTTATAGCGACGGCACCGTGCTGATCATTCGGCTGGAGGACGGCGCGGAGATTCTGGTGCGTCGGAATGGCAGCGAAGCGGTCTCGGCGCTTGCCTGGAACGCCAAGGGCACGCTGCTGGCGTTCGGCACCGAGGACGGCGACGCCGGGATGCTGGAATTTTAATCGATCCGTCGTACTCAGCCGCTATGTGGGGGCATGCGGTTTCTAACGACCTTCCAGATTCACGATTTCATCGACACGCTGGTCAGCCTGACCACGGCGTTTGCGCTCGGCACCTTGATCGGTGCGGAGCGGCAATATAGGCAGCGCACTGCGGGCTTGCGAACCAACGTGCTTGTCGCCGTTGGCGCGGCGGCCTTCGTCGACCTCGCGATGCACCTGACCGGTGCTGACGGTGCGGTGCGCGTGGTTGCCTATGTGGTGTCGGGGATCGGTTTCCTCGGCGCCGGCGTCATCATGAAGCAGGGCATGGACGTGCGCGGCCTCAACACTGCGGCGACGCTGTGGGCGTCGGCCGCGGTCGGATCCTGCGCCGGCGCCGACCTGGTCGTGCAGGCGGTGGTGCTCACCGTCTTCGTGATCGCCGGCAATACGTTGCTGCGTCCCCTCGTTAACGCGATTAACCGTATTCCGCTGAACGAGCAGTCGTCGGAAGCAACCTATTATTTCAAGCTTGCGGTCACCCCTGAAGCGCTGCCGGATATGCGCGACCGCCTCGTGGAGAGGCTGGAAGCCGCCAACTATCCGGTGGCCGATGTCAATGTGGTCGAACTCGGCGACGATCTCCTGGAGATCGTGGCAACGCTGGTCAGTACCGCGGTCAATCCCAACGAACTAAACCCTATCGTTGTCGATCTGCAGCACCAACCCGGCGTGAGGCACGCCACTTGGGAAGTGAGTACGACGGATTAGTTCCGCGCGGAGAGCGCTGTTCCACCGCAGGCGTTCCGCGGAACCAGGCTTCGCCATGATCGTTGACGTCGCGAACAGTTTCGTGGGGTTGAATGACATGCCTGCCGATGACCGCCAACGCGAATACCGACGGGAAATGCTGCTCGCGTCCACGCTGATCGCGGCCGGGCTGGCCGTCTCGGCGCTTGCGCTGACCGCGCTCAACGCCCGTGATCCTCAGCAGATTGCGCAGGCGACGCCGCCGACGCAATCGACGCCGGGCGCGGAAACCAAGCCGACCGGGCCGCCACCCGAGCCACCCACGACCGGCCAACGTCCCTCGGACGTTCCGCCGCAGCCGGCGCGCCCCGATCCGGATGCGCAGAAGTCGGGCGCTCAGCCCGCGCTGCCGCCCGCGCCGGCGGAGAAGGTTGCGCCGCCGATCCGCGAGAAATGATCCCACTTCCGTTGCACTGATTGTGCAATCGCGAAATCGTGGGCCGCCGAGCTTCGGCTGCGCTTGCTGACGCATTCCTGTGCAGTCATGTGACCCATCCGCGCATCAATTGGTAGCAGGGGGCGCAGGCACAGCCTCCGAACGCCTTGTGTTGATCCCCAACAAGCGGTTAGGCTTGCTGCAATAACAGCCGGCAGGCCTGATAACAGCCGGCACGCCAGGGAGTGACGCATGCGTGAGTTAACGCCTGATACGATCACGGACGCCGTGCTCGACCAGATGGCGACAACGCCGGACCCACGCCTCAAGACGATCATGGCGTCGGCAGTCAAGCACCTCCATGCCTTCGCGCGCGAGGTCAACCTGACCCCGGCGGAGTGGATCAAAGGCATCGAATTCATGACCGCCGCCGGCAAGATGTGTTCGCCGGAACGGCAGGAATTCATCCTGCTATCCGACACGCTCGGCCTATCGGCGCTCGTCAATGGTCTGCACGACGCGACCGCCCTGGAAGAAGCCACCCATACCAGCCTGCTTGGCCCATTTTACCGCGAGGCCACGCCGACGCTCGCGGCAGGCAGCTCGATCGCCAAGAATCCGAAGCCCGGCAGTGAATGCGTGCTGTATGGCCGCGTCACCGATGCTACGGGCAAACCGGTCGGCAACGCCACCGTCTCGATCTGGCAGACCGGCGCCGACGGTCTCTACGATATCCAGGCCAGCGCGACCTCGGTCGATTACCGCGGTGTGTTTAGCACCGACGCGGACGGAATCTACGTGCTGCGCACCGTCAAGCCGCTCGGCTATTCGATCCCGATGGATGGACCCGTCGGCACCATGGTCAAGGCGCAGGCGCGGCATGGCATGCGGCCGGCGCATATTCATTTCCTGGTCGGCGCCGCGGGCTATCGCGAACTCGTCACTGCGCTCTATCTGCGCGACGATCCCCATCTGGCTGATGACGTCGTGTTCGGCTCGTCGGGCGATCTCGCCGTCGATGTGGTCGCCAACGATCCGGATTGCCCGATCAAGGGCATGCCGAGCATCCGCTTCGACATGCGCTTGTCGCGCGAGAGCGAGGCCGACAAGACCAGCGGGCGCGTCGGCGCCGATCCGTCGGCAATCATGAAAAAGGCCAGAAACGAACCCGCCCCGGCGGGCGCCGGCTAGTTCGACCTGGCACGATCCACTTCACCGCAGCCGGGCGAAGATCCGGCGGAAGCAGAACGACAACGGCACATAAGGGGGAATTAATGAAACGCAGAACATTCCTGGGCGGCGCCATGGCTGTCGCCGTGGTTGGACACGGTTCGGACGCGTTGGCGCAGCAACCGCCGATCAAGATCGGCATGTCGATGCCGCAGACCGGCGGTCTCGCCGGTGGCGGCAAGGCGTCGCTGCTCGGTATCGAGATCTGGCGCGACGACATCAATGCGAAAGGCGGTCTGCTCGGCCGCAAGGTCGAACTCGTTGTCTATGACGACAAGTCGAGCGCCTCGGAGACACCGGCGATCTACGCCAAGCTGGTCGACGTCGATAAGGTCGATCTGTTGTTCGCCCCCTATGCGACGGTGCCGACCGCCCCGATCATGCCGTTCGTCAAGCAGCGCGGCCTGTTGCTGATGGGCAATTTCTCGTTCCAGGTGAACAGCAAGGTCGGCCACGACATGTGGTTCAACAATGCGCCCTGGGGGCCGGCGGATAGCTGGGCGGCCTCGTTCCTCGATCTGGCGCAGAAGGCCGGCGGCAAGAACATGGCGCTGCTGACGGCGGACCAGGAATTCGCGCAGAACCTCGCACTCACCGCGCGGGATGTCGCCAAGAAGCGAAATCTCCCCGTGGTCTTCGACCAGGTCTATCCGCCGAACACCGTGGAATTCGCCTCCATCATCCGCGCGCTCAAGGCCGCCAAGCCCGACATCGTCTATGTCGCGTCCTATCCGCCTGACTCCGCGGGCATCCTGCGCGCCGTGAACGAAATCGGGATCGGCGACGACGTCAAGATTTTCGGCGGCGGCATGGTCGGCCTGCAGTTTGCCGCCGTGATGTCGAACCTCGGCTCGCTGCTCAACGGCGTCGTGAACTACAATACGTGGCTGCCGGAAAAGAGCATGTATTTCGACGGCACCAAGGAATTTTTCGACAAATACACAAAGCGTGCCATCGAGGCCAAGGTCGATCCACTAGGCTATTATCTGGCGCCGTTCGGCTACGCGATGGGCGAGATGATCGCGGCGGCGGTCAATTCCACCAAGTCGCTCGACCAGAAGGGCATCGCCAAATATTTGCGCGAGAACGAGCACAAGACCATCGTCGGCCCGATTGCTTTCGCGGCGGATGGCGAGCGCAAGGAAACCGCGACGCTGCAGGCGCAATTCCGGGGCGTGAAGGACAAGGACATCGAACAGTTCCGGTCCTCCGGCAAGCAGGTAATCCTGTTCCCCGACAAGCTGAAGACGGGTGATCTCATCAGTCCCTTCGAGGCGGCACGTAAGTAGGCCTCGTGGCTTTTCCGGCTCGGAGCCAAGGGGGGATCTGAATTGTTTTCGATGGACCTGCTGCTTGGCGCAGTGGTGCTCGGGGTGCTGCTCGGCTGCTTCTATGCAGCCGTCAGCGTCGGGCTGTCGGTCTCGTTCGGACTGCTCGACGTTCCCCATGTCGCGCATCCGGCCTTTCTGGTGCTCGCGTCCTATGGCGTGTACCAGCTCAACGACAGCTATGACATCGACCCGTTGCTGGCGGGCCTCGCCATCACGCCGCTGTTCTTCCTGTTCGGCCTGCTCGCCTACCGCGTCTATTACGAGACCTTCGAGCGGCGCGGCAGCGACGCCGGCGTCCGCGGCATCGCGTTCTTTTTCGGCATCGCCTTCATCATCGAGGTCCTGATCATCCTGCAGTTCGGCGTCGACCAGCGCTCGGTCTCGGCGACCTATATCGGCAAGTCCTGGCGGTTCGGCGAATTTCGGATACCGATCCGGCAGTTGGTCGCGTTCGCGGTGGCGCTGGCGCTGACGGTACTGCTTGCGGTCTATCTGTCGAAAACCTTCATGGGCCGTGCGATCCGAGCGGTCGCGCAGGACGAGGAGGCATTGCGGCTGATGGGCGCCAACCCGGTCCGCATCAAGCAGTTTGCCTTCGGCATCGCCACCGCGGTGCTCGGGATCGCCGGCGCGCTCCTGATCATCGTGGCGCCGGTCGAACCGACGCTCGACCGCGCCTATATCGGGCGCACCTTCTGCGTCGTCGTCATGGCCGGGCTCGGCAGCATCAGCGGCACGCTGATCGCCGCCATCATCCTCGGTGTCGCCGAGTCGATCGTGCTGACGATGTTCGGCGCCTCCTGGGCGCCGGCAATCTCGTTCGCCATGCTGCTCGGCGTGCTCGCCGTCCGCCCGCAAGGTCTGCTCGGCCGATGAACAAGCGCAGCCACAGCATCATATTCTGGGCCGGCGTGGCCGTCTTCCTCGTCGCCGTGCTGTCGATGACCCAGATCGTCCGCAACGAATATCCGTTTTTCGCCGGCTACGTCATCCTGCAGTTCATCGCGCTGGCGGTGGCCTGGAGTATCCTCGGCGGCTATGCCGGCTACGTCAATTTCGGAACCAACGCTTTTTTCGGCGTCGGCGTCTATACGGCGGTCGCGCTGTTCAAGGCGACCGGGGCGCCGCTCGTGGTGCAGATCGCCGTTGCCGCCATCGTCGGCATGCTGCTCGGCTTTGGCGTCGGCCTCCTCACTTTGCGGATGCGCGGCATCTTCTTCTCGATCGCGACGATCGCGCTTGCCATCATCATCGAGACCTTTGTGATGAATTGGCGGTTTGTCGGCGGCGCGGCCGGCATCCAGATCCAGCGGCCGCCGGTGATGGCGCCGTTCGACTCTTACGTGAAGATGCTGTTCTTCGTGCAGGCGATTCTGGTGGTGATTGCCGTCGGGATCGCGCGCTACATCCAGAATTCCCGGATGGGCCGCGGGCTGCAGGCGCTTCGGGATGATGAACTCGCCGCCGAATGCACGGGTGTGCCGACATTGAAGCTCAAGCTGGTGGCCTGCATGATCTCGGGCGCGCTGATGTCGGCCGTTGGAGCGCCGGCAGCAATGTACCTGCAGTACGCCGACCCATCCTCCGCATTCAATCTCACTTATTCCGTCTCGGCGCTTGCCATGTCGCTGATCGGCGGCACCGCGCACTGGATCGGCCCGGTGCTCGGCGCCATCCTGCTCGGCTCAACGCAGCAGTTCCTTGCGGTGACCATATCGTCAGAAATCAATGTGTTGGTGCTCGGCATCATGCTGGTGCTGTTCGTGGTCGGCGCGCCCAAGGGTATCATTGGGCTGCTGCGGCCGCGCTATCGTCTGCGCGCGGGAGGCAAGCAATGACTACGGCTGCCGCACCCGACGCGCCGTTGCTGCAGGTGGGAACGCTGACCAAGACCTTTGGCGGCTTCACCGCGCTCGACAATATCAGCGTCGACATCCGGAAGGGCGAACGGTTCGGCCTGATCGGCCCGAACGGCTCAGGCAAGACCACGCTGATCAACTGCATCTCCGGCGCGCTGAAACCGCAGGTCGGCAGCGTGGTGTTCTGCGGCGAGGACATCACGCAATTGCCGCCGCATCTACGTGCACGCCGCGGCATCGCCCGCAGCTTCCAGATCCCGCGTCCCTTCAAGAGCATGACGGTGCTCGAAAACCTCATGGTCGGGCTCGACTTCGCCGCCGCCGGTTCAGTCGCGGCGGAGGAAGAGATCGCGATGTCGATCCTGACGCGGATGGGGCTCGCCTCGAAGGCCGGCGCCTCCAGCGACACGCTGAGCCAGGTCGAACTGCGCAAGATGGAGCTTGCCCGCGCCATGGCGGTGCGGCCGAAGCTTCTGATTTCCGACGAGGCGATGGCGGGGCTCTCATCTTCCGAAGTCGACGAAGTGCTCGATCTCCTGATCAGCCTCGGCGAGGAAGACATCACCATCATCATGATCGAGCACATCATGCAGGCGGTGATGCGGTTTTCGGAGCGGGTGATGTGCCTCGACGCCGGAAAGATCATCGCGCTCGGTGCGCCCGCCGAGGTGATGGCCAACAAGCGGGTGCAGGAGGCCTATCTTGGCACTTAGCCTTGCCATCGAAGGTCTCGATGCCGGCTACGGCGCCGTCAAGGCGCTGCGCGGCGTCACGCTGCATGTCGAGGCCGGCGAGACCGTGGCCCTGCTCGGCACCAACGGCAACGGCAAGAGCACGTTGATGAAATGCGTCATGGGCCTGGTCCGTCCGGACAGCGGCCGGTTGGCGCTTACGATCGACGGCGTGGCGCATGATCTGACAAGACTGTCGCCCGAGGCGATCGTCGATCTCGGCGTGGCGCTGGTGCCGGAAGGACGGCGGCTGTTTCCCAAGCTGACGGTGACGGAAAACCTGATGCTCGGCGCGTTCCGCAAGGCCGCGCGCTCGACGATCGACGGCAATCTCGCGCTCGTGTTCGACACCTTTCCGGTGCTGAAGGAGCGGCGCAGCCAGCTCGCCGGTACCATGTCCGGCGGCCAGCAGCAGATGCTGGCGATCGCGCGGGCGCTGATGTCATCACCGCGGCTGCTTCTGATCGACGAGCCTTCGGTCGGGCTGTCGCCGCTATTGGTGTCCCAGACCATTTCCAAGATCGGCGAGCTGAAGCAGCGTGTCGGCCTGACCGTGCTGATGGCGGAACAGAATTTCAACCAGGCGATCCGGATCGCCGATCGCGGCTACATCATCGTCCACGGCGAGATCGCGGTCGCCGCGCAGTCGGTTGACGAGCTGAAGGCCAACGACATCGTCAAGCGGCTCTATCTCGGCGGCGTCGTCTGACTGTTATGACGGCATCGTGACGTTCTGCCGCTTCTTCAGCCTCGCTAGCTGCCATCATCTGCCCCATAATCTCATTGCGTCAGTTCAGATGACAAATGGGGCAGGCCATGAAGATCGATGACGTCAGGCGAACCGCCTATTCGATGCCGCTGACCAACCCGTCGTTTCCGCGGGGGCCGTACCGCTTCTTCAACCGAGAATTTTTCGTCATCACCTATCGCACCGACCCCGAGGCGCTCGCCGCTGTCGTGCCCGAGCCGCTCGAAGTCGCGGAGGCCGTCGTCAAATACGAATTCATCCGCATGCCTGATTCAACCGGCTTCGGTGATTACACCGAGACCGGCCAGGTCATTCCGGTCCGCTTCAAGGGCGAAGAGGGCATCTACGTTCATTCGATGTACCTGGACGACGAGGGACCGATCGCCGGCGGCCGCGAACTCTGGGGATTTCCAAAGAAACTGGCGAAGCCGAAAATCGCCGTCGAGAGCGATGTGCTGGTCGGCACGCTGCATTACGGCTCGGTGCTGTGCGTCTCCGCCACCATGGGCTACAAGCATCGCGCGGTCGATCACGACGCGGTGCTGAAAGGGATGAAGGCGCCGAACTTCATGCTCAAGATCATCCCGCATGTCGACGGTAGCCCACGGATTTGCGAGCTGGTGCGCTATTATCTCGAAGACATCACGCTGAAAGAGGCATGGACTGGCCCGGCGGCGCTCGGCCTGTTCCCACATGCGCTCGCCGACGTCGCCCGGCTCCCGGTGCACGAAGTGGTCTCCGCGCTGCATTTCAAGGCCGACCTGACGCTTGGCCTGGGAACGGTGGCGTTCGACTACATGGCAAGGTAAGGGGCGAGCGGCTTACCTGGCGATCACTGCGCGCCCCTCAGCGTGCAGGCGGTTGAGCAGGTCGTCACAACGCCGCGCTCGCAGGCGATGCACACCGCGACGCACTGCTTCTTGTCCTTGGGATTGTACTGGCTGTAGAGCTTGCGCGCGCAATTGTCTATCGAGCCCGTCACCTCGGCATAGCTGTTGCCCTCAGGCGCGCACGCAGCCAAGGCCGCGGCCGACAGGATGATGGCAATGATGACGCGCATGTTGGTTGCTCCAACCGGAGCCGTCGCGCGGATAAAGCGGCGACGGCCATGGGCCCTCGCAGGAATTCACCCTTCAGGATGGCGCGATCGAGTTAATCGAGGGTTACGGGGAACTGCAGTTCCCGTGGGTAGTTCTACGCCGGGCGAGGCGATGTGCGCTGCAGCGGGAACCAGCGGGATCGCCCGCCGGCCGCACGGCGACGCGCTGTCACTTCTTCAGGCTAATGAACGGCTCGAACGCCTCCTTGCCGGTCCCGAAATGCTCGTAGATCGACGCGGATTTGTTCATCAGCTCGTAGGTCCGATCCTGGTCCGCGCCCTCACGTTTGTCCTTGAAGGTGGCAATGAGCATGATCGCCGTCATGTAGTTTCCGAACGCGGCTTGCTCGGCGGCGAGCAGATCCTTCAGCCGCGCATCGCGGGCAAAGAAGTCGGACAATGTCGTCTTGATGCCTTCGTCCTTTGCGGACAGGGACTGCGTCGACCAGAAAGCCGATGCCAGCGTCAGCAGCCGGCGGAATTTTTGCGAGTCGGCCTTGCACTGATATTTTTCGCAGGCCGCTTTCGTCATCACGTCGTCGCGCCCCTTGGGTGTGAGCGTATTACCGAACTTGCTCATCATGTAGGCCATGCGCAGGGCATCGCTGACCATCGGGTCCTCGGCGCTTGTATAGTTTTCGAGGATGCGCTGGATGAAGACGGTCTTGCCCGACGCCATGTAGGCGCCGATCAGGGCGTCGTTGTCGCCGGGGATTGCCGAAGGCCTCACCGCCTCCAGCGTCGGGACGCGTCCTGCCTGCAGTTTATCGAGCAGCGCAGTGAGCTGGTTGGCGGCGGCATATTTTTGCGTTTCATCCGACAGGCCAGCCCGGTACAGGCTGTAGAGATATACCTGCTTCACGTTGTTGGAAGGTTCGTTCTTGAGCAGACGTTCCCGCTCTTCGGGAGACGCCTTGAACACTTCGGCAAGGAAGCCGACAAGCGTGTCCGGAGCGGATCGCGGCACCATCTGCCGGAACTGCGCCAACGTTTCATCGATGCAGGGGGGCGACTTGCTGCGGTAGTAACTCGCCATGCAGTTTCCGTCCGCCGCGAGAGCAGGAGCTGAACAGAGCGAGAGCATCGCCAGTGCGAAGGCTGCGCCGGCATTCCTAGGCATCATGGAACGGGTCGATTTTGAGTTTCGGCTCATTGTCACCGGCGCGGCTGTCAGGATATCACGTTGTGGTTGTGCACCCTAACAGCCTCGTCTCGACTTCGGCAATGGCCGCGGCACGACGCATACCGTGCTGGCGCGCTCAGCGCACCAGCACGTTCTTGAACTGCCAGGGGTCCGACGTGTCGATGTCTTCCGGGAACAGGCCCGGACGGTCGGTGAGCGGCGTCCAGTCGGTGTAGAAACCCTTCACCGGGCCGAGATACGGCATCTGGATTTCCAGCAGACGATCGAAATCCATCTCGTCGGCTTCGACGATGCCTTGGTTCGGGTTTTCCAGCGCCCACACCATGCCGCCGAGCACGGCAGAGGTCACCTGCAGGCCGGTGGCGTTCTGGTAGGGCGCGAGCTTGCGGGTCTCTTCGATGGAGAGCTGCGAGCCGTACCAGTAGGCATTGTTGTCATGGCCGAACAGCAGCACGCCGAGTTCGTCGATGCCATCGACGATTTCATTCTCATCGAGGATGTGATGCTTTTCCTGCATCTTCGCGGCGCGGCCGAACATTTCATGCAGCGACAGCACGGCATCGTCAGCCGGATGATAGGCATAGTGGCAGGTCGGCCGATAGATCGCCGTGCCCGATGCGTCACGCACCGTGAAGTAATCGGAGATCGAGATCGACTCATTGTGGGTGACGAGGAAGCCATACTGCGCGCCGCGGGTCGGGCACCAGGTGCGCACGCGCGTGTTGGCGCCGGGCTGCATCAGATAGATGGCGGCGCCGCAGCCGGCTTCGTGGGTACGCGCATTTTCGGGCATCCATTTTTCATGGGTGCCCCAACCTAGTTCGGACGGCTGCACGCCTTCCGACAGGAAACCTTCCACCGACCAGGTGTTGACGAAGACATCAGGCTCTTTCGGCGACTTCGAGCGCTGGGTGTCGCGTTCGGCGATGTGGATCCCCTTGACACCAGCCTGCCGCATCAAGTCCGCCCATTCGGCCTTGGTCTTCGGCTTGGGGGCATTGAGCTTCAGATCAGCGGCGACATTGAGCAGCGCCTGCTTGACGAAAAAGGAGACCATGCCGGGATTGGCGCCACAGCAGGAGACGGCCGTCGTCGAGCCCGCGGGACGCGCCTTCTTGGCGGCCAGCGTCACTTCGCGAAGGGCGTAGTTGGAGCGTGCTTCCGGGCCCTTCGACGAATCGAAATAGAAGCCGAGCCAGGGCTCGTTGACGGTGTCGATATAGAGAGCGCCGAGTTCGTTGCAGAGCTCCATGATGTCGGTAGAGCCGGTATCGACCGAGAGATTGACGCAAAAACCCTGGCCGCCGCCTTCGGTGAGCAGCGGGGTCAGCACCTCGCGATAATTGTCCCTGGTCAGGCCCTTCTGGATGAAGCGTACATTGTGCTTTTCGCAAAGTGCCTTGCGGCCCTCGTCCTTGGGATCGAGCACGGTGAAGCGCGACTTGTCGTAATCGAGATGCCGCTCGATCAACGGCAGCGTGCCTTTGCCGATGGAGCCGAAGCCGACCATGACAATGGGGCCGGTAATCTTCGCGTAGATCTGCGAGGCGGGGCTCATGGGATGGTTTCTCCGGAACGTGCTGGTAGACAAATGGTGAGGGGTGGATCAGGCGGTGCGGCGCTTCGCGGTGACTTCGATCTCGATCTTCATCTCGGGCTTGTAGAGCCCCGCGACGACCAGAAGCGTGGTGGCCGGACGTATCTCGCCAAACACTTCGCCGCAGACTGCGAAGAAAGGGTCCGCATCCGCGAGGTCAGTGATGTAGTAGGTCGCGCGGACGATATCGGCCATCGCGAAGCCGCCTTCCTTCAGCGCAGCTTCGATGTTCCTAAAGCAGTTGCGCGCCTGGTTTGTGACATCGACCGGGATGACCATGGTCGTGTAGTCATAGCCGGTGGTGCCGGCGACGAAGGCGAAATCGCCGTCGATGACGGCGCGGCTGTAGCCGGCGGTCTTCTCGAAAGGCGAGCCGGTGGAAATCAGACGACGGGGCATCGGAACCTCGATCTTGGGAACGGTCCGGGGCGGGATGGGCGCGGTTTAAGGGCTTTTCCCCAGCCTGCGCAACCCCTCGCGGGGCTAGCGGGACGGCTGGGTGATGTCGGAGGCCGGCGGCGTAGGCCCGCCCCAGCGGCGCACCAGGATGTCCCTGACGATCATGATCGTGATCATGACCAGCAGGGCCATCGTGATAGCGCCGCGCCAGCGTGGGCGCGCATCTCGGGCAAGGCTCGCAGCCATGGCCTTCAGGCCGCGCGCGGCACGAGCAGGGCCTTCGCCTTCCGGCCGCGGACTGCCTTCGTTTTCGGCAGCGGCGCGCCGGTGGCGGTAATCATGCCCCAGGCGCCGTCGAGCGCGCCGTCGCAAAACTCCAGGCCGAGCAGCCGGTCGCGCTCGAACGCGCCTGGCAGCGACAGCTCGCCGGTCTTCGCGGCCGAGAAGCCGAAGCGGGCGTAATAGGGCGCGTCGCCCAGCAGGATTACCGCGCGATGGCCACGCGCCTTCGCCGCCGCGAGCGCGTGGTCCATCAGCGCAGCCCCGACGCCGAGCTGGCGGGAGGAACCCTCCACCGCCAGCGGGCCGAGCATGAGCGCCGGGATGCCCCCGGCGCTGACGTGCCACAACCGAACGGTCCCGACCAGCCGGCCCTCCGCCACGGCCGACAGGCTGAGGCCTTCGGCGGGCGCGCGTCCGTCGCGCAGGCGCTGGCAGGAGCGCGTATGGCGGGTGTCGCCAAAGCAGGCATCCAGCAGCGCTTCACGCGCGGCGACGTCCGAGGTTCGCTCCGCACGGATCGCAAACGGAGCAGCCTTGGGGTTAAGGGCGATCTTGGTCTTCCGCAAAGCAGTCATGGCACGTCAGTCCCCGCTCGCAACGGCAAGGCTGCCGCGCAAAGCGTTGTCAAATATTCGCAAATGACGGGGAGGGAGCCGGCGCACCGGCTCCCGTTATTCAAGCCTCAAACGAGACCGATCAGATGTGGTAGGTCCGCAGCGGCGGGATGCCGTTGAACGCCACCGACGAGTAGGTCGACGTATAGGCCCCGGTGCCTTCGATCAGCAGCTTGTCGCCGATCTCGAGCGTCACCGGAAGCGGATACGGCATCTTCTCGTACAGCACGTCGGCGCTATCGCAGGTCGGACCTGCGAGCACGCACGGCGTCATGTCCGCGCCGTCATGCGGCGTGCGGATGGCGTAACGGATCGACTCGTCCATCGTCTCGGCGAGACCGCCGAACTTGCCGATGTCGAGATACACCCAGCGCACCTCGTCCTCGTCGCTCTTCTTGGAGATCAGAACGACTTCGGTCTCGATGATCCCGGCATTTCCGACCATGCCGCGGCCCGGCTCGATGATCGTCTCTGGGATCTGGTTGCCGAAATGCTTGCGCAGCGCACGGAAGATCGACCGGCCGTATTGCAGGACCGGAGGAACATCCTTGAGGTACCTGGTCGGGAAGCCGCCGCCCATGTTGACCATGGACAGGCTGATCCCGCGCTCTGCGCAGTCCCGGAACACCGTCGAGGCCATCGCCAGCGCGCGGTCCCACGCCTTCACCTTGCGCTGCTGCGAGCCGACATGGAACGAGATGCCGCACGGCTCCAGGCCCAGACGCTTGGCGAGGTCGAGCACCTCGATCGCCATCTCCGGGTCGCAGCCGAACTTGCGCGACAGCGGCCACTCGGCGCCGGCGCAGTCATAGAGGATGCGGCAGAACACCTTGGCGCCGGGGGCGGCGCGGGCGATCTTCTCGACCTCGGCGGCGCAGTCGACCGCGAACAGGCGAATGCCGAGCGCGAAGGCGCGCGCGATGTCACGCTCCTTCTTGATCGTATTGCCATAGGAGATGCGGTCCGGCGTCGCACCCGCGGCCAGCGCCATTTCGATCTCGGCGACGGTTGCGGTGTCGAAGCAGGAGCCCAGGGAGGCGAGCAGCGACAGCACCTCGGGCGCAGGATTCGCCTTCACCGCGTAGAACACGCGGCTGTCCGGCAGCGCCTTCGCAAAGGTCTGGTAGTTGTCGCGCACGACTTCGAGGTCGACAACGAGGCACGGCTCGGTGTCCTGGCCCTCGCTGCGGCGGTTGCGCAGGAATTCCTGAATACGTTCGGTCATGGCACTCTCCCAAACGGCCCAGCGACGGGCGCGTTCAAACAGTTCTCGGACCTGAGCGCTTGGCCTTGCCGCACGATGGAGACGCGACAAAGCCTCGAACTCGAGGACCGAATTGTGCTGCCGTGGATTGGTTGGGAGATTTCCCGCCCGCTCACCTGGCAATGAAGGACAAGCCTTTTCAGTAGCCCGCGCCGGCGGTGGAATGCCGGTAGAGACCAAAAAAGCCCGATCCGTCGTTGCTTTAAGTCGCGTCCCCCGTTGAGAGCGGAGTACGCCGGTTCGCCTCCGGCTGCCAGTCACGGTTGCAAGGAGTGGTGAGACCTTCAACGGCATCCCTGGAGAGAGATGCTGGCCGCCTGTTAAGCGACCCTCGGTTCTTCCATCCCTTGGCGGCTGTCCGGCCTCTTGTCCGGATACCTACCGACTGACACACGACCACAGGCACGTGCGAAATTGGGCAAGGCTGGAAATAAGTCTTTTGAATCGGCTTCGCAACAATTTTTTTAGGGTGGGGACAAATTTCGCGCGCGTGTGATTACGAAAGCGTTCGCGGTGTGCGCCGCTGACGACAAACATGAATGGACGTTAAGATTTCTCGCGAGGCGTTGAGCGCTGTAACGCCTGTGCCGCAGCGGTTTCTTGAATGCGCGTCAGCCGCGCCTGAAGAACGGCTCGATGCGTTGCGCGGCGCGGATGAACGCCACCATGATCAGCACGCCGATACCGAACAGCACAGCCTGCAGGATGTGCGCTGAGGTGTCGTTGAGGCCGAACAGGATCGCGAGCGCCCAGCCGCCGGCAAACGCCGCGCCGAACACTTCCGCGCCGATCAGGATCGCCGCCGAGATGACGGTGATGACGCTCGGCCAGACGATCTGGCGGGAGGATGTGGAAGCGGGCTGTGGGCTCATGGAAAAAGGTCCTGTTCAGGGGGCGCAATCTCTCCGAAAAGGCCCCATCTATCAAGCGTAAAAGGCCCAAAAATGCCTCATCGCGTGATATAGATTGCCGCATCTTCTGGAGCGTTTTCGAGCGAAATCGGTACCGGTTTGCGTCAAGAAAACGAGGCAAAAACGGGAATTGTGATGTCAGAAACCCTGCATACGGCGGCCCCCTCGGAAGCTGGCGAAAACCCGCTGCTCCGGCCGTGGCAGACGCCGTTCGAGACGCCGCCCTTTGCCGAAATCGAGCCGGAGCACTTCCTGCCCGCCTTCGAGCAGGCCTTCGCCGACCATGCCGCCGAGATCGCGGCGATCACCCACGATCCGTCGGCGCCGGACTTCGCCAACACCATCACGGCGCTGGAACGCTCGGGCAAGCTGCTCTCCAAGGTCGCAGCCGTGTTCTACGACCTGGTCTCGGCGCACTCCAATCCGGCGATCCTGGAGATCGACAAGGAAGTCTCCTTGCGGATGGCGCGGCACTGGAACCCGATCATGATGAACGCGGTGCTGTTCGGCCGCATCGCGCTCTTGCATGAGAACCGCGCCACGCTCGGCCTGACCGGCGAGCAGAACCGGCTCCTGGAGCGCACCTACACCAATTTCTACCGCGCCGGCGCCGGTCTCGACGAGGCCGCCAAGAAGCGCCGGGCCGAGATCAACGAGCGGCTGGCCCAGCTCGGCACCTCTTTCAGCCACCATTTGCTCGGCGACGAGCAGGACTGGTTCATGGAGCTCGGCGAGGACGACCGCGGCGGCCTTCCCGAAGCCTTCGTCGCCGCGGCCAAGGCGGCGGCCGAAGAGCGGGGCATGGCGGGCAAGGCGATCGTCACGCTGTCACGTTCGTCGGTCGAGCCGTTCCTGAAGAGCTCCTCCCGCCGCGACCTGCGCGAGAAGGTCTACAAGGCCTTCACCGCCCGTGGCGACAACGGTAACGCCAACGACAACAACGCCACCATCGTGGAGATCCTGGAGCTCCGCGAGGAGGCCGCCAAGCTCATGGGCTTTCCGACCTACGCCGCCTACCGGCTGGAGGATTCCATGGCCAAGACGCCGGACGCCGTCCGCGGCCTGCTGGAGCGGGTCTGGCAACCGGCCCGGGCGCGCGCGCTCGCCGACCGCGACGCGCTGCAGGCGCTGATCGCGGAGGAGGGCGGCAACTTCGCCCTCGCGCCGTGGGACTGGCGCTACTACGCCGAAATCCTGCGGCAGCGGAAAGCCGATTTCGACGACGCCGCCATCAAGCCCTACCTGGTGCTCGACCACATGATCGAGGCCGCCTTCGACTGCGCCACCCGCCTGTTCGGGATCACCTTTGCCGAGCGCAAGGACATCCCGGTCTGGCATCCGGACGTCCGGGTCTGGGAAGTCAAGGACGCCGACGGCAAGCACAAGGCGCTGTTCTATGGCGACTACTTCGCCCGGCCCTCAAAGCGCTCCGGCGCCTGGATGACCTCGCTGCGCGACCAGCAGAAGCTCGACGGCGAGATCGCCCCCTTGATCATCAACGTCTGCAACTTCTCCAAGGGCTCGGACGGCCAGCCGTCGCTGCTGTCGCCCGACGACGCGCGCACCCTGTTCCACGAGTTCGGCCACGGCCTGCACGGCATGCTGTCCAACGTGACCTATCCCTCGCTGTCGGGCACGTCAGTGTTTACCGACTTCGTCGAGCTGCCCTCGCAGCTCTATGAGCACTGGCAGGAGCAGCCGCAGGTGCTGCGGCAGTTCGCCAAACACTATCAGTCCGGCGAGCCACTGCCGGACGACCTGCTGCAGCGTTTCCTCGCCGCGCGAAAATTCAACCAGGGCTTTGCCACCGTGGAGTTCGTCTCCTCGGCGCTGATCGACCTCGAATTCCACACCCAGCCGGCCGCGGCCAGCCGCGACGTCGCGGCCTTCGAGAAGGCCGAGTTGGAGAAGATCGGCATGCCCACGGAAATCGCGCTGAGGCACCGGCCCACGCAATTCGGCCATATCTTCTCCGGCGACCACTATGCCGCCGGCTATTACAGCTACATGTGGTCGGAGGTGATGGACGCCGACGCGTTCGGCGCCTTCGAGGAAGCCGGCGACATCTTCGATCCCGCCACCGCCAAGCGCCTGCACGACGACATCTATTCGTCGGGCGGCGCGCGCAACCCCGAGGACGCCTATGTCGCGTTCCGCGGCCGCGAGCCGGAGGCGGATGCGCTGTTGCGCCGGCGCGGACTGCTCGAAACAACGCCGGCGGCCTGATTGGCCGGCGTCGCCTCCACGAGTCGTCCCTGCCTTGTGCGCAATTGCGCACTTGGCGCAGGGACCGATAACCCCTGGTGTTCGTTGTGAAGGAAAAGCCCTTGCCACACCGTCAAACAGAGAAGACACGGCGTATGGGTCCCCGCGCCTTGTGCGCAAATCGCGCACGAGGCAGGGGCGACGTGTTGCGTGTAGTTTTCAGCTTGTTGGGCGCGATCGTCGCCTTGTCGCTCGGCACGGTCGCGGCCGAGGCCCATCCCCATGTCTGGATCACGGCCAAAAGCGAGGTGGTCTACGCGCCCGACGGCGCGATGACGGGCGTGCGCCACGCCTGGACTTTTGACGACATGTTCTCGACCTACGCGCTGCAGGGCATCGAGACCAAGACCAAGGGCGTTTACACCCGCGAGGAACTGGCGCCGCTGGCGCAGACCAATGTCGAGTCGCTGAAGGATTTCGCCTACTTCACCTTCGCCAAGGGCGACGGCAAGAAGGAGAAGTTCAACGAGCCTGTCGACTACTACCTCGAATACAAGGACAGCGCGTTGACGCTGCATTTCCTGCTGCCGCTGAAGGCGCCGGTGACGCCAAAGCAGCTGGCGCTGGAGGTGTTCGATCCCTCTTATTTCATCGACTTCAAGTTCGACGACAAGGACCCCATCAAACTGGTTGGCGCGCCGGCCGCCTGTCAGATGAAATTCCAGCGGCCGAACGACGAGACCGCGAACACTCAGCGGCTGAACGAGCAGAACTTCATGAACGGCGACAATTCCAATTACGGGGCGATGTTCGCCAACAAGATCACGGTGAACTGCCCGTGAAGTCGTTGCTTGCAAGGCTCGCACGGGGCGAGACGACCAGAGTCCTGGCGATCACGGCCGCGGCGCTCGCGGCCGTTGTGGTGTTCGACACCGCCTGGCACGCGCTGTTGGCGCAGAACCCGTTCGGCGGGCCACGGCCCGCCGCCGAGCCGCAGGTCGGCGGCGTGATCGGATGGATTTTGGCCAAGCAGTCCGAATTCTATCGCGAGATGTCCGCCACGATACGCGCGGCGAAATCGGACGGCAGCGCGGTCTGGACGCTGCTCGGGATCTCATTTGCGTATGGGATCTTCCACGCCGCCGGCCCCGGCCACGGCAAGGCGGTGATCTCGTCCTATCTCGTTGCCAACGAGGAGACCGCGCGGCGCGGCATCGTGCTGTCGTTCGCCTCGGCGTTCCTGCAGGCGCTGGTCGCGGTGGCGATCGTCGCCGTGTTCGCCTGGCTGCTTTCCTCCACCGCCAAGACGATGTGCTCCGCGGAGAAGGCGATCGAGATCGTCAGCTATGGCCTGATCGCAGCTTTCGGCGCCCGGCTGGTCTGGACCAAGGGCGGCGGCTTCATGCGCGCGCTGCAGGCGAAGCCGGCCCCGGCGATGGCGGTGGCCACAGCCCATCATCACGATCACCACGATCACGGGCACGCGCATCATCATGACCATGCCCATCATCATCACGACCATGATCACGGCCATGGCCATGTTCATGACGAGCATTGCGGCCATTCGCACGGACCGACGCCGGATCAACTCGCCGGCCCCGGCGGCTGGCGGCGCGGCCTTGGGACGATCTTTGCGGTGGGCATGCGGCCGTGCTCGGGCGCCATTCTGGTGCTGGTGTTCTCGCTGGCGCAGGGATTGTTCCTGGCCGGCATCGCCGCCACCTTCGTGATGGGGCTCGGCACCGCGATCACGGTCGCCACCATTGCGATCATCGCCGTATCCGCCAAGGGTCTCGCCCGCCGGCTCAGCGCCGGCCGCGAGGGCGGCGGCGCGCTGATCATGCGCGGCATCGAGTTCGGCGCCGCCGGCCTGGTGCTGCTGTTCGGCCTCGGCCTATTGTTCGGCTACCTCGCCGCCGAACGCGCCACGTGTTTGTAGTTCTACGCCGTCATTCCGGGATGGTCCGAAGGACCAGACCCGGAATCTCGAGATTCCGGGTTCGTGCTTTGCACGCCCCGGAATGACGGAAGAGTACGGAGCGCCGGCTTTATGAATTGTCGTCGCTAAACTATGCAATCAGCTGAACACGCCACACCGGGAATCCCATGTCACGCGAGCAATTCTGGTTCTTCCATCCATTCCGGGTACGCTATTCCGAAATCGACGGCCAGGGCGTCGTCTTCAACGCGCATTACCTGACCTATTTCGACACCACCATCACCGAGTATTTCCGCGCACTCGGCTACGACCAATACGCCGATGCCAAGAAGAGCGGCGTCGATTTCCACGTCGTGAAATCCGTCATCGAATACAAGGCGCCCGTTCGGTTCGACTGGGAGCTCGACGTCGGCGCGCGCGTGGCGCGGATCGGCAATTCGAGCCTGAGCTTCGAACTCGCGATCTTCCTCAAAGGCGGCAATGAGGCGCTGGTGACCGGCGAGATCGTCTGGGTCAACACCGACCAGAAGACGCATCGCCCGGTCCCGATATCGAAGGAGATCAGGGATTTGATCGCGACGCGGGAGCGGCATTTGGTGGCGTGAGATTTGCGTCGTATGAGCGCGACTATATCCACGTCATTGCGAGTGCAGCGAAGCGAGGAAGGCACGAAGCTGATCAGCACCCGGACCCACACTCGATGAAGCCTATTGGCTCTGGGCGATCAAGCAGCAAGCAAAGCCCGCCGACCTGCTTGACGAGTAGTGCTGTCGACCGTCGCGCGCGGCGTCAGCGCAGCAGCGAACCGCGATGTACCCGAACAACTATAATCTCGGCGAGCGGCTCAGGCTGTCTGTCGAATAGAACTTATGCCTGAAGAACAGATCCAGCTTCACGGGTTCGCCAGTATCTCGCCAGAACAGTCTTTGACCGAGGCTGGCCGCTACCGCGAGGCGATGGTGGCCGCCGATTAGAGTATGATCATCCGTTGCTTTGGCGATGACCTCGCCGGCTTCGTCAACGATGGTTTTCATGCGCCGCCTCCAATGCAACGCGCCGGTCAGCGCAGCCGCGAAGGTACGTAAGCTATCTAACCTCGTGCCGGCTACGGCGTTCCAATTCGACATGCCGGGTCGAATGTCCTTGTGTACGATGTGGTGCATAATTCGGCGCGATGTGATGATCTTCATCCCGAGCGGTCGCGCAGTCCCGGCTCGCGGGGGCACTTCCAAAGGATCCGGAGCCTGCCTTGGCAACGTGCCCGATGGCCCCCTTGCAAGGGTTCCTTCACCTTGATCGAGGGAACACCCGAACTGGCTATAGCCGGGGCTCGCTTCGCGTTTAAAGATCAGACCGCTGCTGGGGGCCAAACGGAGATATCCGATGGGTGTGGCAGGCTTGCGCTTCGCGCATGTGAAGAGAACTCTCCGCGTCCGGGCGGTCCTTGTCGGGCTGCTGCAAGAGCTGCCGTTTATCTGCCCGGTGGTGGTTGCAGTCGGCTCGATGGTCATGATCGTAATCGAACTCTTCAAAGACTTGCCGCAGTGAGGCGATCCGACCCCCAATGCACGCGCTCAACATCTGCCGAATTATCTCGATGTGAATGGTGCCGGCCGTAAGGTGGGCAAACGCGATAGCGCCGTGCCTACCATTCCATCACCGATCGAGCCTCTTGATGGTGGGCACGCGGAGCCTCTCATCGGGCGCGCATTCGCCCGATCCGTTGGCGTTGCCCACCCTACGGACTTTATCCACGTCATTGCGAGCGCAGCGAAGCAATCCATAGCGCCGCATGCTGAGACATGGATTGCTTCATTGCTGCGCTCCTCGCAATGACGGTTGAGAGACCGGCATCACCGTCAACCACCCTGCGGACTGACATGTGTGCGCTTGTGTGTACTGCCCGGCGGGCAAATCAATTCTGATTTTCAGAAATCGGGTCAAGCCCGGGAATCAAAAATATTCCGCTTAACACGTCACCCAAATCAGTCGCATAACTCCGCTCGTCTCACGGCAAGATGAGGGGCGTTGGCCATCGTCACGAACGCGCGGTGAGATGCGATGGACGCAGATGGCGCGATAGACGTGCGCGCCTGACGCGTACGGCGAAGTCGTGTGGTCCTGGCGTCGCGGTGCTGGCGTTAAGTTCTTAAGAAGCGAAGCTTCTCAGGGACGACGGAGGCAAAAGAGCCGTTCTCCGGGGAGAGCACGAAGTAAGCCGTAAAGCCATTGCGCAGGGAAAGCCGGGATGCCCCCGCTGTACCTGTATGCTCGTGTGCGCATTCCTATGCACACATTGCACACGAGACCGCGGGTGCAGCGCGCACCCGGTCTTCCCTGCGCCCTTGTGTCCAGGAAATCTGTCAGAATGTGCGAACGGGCGGTTGCGCACCAACCGCCCGTTGCTGGAACTGAGCCCGTTGCGCCCAAAGGCGACCGAGCCTGTGTCAGAGCGAGGGACAGCTCCGGTGTCTTCCTCAACCCGAACAGTTGCAAGGGCTTCGAGCCCGAACCGAGCAAGGAAGGGAGTGGATGATGGCACAAAATGCTCATGTTGTCGTGGGTATCGATGTCGCCAAGGACAAGGTGGATGCGTGCATTCGTGCGTTGGGATTACGGCAAACCCTCCCGAGCACGACCCAGGGGCACCGTAAGCTGGTCGCCTGGCTTCGCAAGCACCAGGCGAACAAGGCGGTGATGGAGGCGAGTGGCGGCTATGAGCGTGCCTGGGCCAAGGTGCTGCGCGACGCCGGCATCGAAGTTCGGATCGTCGACCCCAAACGGGTCCGCAGCTTCGCGCTATCAGCCGGACGGCTGGCCAAGAACGATACGATCGATGCCGAGATGATTGCCTGGTTCGCCGAGACATTCAGCGATGCGCCGGGCCAGAAACACGATGCGGCACAAGAGGAGCTGCAGGCACTCGTAAAGGCGCGCTTAAGCCTGATTGATTTTAGGATGCGCTTGGTCAGCCAAAGCGAGCATGCCGCGCCGGGATTGGTGCAGAAGGCGCATGCCCGCATCTTGAAGAACCTGGCCTGCGAGATTGCCAAGCTCGAGGCCGCCATCTGCGCCAAAATCAAGTCCATGCCGGATTTTGCGGAACGCGCCGAGATCATCGAGAGTGTGCCGGGGTTCGCCGAGACGAGTTCGGCAAACCTCCTTGCAGGAATGCCGGAGCTTGGTCAGGTGAGCAACAAGATCGCCGCGGCCTTGATCGGGGTCGCCCCCTATGACGACGACAGCGGAAAGCGCCGCGGCGAGCGCCACATCAAGGGAGGCCGCCGCTGGGTCCGTAACGCCATCTACATGCCCTGTGTTGGCGCAGCCACGCTGAACAATCCCGTGCTGAAGGCCTACTATCAGCGCCTGATTGCCAAAGGAAAAGAGCCGAAGATTGCCATCATCGCCGGCATGCGCAAGCTGATCATCATCCTCAACACCATGATCGCACGACGGCAGAAATGGGATCCCAGCCGTTACGCGTTGAGCTGACGAGCGCGCCCACCGCGATCGGTTCCGCGACCGAGCGCTTGCAAAGCCGACAGACCGGTGAACGGGCGGGGTCAAGGCCGCAGCCGCCGTAGGCGGGGGCGCGCCAGCGCCAGCCTTGAGGCCGGCCGATCACCGGGCTACTTCCAGCACAGTTGCTCTGATTGGAGAGGGCGACGAAGAAAATACAAACCTCGGGCGATCAGCGTCGCGAGAATGCATCCTCATAGTCAGTTGTCATCACCCGCGAAAGCGGGTGATCCAGTATTCCAGAGACATCAGTGATTGAGTCGAGAAGCCGCAGCGTACTGGATCCCCGCATACGCGGGGATGACAGTCGAGTATTGCGTCGCTGTCTCCCCGTCATTGCGAGCACAGCATGACCACCAGCCCCCCTACGCCGGCAGATACCCCTTGATCGCCGGCAGAAAGAAAATCGCGATGTTGATCGCAAACCCCAGGCTCCAGAGGATCGAGCGCAGCGTCGGGCGGTTGCCGAGATAGGTGAAGACGTAGGCGATCCGCACGATCACGAAGAGGATGGCGAGCTCGTCGATCAGGCGTTGCGGCCCCAGCCGAAACTCCGCCAGCAGCACGGCGACGGCAAAGAACGGAAAGGCCTCGATGCCGTTCTGATGGGCGCCGAGCGCGCGGGCGCGGATCGGGTCCTGGTAGAAGGCAGGATCGCGCGGCTTGGCATTGTCGAAACGTGCGTGGGCGGCCCATTTGACCGAGGCGATCGTCAGCAGGTAGAGCAGCAGCGTTCCGAAAATGCACCATTCGGCGATCGTCATGGTTCCTCTCCCCGCGCACACTGGCGCGCGCGCGCCCCGCGGCAATCCGGGAAGCGTACCGAACCGGCGGTTGTCTTGACAAGGATGGTGCAACGCGCGAAGCCATCGAAATCATGACTGTGGTCGTCCCCTTTGGCAACGCGAAGCCGGCGTCGGCAACTCCGCCGCAACGCATCGGCGTGCTGCTGGTCAATCTCGGCACGCCCGATACCGCCGATGCTAAGGGGGTGCGGGTTTATCTGAAGGAATTTTTGTCCGATCCGCGCGTGATCGAAGATCAGGGCCTCGTCTGGAAGCTGATCCTCAACGGCATCATCCTGCGCGTGCGTCCTGCCCGCAAGGCGCGCGACTACCGGAAGATCTGGAACGCCGAGCGAGACGAATCCCCGCTCAAGACCATCACCCGGTCGCAGGCCGAAAAGCTTGGCGAGGCGATCTCGGACCGCGAGCACGTCGTGGTCGATTGGGCGATGCGTTACGGCAATCCGTCGATCCGCTCGCGCATCGAGGTGCTGGCGGCGCAAGGTTGCGACCGCCTGCTGGTGGTGCCGCTCTATCCGCAATATTCCGCGGCGACTTCGGCGACCGTGTGCGACGAGGTGTTTCGCGCGCTCGCCGGCATGCGCGCGCAGCCAACGCTACGGGTGAGCCCGCCTTACTACGACGATCCCGATTACATCGAAGCGCTCGCCGTCTCGATGTCAGAACATCTCGCTAGCCTGCCGTTTCAGCCCGAACTGATCGTGGCATCGTTCCACGGCATGCCGCAGAAATATGTCGACAAGGGCGATCCCTACCAGGCGCAGTGCGTCGCAACGACCGAGGCCCTGCGCAAGCGCATGGGGCTTGATGCCTCCAAACTGATCCTTACGTTTCAATCGCGTTTCGGCAACGACGAGTGGCTGCAGCCCTATACGGACAAGACCATCGAAAAACTCGCGAAAGATGGTGTGAAGCGCATTGCCGTCGTGACCCCCGGCTTCTCGGCCGATTGCCTGGAGACGCTGGAGGAGATCGCGCAGGAAAACGCCGAGATTTTCAAGCACAACGGCGGCGAGCAATTTTCCGCGATTCCCTGCCTCAACGACAGCGAGCCTGGCATGGACGTCATCCGCCAGCTCGTTTTGCGCGAGCTTCAGGGGTGGATTTAACCTGCCGAAAAATTTCCCATAGCTTGCCGCCGTTCGGCCCTCGATAACATCTGGTGGTCGGCAAATTGTTCCCCAGCTATATAGCCATGACTCGAGAACAGCCGGTCTGAACCGGCGCCGCGGCTTTGCTGACAAAAATGAGAGACCGCGCCCGGCAACGCTCACCTTGCCGGCCCTTGGAGGACTTTATGACTGGTTTCGATATTTTCGCGATTGCCCTTGTTCTGCTCGTCATTGTCACGCTGTTCGCGGGGTCAAGACGGTGCCGCAGGGCTATGACTGGACCATCGAGCGGTTCGGCAAATACACCCGCACGCTGTCGCCGGGACTGAACCTGATCGTGCCTTATTTCGATCGCGTCGGCCGCAAGATGAACATGATGGAGCAGGTGATCAACATTCCCGAGCAGGAAGTGATCACCAAGGACAACGCGACCGTGACGGTCGACGGCGTCGCCTTCTTCCAGGTGTTCGACGCGGCAAAGGCAAGCTATGAGGTCGCCAATCTCGAACAGGCGATCATCGTGCTGACCATGACCAACATCCGCTCCGTGATGGGCTCGATGGATCTCGACCAGGTGCTGTCGCATCGCGACGAGATCAACGAGCGGCTGCTGCGCGTTGTCGACGCCGCGGTGTCACCGTGGGGGCTGAAGGTCAACCGCATCGAGATCAAAGACATCGTGCCGCCGGCCGATCTGGTGGAAGCGATGGGCCGGCAGATGAAGGCCGAGCGCGTCAAGCGCGCCGACATCCTGCAGGCGGAAGGGCAGCGCCAGTCGGAAATCCTGCGCGCGGAAGGCGCCAAGCAGGGGCAGATTTTGCAGGCCGAAGGTCGCAAGGAGGCCGCGTTCCGCGACGCCGAGGCGCGCGAACGTTCCGCGGAGGCCGAGGCCAAGGCGACACAGATGGTCTCCGAGGCCATCGCCAAGGGCGACGTCGCCGCGCTGAACTATTTTATCGCCGACAAGTATATCAAGGCGTTCGGGCAGCTTGCGGATTCGCCGAACCAGAAGATCATCATGCTGCCGATCGAAGCGATGAGCATTTTGGGATCGCTTGCCGGCATCGGCGAGATCGCCAAGGCGACCTTCGGCGAAAGCGCGGCCTCCGCGGCAGCCGCCGCGCGACGGACGTCCTCGGTGCCGAACACCGGTCCGACGCCGCCGCCGGTCACGCCGCAGCGGTGAGCATCGATCCGGAAGTTCATTCTGTTGATTAGAGGTTCGTGTCATGGCCGAGATGTTTTCTACCCTGGGCACCTGGAACTGGCTGATCTTCGGCTTCCTCCTGATGGCGCTGGAATTGCTCGCGCCGGGTGTTTTCATGTTCTGGCTCGGGCTCGCGGCGCTGTTGGTCGGGCTGGTGTCGTTTGCGTTCAATCCGACCTGGCAGACGCAATTGCTGATGTTCGCGATATTCGCGATCGCCGCCGTGCCGGCATGGCGATATTTTGCGCGCAGCGCCGGAAGCAGCAACCTGAGCAGCCCGTTTCTCAACAGGCGGACCGAGGCGCTGATCGGCCGCGAATTCACGCTGGAGAAGCCGATCGTCGACGGGACCGGCACGGTGCGGATCGACGACACGATCTGGCGCGTCGCCGGCCCCGACGCGCCGGCCGGCAGCAGGGTCAAGGTGGTGCGGGCAGATGGGGCCAGCCTGACGGTGGCGGCGGCCTAAGTTGCGGTTTGCTTGCTCCAGCGTTCGGCGAAGCGATGGAGCGGCAGGAAGCTTTCCATCAGCTCCCTGCCGAGCGGAGTGAGGCGATAACCATCGCCGGGCAGAAGTTCGACGAGGCCGGCCTCGCGCAACTCCGACAGCCGGGCCTGCATCACCGTCGGCGAGGCGTCGTCGCAGGCGGTGCGGAGCGCGCGCGAGGTCAACGGGCCGTCGCGCAGTTCCCAGACGATCCGCAAGGTCCAGCGGCGGCCGAGCAGATCGAGCAGGGCCATGATGGGGCGGCCGGTTCTGGAGCCGCGAACGGCGCGTTGTTTCGTGCTGGCGGGTGGTTTCGGCATGCGGACCCTCTTGCGCGCCGCTACAAATAATGTAGCGTATTGCTACGTTATTTGTAGCACAGGAGTTGGCCGTGTCCCAGACTGCGCCGCGCATCGCGCCGCTCGAGCCGCCTTACGCACCGGAGATCCAGCAGCAGTTCGATCGCATCATGCGCGGCTCGCCGCCGCTGATGCTGTTTCGCGTCATCGCCGGCAATGCCCGCGCCTGGGAGAAATTCCGCGCCGGCAGCCTGCTGGACCGCGGCCCGCTCTCCCTGCGGGAGCGCGAGATCGTCATCGACCGCACCTGCGCGCGGACGGGATGCGAATATGAATGGGGCGTGCATGTCACGGCCTTCGCGGAAGCCGCACGGCTGACGGAGGAACAGGTCCGCGCCACCGTGCTTGGCGATGCCGATGCTGGCTGTTGGTCGGCGGCAGAACAGGCGCTGATCGCCGCCGTCGATGCGCTGCACCAGCGGGCTACGCTCGATGACGCGGAATTCGCGGCGCTGTCGGCGCATTACGACGAGGCAAAAATATTCGAGATCATCCTGCTGTGCGGATTCTATCGCACGGTGTCGTATCTCGCCAACGGACTGGCGCTGCCGCTGGAGGAGAGCGCGGCAAGATTTCCGCGTTAGTCGTCATTGCGAGGAGCGAAAGCGACGAAGCAATCCATCTCTCCGCTTGCAGAGCTATGGATTGCTTCGCTTCGCTCGCAATGACGTGGAGAGATCGAGCCTACGCCACGCCCGCGCGCAGAAAATCGTGCAGATGCACGATGCCGACCGGCTTGTTGGCATCGGTGACGATCAGCGTCGTGATCTTCGAGGAGTTGAGGATCTCCAGCGCCTCGCCGGCCAGCACGTCGCGGTCGATCGTCTTCGGATTGCGAGTCATCACCTCGTCGACGGTGGCCGTCATCAGATCGGGCCCCATGTGGCGGCGCAAATCGCCGTCGGTGACGATGCCGACAATATGTCCGCGCGCGTCGATGATGCCGACGCAGCCAAAACCCTTCGAAGTCATCTCGACCAGTGCCTCGGACATGCTGGTGCCGAGCGGCTTCAGCGGCACCGCGTCGCCGGAATGCATGAGGTCGCCGGTATATTTGAGCATCGCACCCAGCTTGCCGCCGGGATGCAGCACGCTGAAATCGGTCGAGGTGAAGCCGCGGCCTTCCAGGAGCGCGATCGCCAGCGTATCGCCGAGCGCGAGCATCATCAGCGAGGAGGTGGTCGGCGCCAGATTATGCGGACAGGCCTCGCGCGCCTTCGGCAGCGTCAGCGCGATGTCGGCCGCCTTGGCTAGAGAGGATTCCCTCTCCGCCGTCATCGCGATCACGGAAATCCGAAACCGGGCGGCATAACTGATCAGATTCTTCATCTCCGGCTGCTCGCCGGACCAGGACAGCGCCAGGATGACGTCGTCGGCGGTGATCATGCCGAGATCGCCGTGGCTGGCCTCGGCGGCATGAACGAAGAACGCCGGCGTGCCGGTGGAGGCAAAGGTCGCGGCGATCTTGCGGCCGATATGGCCTGATTTGCCAAGCCCGGTGACGATCAGCCGTCCCTTGGCGTTGCGGATCAGGTCGGCGGCGGCGGTGAAGGGGGCGCGCAGATCGGATTGCAGCGCCGCTGTGAGCGCGGCGATCCCGCTGCCCTCGGCATCGAGCGTGCGCAAGGCCGACTGAACGGCGGAGTCAGCGAAGTCGGTGCCGGATGATTTTGCCATCAGCGGATTCGAATGGGCCATGTCAGTTCCAGGGAGGAGGGGCCGCGCCCCAAAGCCCTCCATAGCATGGCCCGTCTGGCGATGCGACGCGCGCCGCAGAGCTCTCAACGACCCATTAACCATAATTGTTTTAACTCCATTAACGACATGTTCCGCGAGCCCGCGGAAGGCGTCGAGTAAGTAGCTGTTTTTGTTGGAGTATATTCCATCGTGATGCCGGGGCCAGTAACGGGCCGGAGCAGCCGCGCGCGCACTCTCCGCGCTGCCTTGCTGTGCCTTGCGCTGACGGCGCTGTCGGGAACCGAAGGCCTGGCGCAAACCGTCACGCCGGACCTGTTCAGCTCAAGGCGCGCCAGCCAGGTGACATCGCCGGATTCGCCGCTGCGCCGGACCGCGGCTGAGGTGAACGATCCGCTCACCAGTCCGAAGCTGCAGGACGATGAGAAGCGCGCGCCGTCGCGGATCGGACAGATCCCGAAATACGGTTTGCCGGCTGCGAGTGGCGCCGCCGATTCCGGCTACGACTCGCTCAACCGCAAGCGCAAGAAACCGAAATACTACCCGGGGCAAGCGAGGCCGAAGCCGCCGGTCGGTCCCGGCAGTCCACCGCCGCCGATTGCGTCGAACACGCCGCTGCGGCTCTCGATCCCGCCCTCGGAATCTGCCAACAAGACGCGCCTTGCGCCGGCCATGGCGGGCACGGTGGTGGGGCAGCCGCCGCGCAAGCGCCTCAGGATCGACGACGATCCGTTCGGCGCCGTCGGCGATTACGCCGGCAGTTTCCTGATCAAATCCGCGGTCGAATTCTTGGGCGGCTACGATACCAATCCCGGCCGGCTCGCCGCTGCGCAAGGCAAGCCGTTCTACGTGGTCGCGCCGGAATTCCTCGCCGTCTCTGACTGGGAACGCCATGCGCTGGTCGCCGATCTCCGCGGCTCCTTCACCGGCTACGGCAGCAATCTCACGCCGAACGCCGACGGCACGCCGCTGTCGGCACCGCTCGATATCGATCGGCCCAATTTCATCGGCCACGTCGACGGGCGGCTCGATGTCAGCCGCGACACGCGGCTGACTGCGCAGGGTCGCTTGTTCCTCTCGACCGACAATCCCGGCAGCCCGAACGTGCAGGCCGGCTTGGCCAAGTATCCGATCTACACCACGGTAGGCACCACCATCGGCGTCGACCAGACCTTCAACCGCCTCCAGGTTTCCGCCGGCGCCACCGTCGACCGCACCGACTATACCAACTCAAAGCTCACCGACGGCACCTCGACCACCAACGACGACCGCAATTTCAATCAGTATGGCGGTATCGGCCGCGTCAGCTATGATTTGAAGCCGGGCATAAAGCCGTTCGTGGAGGTGCAGGGTGACAGCCGCGTGCATGACGTCAAGCTCGACCGTGCCGGCTTTGCGCGCGATTCCTCGGGCGGCTACCTCAAGGGCGGCACCAGCTTCGAATTCTCGCGCCTGCTGACCGGCGAAATCGCCGTCGGCTACGCCGCGCGCGACTATGTCGATCCAAGACTCAATCGCCTGGAGGGCCTGCTCGTCTCGTCCTCGCTGGTGTGGACCGCGACGCCGCTGACGACGGCGAAATTCTATTCCGACACCACGATCACCGAGACCACGCTGCCGGGCACGTCGGGCGTGCTGACGCACATCTACACCGTCGAGGTCGACCACGACTTCCGCCGCTGGCTGACCACAATCGGAAAGTTCACCTGGGGCACGCTCGATTATCAGGGCAATCCAAGGCGCGACAAGATCTACACCCTGTCGGGCGAAGCCATCTACAAGATGAACCGCAACGTCTGGCTCCGCGGCACGCTGCGGCGCGACTGGCTGGATTCGAACCTGCCGGGCAACAGCACGGCGTCGACGGTGGTGATGCTGGGGGTGAGGGTCCAGAATTGAGAGCGGCGGCCGTGCCGAACTCGTCATTGCCGGGCTTGACCCGGCAATCCAGTCCCTTCGCTAGAGTCTGATGAAGATTGATGGATGCCCGGATCAAGTCTGGGCACCACAGCAGCGAGCGGCCTGTCCGTTCTGCTTACCTTGGCAGCGTCGTCGAGCCCATCAGATACTGATCGATCGCCCGCGCGCAGAGACGTCCCTCACGGATCGCCCAGACAACCAGCGACTGGCCGCGGCGCATGTCGCCGGCGGAGAAGACGTTGGGCAGCGAGGTCTTGTAGTCGGTCAGATTGGCGCGGACGTTGCCGCGCTGGTCGAGGTCGACGCCGAGCGTCTTCAGCATGCCTTCGTGCACCGGGTGCACGAAGCCCATGGCCAGCAGCACGAGCTGCGCATCGAGTTCGAACTCGGTGCCGGGCAGCGGCTTGAACTTATCGTCGACCTTGACGCAGTGCAGCTTCTGCACCTTGCCATCGACGCCCGAGAATTTTTGCGTCAGCACTGCGAATTCGCGCTTGGCGCCTTCGGCCTGGCTCGACGAGGTCCGCATCTTCAACGGCCAGTTCGGCCAGGTCACGCCTTTGTTCTCGTGCTCGGGCGGCGCCGGCATGATTTCGAGTTGCGTGACGGATTTTGCGCCCTGCCGGAACGAGGTGCCGATGCAGTCCGAACCGGTGTCGCCGCCGCCGATCACAACGACATGCTTGCCTTCGGCGAGAATGTCCTTGGCGTCGCCGAGCGGCTCGGAGGAGACGCGGCGATTTTGTTGCGGCAGGAAATCCATCGCAAAATGGATGCCGTCGAGGTCGCGGCCGGGGATCGGCAGGTCGCGGCCGGCTTCGGCGCCGCCGGTCAATGCCACGGCGTCATACTGGTTGAGCAACTCGCGCGGATCGATCGCGCCGTCCGAGGTGCCGCCGACATGGACGCCGTAATGGAACGTCACGCCTTCGGCCTCCATCTGCGCCACGCGGCGGTCAATGATGTGCTTCTCCATCTTGAAGTCGGGGATGCCGTAACGGAGCAATCCGCCGGCCTTGGCGAATTTCTCGTAGACATGGACGTCATGACCGGCGCGCGCGAGCTGCTGCGCAGCTGCAAGGCCGGCGGGGCCGGAGCCGACGATTGCGACCTTCTTGCCGGTCTTGGCGGGCGCAATCTCAGGCTTCAGCCAGCCATTGTCCCAGGCGCGGTCGACGATGGCGCATTCGATCGTCTTGATGGTGACCGGATTGTCGTCGATGTTGAGCGTGCAGGACGCTTCGCACGGCGCGGGGCAGATGCGGCCGGTGAACTCCGGGAAATTGTTGGTCGAGTGCAGGTTGCGCGAGGCTTCTTCCCAATTGTCCTGATAGACGAGGTCGTTGAAATCGGGGATCTGGTTGTTGACCGGGCAGCCCGGCGTGCCCGGCGCCACCGAGCCGGTGCCGTGACAATAGGGGATGCCGCAGTTCATGCAGCGCGCGGCCTGCTCGCGGGTGTCCTTCTCGCTTAAGGGAATGACGAATTCGCGATAATGCTTCAAACGCTCGGCGACCGGCGCATACTTGCGGTCATGCCGGTCGATCTCGAGAAAACCTGTGATCTTGCCCATTAAACCTGATGCCCCTGCATCTCTCGTTCGTATCTGTCTGTTTCCGTCACCCTCCGTCATTGCGAGGAGCGTGAGCCGCGAAGCAATCCATGGTTCGGCTTGTGGCGCTATGGATTGCTTTGCTGCGCTCGCAATGACGGGCTCGTTTAACTACGCCCCGATCGCGATTTTTGGCTCGGCGTCGGCGTTTGCCTTCAATTCCTTCAGCGCGCGGCGGTATTCCACCGGCATCACCTTGCGGAATTTCAGGAGCCACGTCTTCCAGTCGGCGAGAATCTCGGCCGCTTTCTTCGAGCCGGTCAGCTTGGCGTGGCGCGTGATCAGGATGTGCAGCCGCTCGATATCGGACTCCAGCAGATTGGCGAACACATCGACCCGGCCATGCGCCTCGAGATCGCCGGAGTGATTGTAGGTGCCGGCGTTGATAAGCTCTTCCGACAGTACCGGCTCGAGCTCGACCATCGAGAGGTTGCAGAGCTTTTCGAAATCGCCGGCCTCGTCCAGCACATAGGCGACGCCTCCCGACATGCCGGCCGCGAAGTTGCGCCCGGTCTTGCCCAGCACCACGACGATGCCGCCGGTCATGTACTCGCAGCAATGATCGCCGGCGCCTTCGACGACCGCGATCGCGCCGGAGTTACGCACCGCAAAACGCTCGCCGGCGATGCCGCGGAAATAGCATTCGCCTTCGATCGCGCCGTACATCACCGTGTTGCCGACGATGATGGACTCTTCCGGCACGATGCCGGAATTCCTCGGCGGCTTGACGATGATGCGGCCGCCGGAAAGGCCCTTGCCGACATAGTCGTTGCCTTCGCCTTCGAGATCGAAAGTGACGCCGCGCGCCAGCCACGCGCCGAACGCCTGGCCCGCGGTGCCCTTCAGGCTGACGTGAATGGTGTCATGCGGCAGTCCGGCATGGCCGTAGATCTTTGCGACCTGGCCCGACAGCATCGCACCCGCTGAGCGGTCGGTGTTGTTGATTTCGTCCTCGATCTTCACTGGCGCGCCGCGGTCGAGCGCGGCCTGCGCCCTCTCGATCAGGCGGCGGTCCAGCACCTTCTCCAGATGATGGTTCTGGGCCTCGGCGTGATAGATCTTCTGGCCCGTCTCCTCCTTCTGGCGGACGAAGAGCTTTGAGAAATCGAGCCCCTTGGCCTTCCAGTGCGCCACCAACGTGGACTGGTCGAGCATCTGGGTCTGGCCGACCATCTCATCGAACTTCCTGTAGCCAAGCTGCGCCATGATCTCGCGGACTTCCTCGGCGACGAAGAAGAAGTAGTTGATGACGTGCTCGGGCTGGCCGGTGAAGCGCTTGCGCAGCACGGGGTCCTGGGTCGCGACACCGACCGGGCAGGTGTTGAGGTGGCACTTGCGCATCATGATGCAGCCTGCCGCGATCAGGGGCGCGGTGGCGAAGCCGAACTCGTCCGCGCCGAGCAGCGCGCCGATCACGACGTCACGTCCGGTGCGGAAGCCGCCGTCGACCTGGACCACGATGCGGCTGCGCAGCCGCTCGCGCACCAGCGTCTGATGGGTTTCGGCAAGGCCGATCTCCCACGGCGAGCCTGCATGCTTGATCGAGGTGAGGGGAGAGGCGCCGGTGCCGCCCTCGAAGCCTGCGATGGTGACATGGTCAGCGCGCGCCTTGGCAACGCCCGCGGCCACCGTGCCGACGCCGATTTCGGAGACCAGCTTGACCGAGACCTGACCGTCCGGATTGACGTTCTTGAGGTCGTAGATGAGCTGCGCCAGATCCTCGATCGAATAGATGTCGTGATGCGGCGGCGGCGAGATCAGGCCGACGCCGGGCGTCGAGTGCCGCACACGCGCGATCGTCGCGTCGACCTTGTGGCCGGGCAACTGTCCGCCTTCGCCGGGCTTGGCGCCCTGTGCCATCTTGATCTGCATCATGTCGGAGTTGACGAGATATTCCGTCGTCACGCCGAAGCGGCCCGAGGCGACCTGCTTGATCGCCGAGCGCATCGAATCGCCGTTCGGCATCGGCTTGAAGCGATCGGCCTCTTCGCCGCCTTCGCCGGTGTTGGACTTGCCGCCGATCCGGTTCATCGCGATCGCGAGCGTGGTGTGCGCCTCGCGCGAGATCGAGCCGAACGACATGGCTCCCGTGGCGAAGCGCTTGACGATTTCGCTTGCCGGCTCGACCTGGTCGAGCTTCACGGGCTTGCGCTTCTCGTCCTCGGCGGTCTTGAGCCGGAACAGGCCGCGCAGCGTCAACAGCCGCTCGGACTGCTCGTTGAGGATTTTTGCGAACGCGCGGTAACGTTCCTGCGAATTGCCGCGCACCGCATGCTGCAACGTCGAGACGGATTCGGCGGTCCATGCATGGTCCTCGCCGCGGGTGCGGTAGGCGTACTCACCGCCGACGTCGAGCGCGGTCTTGTAGACCTGCGCGTCGCCGAACGCATCCGTATGGCGGCGCGCGGTTTCCTCGGCGATCTCAGCGAGCCCGACGCCTTCGATGCGGGTGTGGGTGCCGGCAAAATATTTTGCGACGAAATCGGCCTTCAGCCCGACGGCGTCAAAGATCTGCGCGCCACAATAGGACTGGTAGGTCGAGATGCCCATCTTGGACATCACCTTGAGCAGGCCCTTGCCGATCGACTTGATGTAGCGCTTGACGATCTCATGGTCGTCGAGCGAGCCCGGCAGGCGGTCCTTCATCGCGATGATGGTTTCGAACGCGAGGTAAGGATTGATCGCCTCGGCGCCGTAGCCGGCCAGGCAGGCGAAATGGTGCACTTCGCGCGGCTCGCCGGACTCGACGACGATGCCGACCGAGGTGCGCAAGCCCGTGCGGATCAGATGATGATGTACTGCGGCGCAGGCAAGCAGCGAGGGAATCGGAATTCGGTCGGTGCCTGCCATGCGGTCGGACAGGATGATGATGTTGACGCCTTCGCGCACCGCGCCTTCAGCGCGCGCGCAGAGCTCGTCGAGCACCTGCTCCATTCCCGCCGCGCCGAAGCCGGCGTGGAAGGTGGTGTCGAGCGTGCGCGACCTGAAATGCGTGTCGGCGACGTCGGAGATCGAGCGGATCTTTTCCAGATCCGCATCGGTCAGGATCGGCTGGCGCACTTCGAGCCGCTTGGTCGAGGCCATACCCTGCAGGTCGAACAGGTTCGGCCGCGGTCCGATGATCGAGACGAGGCTCATCACCAGCTCTTCGCGGATCGGATCGATCGGCGGGTTGGTGACCTGCGCAAAGTTCTGCTTGAAATAGGTGAACAGCGGCTTCGGCCGGTCCGACAACGCCGAGATCGGCGTGTCGTTGCCCATCGAGCCGGCGGCTTCCTCGCCGGTCGCCGCCATCGGCGTCATCAGGATGCTGATGTCTTCCTGTGAATAGCCGAACGTCTGCTGCCGATCGAGCAGCGGCAGATTGGAGCGCATGCCCTTGACGGGCGCGTCAGGCAATTCCTCCAGCACGAGCTGGGTGCGATGCAGCCAGTCGCTGTAGGGATGGCTCTTGGCCAGTGTCGCCTTGATCTCGTCGTCGGGAATGAGACGTCCCTGTTCGAGATCGACCAATAGCATCTTGCCCGGCTGCAGCCGCCACTTGGTGACGATCTGGTCCTCGGGAATCTTCAGCACGCCCATCTCGGACGCCATCACGATGCGGTCGTCCTTGGTGACGAGATAACGCGCCGGACGCAGGCCGTTGCGATCGAGCGTCGCGCCGATCTGGCGGCCGTCGGTGAAGGCGATCGCGGCGGGGCCGTCCCATGGCTCCATCAGCGCGGCATGATATTCGTAGAAGGCGCGGCGCTGCTCATCCATCAGGGGATTGCCGGCCCACGCTTCCGGAATCATCATCATGACCGCGTGCGGCAGCGAGTAGCCGCCCTGCACCAAAAATTCGAGCGCGTTGTCGAAGCAGGCGGTGTCGCTCTGGCCCTCATAGGAGATCGGCCACAGACGGCTGATGTCCTTGCCGTAGAACTCCGAATGCACGGAAGCCTGCCGCGCCGCCATCCAGTTGACGTTGCCGCGCAGCGTGTTGATTTCGCCGTTATGGGCGATCATCCGGTAGGGATGCGCCAGCGACCAGGTCGGGAAGGTGTTGGTCGAGAAGCGCTGGTGCACCAGCGCCAGCGCGCTGTCGAAATCCGCCTCGTGCAGGTCGGGATAGTACTTGCCGAGCTGGTCGGCGAGGAACATGCCCTTGTAGATCACGGTGCGGCACGACAGCGAGACCGGGTAGTAACCGGCCATGCCGCGGTCGCGGCGCTGATAGATCGCCTGCGAAATCGATTTGCGCAGGATGTAGAGCCTGCGCTCGAACTCTTCCTCGGTCTTCGCCGTGCCGTTGCGGCCGATGAACACCTGCATGTGGTAGGGCTCGGTCGGCTTGACGGTCACGCCGAGCGAAGCGTTGTCGGACGGCACGTCGCGCCAGCCGAGCAGCACAAGCCCCTCTTCCTTGATCTGTTCGGCGATGATGCTCTGGATCACCTTCCGCCAGGCCGTCTCCTTCGGCATGAACAGCGCGCCAATCGCGTAATGGCCGGGCTCCGGCAGCTTGAAGCCGATCTCGGCGGCCTTGCGCGAAAAGAACGCGTGCGGGATCTGCACCAGAATGCCGGCGCCGTCGCCGGCGCGCGGGTCGGCGCCGACGGCGCCGCGATGCTCGAGATTGCAGAGAATGTTGAGCGCGTCGGAGACGATCTGGTGCGACTTGCGGCCCTTGATGTTGGCGATGAAGCCGACGCCGCAGGAATCCTTCTCCATGCCGAGGTCGTACAGGCCCTCGGCCGGCGGACGCCAGTCATGCTCGCGCGTAGTGTCGGCCGGTTTCGAAGCCGCGGTCGCCGACAGGGTTTCTGCCACGATATTTTCGCGCTCGAATTCCGACCCGCTCATCTCATTCCTCTCAAAAAGGCTAAGGGCCTCACCGTATCGTCGGCGCACCTTGGACGCTTGCGGCACCCACCGGGCCACCGCTCGTCCGCCGCGAGCCGCAATTTCTTAAATTCAGGCCTGGGCGTTCAACGTCCCTGAGGAACGGCCTTGCCTGCACTGCCCTGACGCTCGTGGCGCCACGGTTTCGGTGCAATCCCTGTGCCGGGAAAGCCCCGCAATTGAGACAGTGATACTGTCCTACCTTCGACCATTGCAAATTTTTCTTTATCACACAAGCGCGTGAAAGTCCTCGCCCGCATGCAGATCGGCGCTTGGCCGGCTTGGGGAAAAACTGCCAGCGGGGATTTGCGGCAACGGCGCCCCGATCCGGCCCAAGGACTGCCGGATTTCGCACTGAAATTCCAGCCCGGACCGGCAGGCGAGAGCAAGAAATGCTTCGCTTCGGCGCGGCGGCTGCGGGGCTTACAGGAGCTTTCGGTCATGAAGTTGTTCACGGGATCTTTGGCGGCGGGATTGATCCTTCTGGCGGGTGGCGCGCAGGCGCAGGTGCCCGGGCCTGATGGGATCGGACGCTCGCCATACAGGGCGGTGTCGGATTTCGAGGCCCCCTATGCGGTGGCGCCGCAGCCGGCTCCCGGGCCGTATTACGAGCCCGGGCCACGCTATGGCTATGGCCCCGGTCCGGGCCTGTTGCCGTCCACAGAAGTCTATTCCGTGCTGCGCGACAACGGATTCTCGCCGCTCGGTATCCCGAGGCTCCGCGGCTTCGTCTACACGATCGCGGCGATCGACCGCGGCGGCGAGGGCGGACGGCTGGTGATCGACGCGCGGAACGGCCGGATCATCCGCTTCGTGCCGGGCTACGGCATGGGCGACAATTTCTATGAAGAGCACAGCGCGCTCCCTGGAACTCCAGGGGCTCGGCCGCCGCGGGCCCATGCGACTGTTCCGCCGGCTCATGTCCAGGCCGCGCCAGCTCATGCCCAGGCCGAGCCGCGGCCGATGCGGCCGGCTCCCAAGGTTGCGAGCCGCACGGTGCCGGTGCCGAAGGCCAGCCCGATCGCGGCCAAGCCGGCTCCGGTGCAGCAGCAGGCCACGGCACCTGCGCCGAAGCCGACCGAAGTTCAGGCCGCGGCTTCGCCGACGACGACGGAATCGGTCCCAGCCAAGCCCGCCCCGCAGATTGCGCCGACGCAGGATATGCCAAAGGCACAGGGGCTGGAGTAACTTCCATCCGGACCATGAACAAAAAACGCCCCGGGCCTTACCGGGGCGTTTTCATTGTGGCGGGCTATTCGCGCTGACCGGCGGCGGCCAGGATCAGGTCGGCGACCTTGTCCGGCTGCGAGACCAATGACAGATGGCCAGCGTCCAACTCGACTGTCGTCGCATTCATGCGCTTGGCCAGGAACCGCTCGAGGTCGGGATTGATGGTGTAGTCCTGCTTCGACACCGCGTACCAGCTCGGCTTGCTATGCCAGGCGGCTGCGGTGGTGCGGCCGGCAAAAATCGAAGCCGCGGTCGGCCACTGCACGGCGTAGAGGACTTCCGCCGTCTTGCGGTCGACGCCATTAGCGAAATATTTCAGGAACGCGTCCTCGGACAGTTTGGTGAAGCCGTCATGCTCCTGAACGCCGGCACGCGCCGGGCCGGCCGGAAATTTCTGCGATAGCGCGACGAAATCCTCGCCCGCATCGGGCGCGCGCGCTGCGATATAGACCAGCCCCGTGACCTTGGGATCGGTGCCGACTTCGCTGATGACGGTGCCGCCCCAGGAATGCGCTACCAGCACGGTCGGGCCGTCCTGCTGCGCCAGTGCACGGCGCGTGGCGGCGACCGAATCCGCCAGGGAGGTCAGCGGATTCTGGACCGCCGTGACGTGAAGTCCCGCTGCCTGCAGCCGCGGAATGACTTCCGACCAGCTCGATCCGTCGGCCCAGGCACCGTGCACCAGCACGACGTTTTTCACTTTGACCGGTGCGGCGGCCTGCGCCGGCGTGGCGAGTGCGCCGAACGAGCCTGCAAAAACACTGGCGGCGAGCGCCGCAACGATCTGTAACTTCGTCATCGATCTCTCCTGGTTGATATGTCTGTTGAAGTGCCGGGTGCGAAAGTGAGTACGTCGCCGAACTGCAAATGTTACGCGTCTCTAGTCACCGGTGCCGGTTCGCGCGATGAAGTAGTCGTTGCAGAGGCGGACATCATTTAAATTCGCTGTTAATCAGCGGAGCGCGGACCACGCCGTCCTTGTCATGAGCGCAAAAAAACGCCCCGGTTTCCCGGGGCGTTTTCGCGTTCGGCCAATACCGGCCGAAATTCTGGCTGCTTACGCGGCGACCGAGGCGTCGACCACCTGCGGGGTCTGCGCGCCCGAGTTGATCGGAATGCTGCGCGGCTTCTTGGCCTCGGGGATCTCGCGGACGAGATCGACATGGAGGAGGCCGTTCTCGAGCGAGGCGTTCTTCACCTGCACGAAATCGGCAAGCTGGAAGATGCGCTCGAAGGCGCGCGCGGCGATGCCGCGGTAGAGCACTTCGGATTTGTCGGTGCCGTTCTCGTTGGCTGACTTCTCGCCCTTGATCGTCAGCGTGTTTTCCTTCGCGACGATCGAAAGCTCGCCTTGCGCGAAGCCGGAGACCGCAACGCTGATGCGGTAGGCGTTCTCGCCGGTGCGCTCGATGTTGTAGGGCGGATAACCGGGGCTGCCGTCCGAGGTCACCTGATCCAGCAGGTTGAAGAAGCGGTCGAAGCCGACGGTGGAACGATAAAACGGAGTGAGGTCGTAGGTACGCATAGGGTAGTCCTCCATTGAGCGACTGTTTCAATTAACCCGCCCGCCATCGGGCCGGGCCGTAGTCCTGTGCAGCCTTAGAGTTTTGGAGCCGTGAGTTTCGGTTCCGAAACACTGGTAGCGGCCTGCACAGAAGTGATATGGGAGGGGTGAAATGACGTTCAAGAGGGGCGAAACGGGCCCCTTTTTTGCGCCCCCGCCTTGATTTCCAGCCCTTTACACCTAGCCGGTTCCCTCGCATGACGCTCGTCTCGATCCCCGCCAATCCGGTTCCGGAGGATGTCGTCTCGGGCACGATCAAGACGCCCGACGGCGCGGAATTGCGGTTCGCGCGCTGGGCGCCGCCGGCGGGCCGCAAGGGCACAGTCTGCGTCTTCACCGGCCGCAGCGAGCAGATCGAAAAATACTTCGAGACGGTGCGCGACTTGCGCGACCGCGGTTTTGCCGTGGCGATGATCGACTGGCGCGGCCAGGGGCATTCCTCACGCCGCCTGCGCGATCCGCGCAAGGGCTATGTCCGCGACTTCTCCGATTTCGAGGTCGATGTCGAAACCTTCGTGCAGCAGGTGGTGCTGCCGGATTGCCCGCCGCCGTTTTTCGCGCTGGCGCATTCGATGGGCGGTGCGGTCATGCTCCGGATCGCGCATGCTGGAAAGCGCTGGTTCGATCGCATGGTGCTGTCGGCGCCGATGATCGACCTGCCGGGGCGCAGGACCTCGTTCCCGACGCGGGCACTGCTTCGGACCATGCGGCTGATGGGGCAGGGCGGCCGCTACGTGCCCGGCGGCAGCGACGCGCTGACCGGAACGGAATCCTTCATCAACAACCCCTTCACCAGCGATCCCGTGCGCTACGCCCGCAACGCCGCGATCCTGGAAGAAGACCCGACGCTGGGCCTTGGTTCGCCGACGGTGGCCTGGGCCGATACCGCGTTCAGGGCAATGCATACTTTTCGCGGCATGAATTACCCGTCCGAAATCCGCCAGCCGATCCTGATGCTGGCTGCCAGCAATGACACCATCGTTTCAACGGCTGCGATCGAGGAATTCGCCTATCACCTGCGCGCCGGCTCGCATCTGGTGATCGCAGGCTCCAAGCACGAGATCCTGCAGGAGCAGGACCGCTACCGCTCGCAGTTCTGGGCGGCGTTTGACGCCTTCGTGCCGGGCACGCCGCTGTTCAAGTAGTGCTCAGCGCGAGGCCGGCTTCGGCAGCCGTGCCGTGATCCGCTCGGGCAGCCGTCGCTCGACGAACAGCGTCCTGACTTCGGCGACGCTGAGATAGCGCGCTTCGCCTTCGCCCTTGCCGAGGATTTTCAGCAGCACCGGCCATTCGCCCTTCATCAGGATCGGGAAGTACCAGCGTGCCGCATCTCCGTCGCGCTTGATATTGGCTGCCATGAAGGTTTCGATCTCTTTCGCCGTCAGCCCGATCTCGATGCCGCCTGCCGGATCCTTGCAATCCTTGCCGAAGCTGGCGAGGCGGTCGATTTGCTCGTCATTGACCCTCGCCTCGGCATCGAGAATGCGCGAGCCGCCACCATGCTTGTCGAGCGGACCGTTGCGCAGTCGATCGAGCACGGCGCCCGAGGTCGCGCTCTTGAATACGCGTCCCGGCCCGAGGCCGTTGGCGATGACGGCGACCATCCAGGTTGCCATCCGCACCTTCTTTTTACCAAAGCCGGTTTGCCCGCTCGCGTCCCCGACGATTTCGGAGAGCTGCGAAAGCGACACGACGTCGCCGCCGACATAGCCGTTGGCGACCAGCGCGCGCAAAAACGGGCATGGGTTATTGGGTGAAACGGCAATCTGTCCGGCCGGTGTTGCACCCGGAGGAGTATCGATGGAGGTGTTCGACATGGCTTCAAATCCTCAAAGCGCCAAGTATGAAAATCGGTCCGCTGAAGGCGAAGCGAATGACGGTACTGAAAAAGGAATGCGGTGGTGCGCTACTTCAGCGTGTGGCAAGCTTTGGCGGAATTCGACGCCGTGTCAACCGAGCGGTTCACACACGCTCAGGAATCTGCGGCGAGCTTTGGCGAGGCTTCGACGAGCGTCAATCGGCTGTAGGGGAGGCCGGCCTTCACAAGGCCGTCGCGAAAATGGGCAATGTCGGCCGGGAGCTTCCAATGAAAATTCCGCAAGTACCGTTCGACGGTCAGGGTTGGGTAGTTGCTCAGTACAACCCCGGCTGCATTTGCCGCCTCGTCGGCTCGTCCCAATTGGGCTAGCGCCGCCGCCCGTATCGCGAGCGCCTGCAGATGATTGGGATTGGCGTACAGAGCCTCGCGCGCCCATGACAGCGAGGCGTCATATTGGCCGAGCAGGTAATGGCTGAAGGCGTTGAACGCTGCAAATTGGTATCGGGGATCGCTGTTGCCGCGCTGCGCAGCCATCGTAAACAATTCGACGGCGGGACGGTGCTCGCCGTTATAGAGATGACACGCGCCAAGCACGCCGCGGGCGCCCATGTCGTAGGGGTTGAGCGCGACCGCCCGCTTGCCGGCATCCATCGCCGCCTCGTAATGTCCTTCCAGCGCGTGCAGATAGGCGAGAATCTGAAATGCAAAGGACGACCGGGGATCGAGCCGGACGCTGCTCTCCGCGAGGCTCATTGCGCCGTCCCAGACTTCGCGCGTTCCCTGGATCCAACCGAAATGGATAGCCTGGGTCAGGATGGTGGCGAGATAGGCACGCGCGATCGACAGCGTCGGATCGAGCGCGATGGCTTCCTTGAACAGGCTGATCGCGGTTTCGAAATCCGCCTTGGTCTGCAGGTAATAGTAGGACAGCCCCTTGAGGAAGCGATCCCATGCGGTGATGTCGTTCGACGAGGAGCGCGGCGGGGCGGACGCTTCCGCCCGGTAGATCTCCGCCGCGATCGCCGCCGACAGGCTGGTGGTGAGTTCGTCCTGCATGGCGAACAGGTCGCCGATGTCGCGGTCGAACCGGCCGGTCCACAATTGTTCGCCGGTTTCGGGCGCGATCAATTCGGCGGTGACGCGGATCTTGCTCGCGGCGCGGCGCACCGAGCCCTGGATCAGGTAGGTGGCATCGATCTCGCGCGCGATCAGGCGCGTGCTCACGTTCTTGCCCTTGAACGGGAACGTCGAGTTCCGGGCCAGCACCCGATAGAACGATTGCAGCGAAAGCGCGTGGATCAGGTCCTCGGTCAGCCCGTCGGAAAAATACTCGTCCGCGCTTTCGCTCAAATTCGCGAATGGGAGCACGCCCACGATCGCGGTGCGATATTGGGCAGGCAGATTTGTGACAGATGTTTCGGACGCCGCCTTGCGCGCGGGGCCGGCCGCATCAGTGCCACCGGGCTGCCAGGTCCAGACATGGATCGGCTCCTCGATGTTCTTGAACCGGTAGGGACCGGCATCGACGAAGGTGACGCTGAGGCGTTTGCCGGCCTCGTGGCAGGCCTTGCCCGAAACTGCCACGCCGCCCGGGGCGGCGACCGATTCGAGGCGGACGGCGATGTTGACGTCGTCGCCGAACACCTCGTCCTCGTCGGCCATCACGTCGCCCATGTGAATGCCCATGCGGAACTGCATGGAGCGATCGGCGGGCAAATGTTCGTTTCGCTCCGCCATCACCATCTGCATCGCGACCGCAGCTTCGATTGCGCCAACGATCGAGGGAAACTCCAGAAGAAAGCCGTCGCCGGTGTTCTTCACCAGGCGGCCGCCATGATTGAGGATGATCGGGTAGATCGCGCTTCGATGGGCCTTGAACGTGGCGTGCGTCCCCGCCTCGTCGGCTCCCATCATTCGGGAATAGCCGGCGACGTCGGCGCAGACGATGGCTGCCAAGCGTCTTTCCATATCCCCTTATATCCCCAACGGCGCCGGAATGGGCTGCATAACCACTACGCGGTCGGCCGACCGATTCCAATGTTTATAAAATATGCGCAATCTGGTGGAAGGCCGATTTGCTCATGATAGTACTGCAATCCTTCGGGATTGGCATTGGTCTCAGGTGCAAGGGAACCCGTTAACGATGGCAGAAGCGCTCGGCATTCACGAACTCTGGCTGTTTATCCTCTCCGGGTTGCTGCTCAACATCACCCCGGGGCCGGACACGGCCTATATTATCGGCCGCAGCATTCAGTTCGGATGGCGGGGCGGGGCTGCGGCGGTAATCGGGATCTGCACCGGCTGCCTCGTTCACGTGTTCGGTGCGGCCATTGGCCTGTCGGCGCTGTTAATGGCGTCATCGGCCGCCTTTACTGTCCTGAAATGGGCCGGCGCCGCCTATTTGCTGTTTACGGGCGTCCAGATGCTGCTGTCGCGCTCGCGCCCGCTGGCGGAAGTGGCCGCAGCAGGCGGCGACACGTCGCTTGCCCGCGTGTTCTGGCAGGGCGCCCTGACCAATGTGCTCAATCCCAAGGTGGCGCTGTTCTTCCTGGCGTTCCTGCCGCAATTCGTGGCCGCAGAGTCTCCCCACAAGACGGTGGCCTTTCTGGTGCTCGGCCTGATCTTCATCACCAGCGGCATGTTGTGGTGCTTCTGCATCGCCGCCTTCGCGGCCAGGGCCGCCGGCCGTATCCGGCAATCGGCTGGCGCTGTGGCCTGGGTCAACCGCGCGCTCGGCGGGCTTTTCGTCTATCTCGGCATCCGCGTGGCGATGCTGGAGGCGCGTTAAAATCCGGTCACCTATCTGGCGAATTCCCTGGCGAGAAATGAGCGGGTGTCCGGCATGGCTTCCGCGCAAGCTACGACATCAACTTCGCAAACGCGTTCGTGGCGAGGTAGAGGCCGAGTACAATCATGCCGATCTGGAACCAGCGCCGAAAGATTTCCGGCTGCAGCCGTGTCCGTACCGCCTGTCCGATAAACATGCCGGCAAAGGACGCCGCTAGGGCGACTGCGCCGGGCAGTGCGGTTGCAACCGTCAGCAGGCCGGCGCCGGTGAGGTTGAGACCAAGCGCCAGGGTCGCGACCGTGAAGAACACGCCCAATGCCTGGATCAGCTCTTCCTTCTCCATGCCGATCGCCTGCAGGAACGGCACTGATGGAATGACCTGGACGCCGGTTGCCGCAGAAATCAGGCCGGTGATCACTCCGACGATGCCACCGACCCATTTTTCGTTTTGGCGGGCAACGGTGAAACTGAATTTGCACAGGCCGATGATGGCATTGATCGCCAGCAGCAGGCCGAGCGCGATGGTGGCAAAGCGCGCGTAGGGACCGGTCAGCGATCCCGCGTTCAGCCAGACGCCGGCAGCTGTTCCGGCCAGCAACGGCCATAGCCGTCGGAAAATATCGCGCAGATAAGGGCCGCCGAAGGTTTGCCAGATGTTGGTGACGATCGCCGGTACGATGACGATGGCGATTGCCTGGGCCGGCGGCATCGACACTGCGAGCAGTCCCATCGACACCGTCGGCAGGCCGAGCCCGAGTGCGCCCTTCACGAAGCCCGCGAGCAGGAAGGTGGCAGTGACGAGGAGAAGCAGGGTATCGAACATGCGGGAGAGATTGACCTATCGGCGTATTGGGCACAATCTGGAGGTTACGGAGGCAGCCTTCGGATTGGCCGAAGGCTATCTCTCCCTCCGTCATTGCCTGCGACAAACGCGAAGCGTTTGCGCAAGGGAGCGTAAGCGACGAAGCAATCCATCTATCCGTTCTGCTGCGCCATGGATTGCTTCGCTTCGCTCGCAATGACGGTCAAGTAGGCCGCAAGGAATCCCGATGCGCTTTGATCTGGTCGATCTTCAGCTCTTCGTTGCGGTGGCGGAGACGCGCAGCATTACCAACGGCGCGGCGAAGGTTCATCTCGCGCTGGCCTCGGCCAGTGAGCGGATCAAGGGGCTCGAAGAGGCGCTTGGCGTTTCGCTGCTGACGCGTGGTCGTCGTGGCGTCGAACTGACGCCGGCCGGTGAAAGCCTGCTCGATCACGCGAGAGTGGTGCTCCACAATGTAGAGGCAATGCGCGGCGATCTCTCAGCGTTTGCCCGCGGCGCAAAGGCCACTGTCCGCTTCGTCGCCAACACGTCGGGGCTTTCGGAGTATCTGCCGAAGGCGCTGGCTGCCTTCCTCGCCGCGCATCCTCACATTTCGATCGACGTGGAGGAGCGCGAAAGCGCGGAAATCGCTCGCGCTATCGTAATCGGTTCCGTCGATCTGGGGCTCGCCGCCGAGCACGCGCTTGCCGACAATATCGAGCGGATGCCGTTCAGCGAGGATCGCCTGGTGCTGGTTGCCGGGCGGCACGACGAACTGGCGAACCGGCGGCAGGTCGATTTCAGCGAAGTGGTGGAGCGCGATTTCGTCGGTCTGATCAGCTCGATCGCGCTGCACACTCATATCAGTGGACATGCGGCGCGTCTCGGTGCACGTCTGCGCTTTCGCGCGCGGCTGAACAGTTTCGATGCGATCGGCCAAATGGTCGCCGCGGGCATCGGGATCGGCGTGATGCCCGAGGTCGCGGCGAAACGATGCGTGCGATCGATGAAGATCAATGTCATCAGGATCAGGGATTCCTGGGCCAACCGGAAGCTCGTGATCTGTGCGCGGAGTTTTCGGTCGCTGCCCAAGCCCGCGCAGCAACTGGCCGAGCACTTGCGCAAAGCTGCGCCACGTTGAACAGGAGAGCGAATGCGGAGGTCCGGGAAGCCCTGCGGCTTCACTTGGCAGAGGCAAGGCCGGCGGCCTTGATGACGCGCGCCCACTTTTGGATCTCGCTTCCGATGTAGTCGCGGAAATGCCCCGGCGTGTCGCCGGCGACCGTCAAACCCTGATCGGCGAGCTTCTGTCTCACCTGCGGATCGTTCATCGCCTCGTTGGCGACGCGGTTCAGGATGTTGACGACGCTCTCGGGCGTTCCGGCCGGCGCGAGCATGCCGTACCAGTTTTCGATCAGGAGATCGGGCATGCCGACCTCCGCCGTTGTCGGCACGTCGGGTGAGGTAGGCGCGCGTTTCGGCGCGCCCAGCGCAATCGGGCGCAGGGTGCCCGCCTTGATATGCGGCAACAGCACCGGCAGATCGAGAAACGCCATCTGCACCTGCTGGCCGAGCAGATCATTGATGGCGGGCGCAGCACCGCGGTAGGGCACGTGCACGATGTCGATTGCCGCCGTCTGCTTGAGGAGTTCGCCGGCAAGATGCGGCATGCCGCCGACACCGGCGGATGCGAAATTGAGTTTCCCGGGCTGTGTCTTCGCGAGCGCGATCAGTTCCTTCATATTGCTGGCGGGCACGTTGCTGGCGACGACCAGCATCTCAGGCACTGTCGTCACCAGCGTGACGGGCGCAAAATCCTTCACCACGTCGTAAGGCACCTTTTCCATCGTCGGGTTGATGACCAGTGCGCTCGCGCTCACGATTCCGATCGTGTAGCCGTCGGGGGCTGCCTTGGCGATCGTATCGGTGCCGAGCACGCCGGCTTGGCCGCCGCGATTGTCGATCACCACCGGCTGCTTGGCGATTTCCGACATGCGCTGGCCGACCACGCGCGCGATGATGTCGTTGGGGCCGCCGGGTGGGAACGGCACGATCATCTTGATCGGTTTGCTGGGAAAATCCTGCGCGGCCGCCATCGCCGGCAGCAGCACGGACAATCCGGTAAGGAGCACGCGAAGAGCCTTCATGAAAGCCTCCGGTCACTTGTCGTGGCCGGTCGACACGAAGCGTGCCAGTCCCGGCTATTCAGTCTTCAGTGCAGCCATCGTCAGGGATGCGTTGTCCGTGTCGAAATGTTCACTTCGTTGTCACGACTCCCGCGTCCTTGATCACCTTCGCCCACTTCTTGGTTTCGCTGTCGATGAAGCGGCGGAAATGTTCCGGCGAGTCGCCGACCAGCGTTGCGCCCTGGGCCGCGAGCTTCTCCTTCACGGTCGGGTCTCGCATCGCTTCGGTCGTGATCTTGTGCAGGCTAGCTATGATCGCCGGTGGCGTGGCGGCGGGCGCCACCATGCCATACCAGTTCTCGATGATCATGCCGGGCATTCCGGCTTCGGCGGTGGTCGGTACCTCCGGCGCCGTCGGCGCCCGCTCAGGCGCGCCGACCGCGATCGGCCGCAGTGCGCCCGCCTTGATCTGCGGCAACAGCACCGGCAGATCAAGGAATGTCATCTGCACCTGCTGTCCCAGCAGGTCGTTCACCGCCGGCGCGGCGCCGCGGTAGGGCACGTGCACGATGTCGATGTTGGCCGTCAGCTTGAACAATTCGCCCGCCAGATGCGGCAGGCTGCCGGGACCGGAAGAGGCGAAATTCAGTTTGCCCGGCTCCGCCTTGGCGAGCGCGATCAGTTCTTTCATATCCTTGGCAGGGACGTTGGTCGCGACCACCAGCATTTCGGGCACGGTGGCGACCAGCGTCACCGGCGCGAAATCCTTCAGCGTGTCGTAGGCGACCTTTTCCATGCTCGGGCTGATGGCGAGCGCGCCCGCGCTCGAGATCGCGATGGTGTAGCCGTCGGGCGGGGCTTTTGCGACCGCGTCGGTGCCGAGCACGCCGCCCTGGCCGCTGCGGTTGTCGATCAGCACCGGCTGCTTGGCAATCTCGGACATGCGCTGGCCGATCACGCGCGCGATGATGTCGTTGGGGCCGCCGGCCGGGAATGGCACGATCAGCTTGATCGGTTTTGCGGGGAAATCCTGCGCAGAAGCCAAGACTGGTAACAATACGGGCGATAATAGCAGCGTCAGTCCAGCAAGCAGCCTGCTCAGCAGTCTCATAAATGCTCCCCGATGGCGCATCTGTCGTGCGCGTTGGCTTGCATCGTACGCGATGGACTGCCCGATGCAAGGTCCTGTCGGTGGCGGCGGGCGCGCAGCCTCGTCAGAGCAGGAGTTCGTCCGTACGCGCGAGCCTGACCGATCGTCGGGTGATCAGATTGCTCCAGACCCAGTTGTGGTGACGAATGACACTGGCGGCGTCGAGGTGGGGCCGGTCGCTCAAGGTGTGGCCGTCGGTCACCACGACAACATCATGATGGTTTGACACGGCCGACCGGACGGTTGCGTCGACACAGAAATCCGTCGCCCATCCCGTGATCAAGATCCGGTCTGGGGCGATCTCTTCCAGGCGCGCCATGAGGTCGGTGCCGGCGAAGGCATCGTTCAGGGTCTTGCGAATGACAATATCGGCCGGGATCCGATGAAGCTCCGGCAGAAGCGCCCAGCCCCGCGTTTCCGGCTCGAAATCATCTCCCTTGCCGCCGCAGTGCTGGACGAAGATGACCGTGCCGGACCGTTCGCGGACTTTTGCGGCGAGCCGGTTGATGCGCTCGATGACACCGTGCAGATCGTGCTTCGGCACGCCGTTAAGGAGCCCGACCTGCATATCGACGACGATCAATGCATCCATCAGGCTCTGTTCGGCTGTGTCCCTAGCTGTTGAGCAGTTTCAGCGTGGCCTCATGCACGCGCGCATCGCCGGCGGCGACGATGCGGCCGCCGCTCTGGGCGGGCTTGCCTTCCCAGTTGGTGACGATGCCGCCGGCGCCGGTGACGATGGGGATCAAGGCCGCGATGTCGTAGGGCTTGAGCTCAGTCTCGACCACGAGGTCGAGATGGCCGGCCGCCAGCATGCAGTAGGAATAGCAGTCGCCGCCATAGCGTGACAGTCTCACGGCGTTCTCGACCCGGCCGAAGATCTCGCGGTCGGCGGCGTTCATCAGCAGCGGACTGGTGGTGAAAGAGGTCGCTTCCTTCAGCGAGGCGCAGCGGCGCGTGGTCAGTCGCCGCTCGCCTGACGGCCCGGAATAATGCGCCGAGCCGCTGTCGCCGGAAAAACGCTCGCCGATATAGGGCTGGTGCATCATGCCGAACACCGGCGTGCCCTTGTGCAGCAGCGCAATCAGAGTGCCCCAGATCGGAAATCCGGCGATGAAGGATTTGGTGCCGTCGATCGGATCGAGCACCCAGACATAGTCGGCATCCTGGCGCTCGTTGCCGAACTCCTCGCCGACGATGCCGTGCTGGGGAAAATTCGCCTTGATCAGGCGGCGCATCACCGCTTCGGCGGCGCGGTCTGCTTCCGTGACCGGGTCGAAATCGCTCGCGCTCTTGTTGTCGATCGAGAGCGAGGTCCGGAAGAACGGCAGGATGGTCTCGCCCGAAGCCGTGGCAAGGCGCCCGATAAACGCTGTGAAATCGATGACCGTCACGGCTGTCCCTTACCGCAATAGAAATGTCGGCCTATTGCCTATCCCAATCCGGGCGGCGGCGCACGATCAACGCGGCGTTATTCCCACCCGTCTTTGGGGGGCTAGCTTTCGAATCGGCTTTCGAACGGGCTTCGTTTAGGCGTGGATTTTTGGTTAGCGTCGGCATCACGAAGTCGCGATTTTTGGCATACCAGCACTGCAGTGAACACGGAACTCGCCGAGATCTGAACGTAAGTGTATGATATTACTACAATAAATTTCCGTCGCCGGCTGTGTTGCCGATTCGCCAGACTGACCCGGTTTGCACCGGAAGCGATCCGAAAACCCTTGCGTTTTGTGCAGCGCGGCCGCATATTGTTGCGGTGCGGTAGCGCCTCGCGCTATCGCTGCCCTCCTTGGGCGTTTCCTCCCTAGACTTGGGCCGCTTGTTCATTCAAGCGGCCCTTTTTTCTTTTCAGGAGTCATTCCGGGATGCGCGAAGCGCAGACCTCAGATGTGCAAGCACATCGGGGAATCTCGAGATTCCGGACTCGCCCGCTTCGCGTGCGCTCCGGAATGACAGTGCTGAAAATTCTACTCCGCCGCCGCCTGGAACGGCCCGAGATCGCCGAGCGGCACCTGTGCCAGCGCGTCAGCCAGCGCGGCAAAATCGGCGGCCACTTGCGCAAAGCGCGGGCTGCGTTCGCGGCGCCGCTCGTCCATATAGATCGCGCGGTTGAGTTCGAGCTGCACGGTGTGCAATCCGCTCGCCGGGTTGCCGTAATGTTCGGTGATGAAGCCGCCGGCATAGGGCTTGTTGCGGCCGATCGAATAGCCGAGCCCGCTCATGATCTCTTCGACGACGTCGGGCAGCAGGCTGGCGCAACTGGTGCCGTAGCGGTCGCCGATCACGATGTCGGGCCGCCGCGGCTCGTCCCTGGACACGCCGACCGACGGCATCGAGTGGCAATCCACCAGGATCACGGTCCCGAACGCCTGATGGGCCTTGTTGATCAGCCGGCGCAGCGCCCGATGATAGGGCTTGTAGAGCGCCTCGATCCGCCCCAGCGCGTCGTCGACGGAAAGCCGCTCGCGATAGATTTCCTGCCCGTCGCCGACCACGCGCGGGATGGTGCCGAGGCCGCCGGCGACCCGCATGGAGCGGGTGTTGGCGAAGCTCGGCAGGCGCCCGGTGAACATCCGCGGATCAAGCTCATAGGGCTCGCGGTTCACGTCGACATAGGAGCGGGGGAAATTGACCCGCACCGTCGGAAAACCCTGCTCGCAGAGGCCGCCGATCAATTCGTCCATGAACGAATCCTCGGAGCGGCGCAGTGCCGCGAGGTCGATCCGGGAGGCGTTGAGAAATGCCGGGGGATAGACCGAGCCGGAATGGGGCGAGTTGAAGATGATCGGCGCGCGCCAGCTCGCCGGCTCCACGATCTCGAACGGGGGCGACAGCTCGCCATCAAACTGGGTCATCGTGGGGCGCCGTCCCTTGAATTTCCGCATTCCCTTCCGCAGCGATCAAGCGATCGATTTTGCCGGTGAAGGGCAGGGCTTGTAAGGATGCATTGTCCGTAATCGTAATCATTCTGCCAAGCGAAAAAAGGCCGCCGTGCTCCCAGAAGGTGTCGCAATCGCCCGAAAAGCGCCGCCTTGATCGATCCTGATATGCGCCGCTAAAGAAACTTGCGCCGCCTGCCGCCGCCAAGAAGCCGCTACCTTCACCCGAAATTTACCCTCTGTCGGGCTTAGTGAGCGGAATGATCCTCCAAGCCGGGTTCGACGACTGACCGCCATGCACAAGATCCTCCTTGCCGAAGACGACAACGACATGCGCCGCTTTCTGGTCAAGGCGCTCGAAAACGCCGGGTTTCAGGTCTCGCCCCACGATAACGGCATGTCGGCCTATCAGCGGCTCCGCGAGGAGCCGTTCGAGATGCTGCTCACCGATATCGTGATGCCCGAAATGGACGGCATCGAGCTGGCGCGTCGCGCCTCGGAACTCGACCCCGACATCAAGATCATGTTCATCACCGGCTTTGCCGCCGTGGCGCTCAATTCCGATTCGGAAGCGCCCAAGAACGCCAAGGTGCTGGCCAAGCCCGTTCACCTCCGCGAATTGGTCAGCGAAGTGAACAAGATGCTGGCGGCCTGATTCGGCCTCCATTTCCGTCAAAATCGCTCCAGAAATACATCCAAGTATCCTTGCAGGGGCGCTTTGGAGCCGATATACGGACCCCACCCAATACGGACTTTAGGGCACGTAGCTCAGCGGGAGAGCACTACCTTGACATGGTAGGGGTCACAGGTTCGATCCCTGTCGTGCCCACCAGCCTTCGCTTGCTTCGCAAGCTACGGCTAGGCAAGCCACACTCAGTCCTATCGTAGCGAAGCAAGCGAAGGCTGCCGCGCCGAAGCCACTTGGCGAAGGCGGGCTCTGCCGGCCTTTTCCGAAGCATCAAGACCTCAGCCCTTATCATTTGACCCGCGCCAACCTCACGCCGGTAATCCGGCCTTGAGCAACCCCGCCTCATGGCGGGCGCGGTCGGCCGCCTGTTTGTAGTGCTGGGTGGCGAGATAGTTGGCCAGCGAGAAACCCGGCTCGAGCTTGACGACCTCGGCGGCATGTGCGGCAGCCGCAACGCCGTCGCCCATCTGCGCGAAGATGGCGGCAAGGAAGGCGTGATGGGTGAAGTCGGGCCGCGTGATCCGCGCGAACGCCTCGGCCGCGTCGGCATATTTCTCCGCGCAATAATATGCGCGACCGAGGTGGTTCCAGAAGCGTTCGGGATGAAACGGGTTGAGGCGCATCGCCTTCTTGATCCAGTCGATGCCTTCTTCCGGCCGCCCCAGCCAGGTCAGAAACTCGCCCTGCTGCACCACGACGAGATCATAGTTCGGATTGAGCGCGAGTGCCCGCTCCTGATGGTAAGCCGCTCTTTCATGATCGTTGCGCGTCAGGTTCACCGCGGCCAGGATGCGGTGAACGTCGCTGTCGTTGTCGTCGAGCGCCAGCGCGATCTGCAACTCGTCGGCCACCTGCTGGAAGGTGGCGTCGCGATCTTCGCACCAGCCATAAACCCACGTCTGGCCCAGTACGCATGCCTTCCATGCGTGGGCGTGCGCATAGTCCGGATCAAGCGCAAGCGCGCGTTCGAGCAGGGCCTGCGCTTCGGCGTTGGCCTCCCGCTGTGAGCGGTGGTGCAGCACCTTGGCGGCCAGCACGCACTCATAGGCCGCCATGTTGTCGGTCCGCTGGCGCTTCGCGCGCTCGTGCGTGGCGGCCTCGACGCGGCCGGGAAGGGTGGCAACAATTGCGCCGGTCACCTCGTCCTGGATCGCAAAGATATCCTCGAGCTTGCGGTCATAGCGTTCCGCCCATACGTGCCGGTCGGTTTGCGCATCGATGAGCTGCACCGTGACGCGGACACGATCGCCGACCTTGCGCACGCTGCCTTCCAGCACGTATTCGACGTCGAGCGCGCGTGCGACTTCCTGCACATTCACCGCCTTGCCCTTGTGCACGAAGGTCGAATTGCGCGAGATGACGAGCAGGTCGCGGAATCGCGACAGTTCGGTGATGATATCCTCGGTGAGGCCGTCGGCGAAGAATTCCTGCTCGGGATCGCCGCTCATGTTGACCAGCGGCAGCACGGCGATGGACGGTTTTCGCGTCGTGGTCGTCGCTGTCGCGCCGTCCTTGCCGCTCGCGGGCGCCTCGGCGGCATCCGGTTCCAGCCGCACCCGAAAGACGTGGATCGGACGGCTGATGTTCTTGACGGTCTGGTTGCCGATATCCACAAAGACGATGTCGCCAAGCCGGTCGCCAACCTGATCGCGCACCGCACCCGAGACGCAGATTCCGCCCGGATCGGCAAGCACTTCGAGACGCGCCGCGACGTTGACGCCATCGCCGAAGATATCGTTCTCCTCGATGATCACGTCGCCCAGATTGATGCCGATGCGGAACTGGATCCATCGCGCGGGCGACACATCCGCATTGCGCCGCGCCATCCGGCGCTGCACCTCGGCGGCGCACGACACCGCGTCCACGACGCTGTGGAACTCCACCAGCATGCCATCGCCGGTCGTCTTGATGATGCGGCCCCGGTTTTTGGCAATCGAGGGATCGATGAGCTCGAGCCGATGGGTTTTGAGGCGTGCGAGTGTCCCCGCCTCGTCGACCTCCATCAGCCGGCTGTAGCCGACCATGTCGGCGGCAAGGACCGCAGCGAGCCTTCGCTCGGGTCCGGGCGCGTCCATTTTCGCCTCGCTGACGGGCAGTCTAGCAGATTTGCCGCGCCGGCCAAGACGAGACGGACGCCAGCCTCATCCCAGTGGATCCCCACTTTAGATTGCAATGATGAGGTAATTCGAAGGTAGTTGTCTCATGCTCGATGGTCGGGCAACGCCAACAAGCCTGCAAGAATCGAAGGCGCATTGAGCACCGCGAATTTCTCGCGACGGCTCAGATATCCGGCTGCCTCGTCGAAGCTCTCGGCATCTTCAATCTTTGCGCGCGCGATCGCGAGATGCGGGTCGACATCACCGCGTTTTCGCGGCCGCTGGCCAGGCAGGTTATTCAGGTGCGCCTCGCGCAAGTCCGCGTGGCGGTGCAGCTCGTGCAGCGGACAGGAAAGCAGCGAATGCGGCGCGTTGGCCAGTTCGTTGGCCCTCGCCAGTACAATCGGTGGCGCGGTCTGCTCGGGCGTCCTGAACAATCTGGGGACCTGGTTCGGATCGACCGACGACGACAGGATGGCCATTGGAATAGCAAGCAACAGGCCGAGAATCACCGGCATCATCCAGAGCAACAGTGGTAGCGACACCGCGTAGGCGCTGATGGCCATGACGAGCCCAAATAAAGTCGGTACCGCATAGGTGTTGACGGTGTCCCGGCGCGAGACCACGCCATCGTCGCGGCGCTGAACCTGCCACCCCGCATCGCGTCCAAACAGGATTTCCGCAACGGCAGAGGATTGGAAGATCATCATGACCGGCGCGGTCAGGCCCGAAAGGATCGTCTCGGTGACGATGCCGGCCAGCACCCGAAAGCCGCCGCCGAACTTCCTTCGCGTGTCGCGATCGGTGAGAAGCACGATGAAGGCGAGCAGCTTTGGCGCGATCAGCATGCCCATCGTGCCGACGAACACCCATGCCGCCAGGATCGGATCCTGCGCCGGCCAGGTCGGAAACAGCGAATATCCCTTTGGAAAATACTCGGGCCGGACGAATTGCGCCTGCAACGACACCAGGATTCCCAACGTCAAAAAGATCAGCCAGAGCGGCGCGGTGAGATACGATCCAATGCCGGTCAGCAAATGAAGCCGCGAAACCCAGTGAAAGCCGCGCGCGGGAAGCAACGCGAGGTGCTGCAGGTTGCCTTGACACCATCGCCGGTCGCGGGCGGCAAAATCCGACAGCGACGGTGGACACTCCTCGTAGCTGCCTCGAAGCGTCGGCGCCATGTGGACGGCCCATCCGCCCCGCCGCATCATCGCCGCCTCGATGAAGTCGTGGCTGAGAATATGACCGCCGAACGGCTTGCGGCCGCTGAGTTCGGGAAGACCTGCACACTGCGCAAAGGCGCGGACGCGAATGATGGCATTGTGTCCCCAGTAATTGCCTTCCGAGCCGTGCCACCAAGCAATCCCGGCGGCCAGCATCGGGCCGTACAGGCGGCCTGCGAATTGCTGCCATCGGGCGAACAGGGATCGCGCATTGACGATAATCGGCAGCGTCTGAACCAGCGCCACCTTTGGATGTTCCTCCATGGCGGCGACCAAGCGAACGACGGTGTCGCCGGTCATCAAACTGTCGGCATCCAGGATCAACATACATTCGTAGGCGGCGCCGAACCGCCTGACCCATTCCTCGATATTGCCGGACTTGCGCGCGATGTTTTCGGGCCGGTGGCGATAGAAAATCGCCGCCGCGCTGCCGACGTCCCGTCGAAGCTGCAGAAAGCATTTCTCCTCGGCGATCCAGATTGCGGGATCGGTGGTGTCGCTGAGAACAAACCAGTCGAACGCGGCACCGTGCCCGGTCTCCTCGACCGATTCATAAATCGCGCGCAGGCGCGCCAGCACTCGGTAGGGGTCCTCGTTGTAGGTCGGCAGCAGCATCGCCGTCCGGCTGTGGATCGCTGGCAGCGGCGCGGCCGGGTCGATGCCGAGCTCGTTCTTCCTTCGTGTCAAGAGCACCGCGAAGCCGGCAAGCGCCGACATGAAGGAAAACGCGATCCAGGCGAACAGCAGCACGAACAGCACAAGGATGATCGACTCCAGAACCGTGATGCCGCCGACCTGAAGAACCCGGTACATTTCGTAGCAGCCCGCCGACGTCAGGACCGTGGTGCCGGCCAGGATGAATGCGCGCCGAGCCCACATCGACGCAAAGCGCGGGGCAGGTGGCGGCTCGAACCGCCGCAACGGCTGGGCCGCCATGTCCATCGGCGATTCCGGCTGGAGAAATTCGTTCAAGGGAATAGCGCGGGCCGTACGCGAGCCGCGGGTATTCGCTAAGGTGTCCATCGATAGACCCAGACCTCCGATACCGCTTCATTGTCCTGCATCAGCGATGCGCGGAGTTCGACCGGGGCCTTTTCCTTCACAAGCTCGAAGCTCAACCGCCAGCCGCCAGTCGCCGGATTTGGCTGGGTGACGATGTTCTGGATTTTGGCCTTCTCGGCCGTCACCACGCCGCGCAAGCTTTGCGGATTGACGGATTTCAGCCTCTCGCCAGTCACGTCGAGCACGAAGAGCGCCGCGTTGTCGCCTCGTACGCCGATGCCGGTCCGGGAAAATCGCGCCAGCGATGTCGGCTTGGGGGCACCCGGGCCCCAGTGCAAACGATAGGTGTAGGTATGCTCGCCCTTGGCCGGCAACGCCGCTTTGGGGCGCCAGAACAATGCGATGTTGTCGTGAATCTCTTCCTTGGTCGGAATTTCGAGCAGCTTCACTTCACCTTCGCCCCAATCGCCGATCGGCTCGGCCCACAGGCTCGGCCGTCGCTCGAAATTCGATTCCAGGTCCTGATAGGCGGCAAAATCCCTCTGGCGCTGCATCAGGCCGAAGCCGCGCGGATTGAGATCCGCAAACGAAGAGACCTGCAGATCGCGGGGATTGTGCAATGGCCGCCACAGCTCCTCGCCGCGGCCATTGAAAACCGCAAGGCCGTCTGAATCATGGACCGACGGACGGAAATCTTCGACGTCCTTGCGGTCGTTCGGCCCGAAGAAGAACATGCTGGTCATCGGCGCGAGGCCGGCTTGTTGCAGATCGACGCGGGGATAGATCGCCATTTCAACGTCGAACACGGTGGTGTCGCCGGGACGGATGGTGAAACGGTAGGCCGCCGCGGCGCTCTCGCTGTCGAGCAACGCGTGCACGACGATCGAGTTGGCGCCCGGCGCCGGCTTTTCGATCCAGAAGGTCTTGAAGAAGGGGAATTCCTCGCCCTTCGCTTCGCCTGTGTTGATCGCGAGTCCCCGTGCCGAAAGACCGTACAATTGTCCCTTGGCCACGGCGCGGAAATAGCTGGCGCCGAGAAAGACGCAGACTTCATCATAATAGTCGGGTTTGTTGATCGGCGCATGCAGCCGGAAGCCGGCAAAGCCGAGATCGACTGCCGGGCCGGGCGGTGCCAGATCGCCGAACGAAAACAGGTCCGGCCGGTAGGCGATTGGTGCCGCCTGGCCGTCCTTCACTTCGAAGATGTCGACCCGGTTCTTGTAGAAGAATCCACGATGAAAAAACTGCGCTTCGAAGGGCAGCTTTTCGCCGCGCCACAGCGCGCGCTCCGGCAAGAACCGGATCGCCCGATAACGGTCGTAGTCGATATTGGCGAGATTGTCGGGCAGCTTCTCGCTGGGCGCCTTGTACGGCTTGCCTGCGAGGTCGCGCGCGATTTGCCGGACGATCGATCGGTCGAACGGCGCCGGCTGCGCTTGTGCGGTGGACAGAAGCCCGGACGCTACGCCGGTTACCAACGGCAACGCAGAAGCAGCGAGGAAATCCCTGCGATTCACGAAACAACCTCGCGATTACTGAACGACGACTTCGGCAACGCAGTGCACACGGGACCGTTCCCTGTTTCGGAACCGAAATGCCGCTTTTTCCCGATGTGCCTAAGATTCAGTCGGAGGCGCTAGCTTCGCAGCGAGTGGCTGATCCGTGTTACCACGCCGTCCCACTGGCGTTTTTCTGCGGCGGGATAATTGATCAGCACGCAGTTCATGGTACCGTTGCCGCGGTTGCAGCGGTTGTACCAGATCCGGTCCTTGCGAATGCTGGAGACGACAAAGAAGTCCGGCGTGATCCGCTTGTAGATGATGCCGGCCGGCGGGTTTTGCTTCGCCAGGAACGTGGCAGGGGAATCGTTCTCGGGATTGGGAACGGACTGCACCGTCAGGTCGGCGCGGCGGTCTTCGGTGAAAAACCGCCGCCCGGTTCCGCCCTCGGGCGGTCCGGCGTCGCTGCTGAAGATCGAGACCGGCATGTCGACGCTGGTTCCGGTACCCGCGATCACATATTGCCGCCACTCCGTATTCGCCGCGATGGCGAGCGTTGGAACGAAGCTCGAAGCGACGAGGGCAGCGCAAAAGTGAGGCGCACGCATGGAACGATCTCCAGTTCGATCGAGACAATCGAATCCACCGGCGTTCGTTCCAGCTTACGGACATTTCTAGGGTGCAGCCGCGTTCGCGAGATGTTTCCCTGCGATGTAGCCAAACGTCAGCGCGGGCCCCAGCGTAATGCCGGCGCCGGGATAGTTGCCGCCCATGATGCTCGCCATGTCGTTGCCAGCGGCGTACAGACCGGCGATCGGCTGCCCGTGTTCGTCTAGCGCCCGCGCATGTTGGTCGGTTTTGATGCCGGCATAGGTGCCGAGATCGCCGATCACCAGCTTGATGGCATAGAACGGCCCGTCCTTGATCGGTGCGACGCAAGGGTTCGGGCCGTGCAGCGCATCGCCCTGGTAACGGTTATAGGCGCGCGATCCCTTGCCGAATGAAGGATCGCGCCCTTCCGCGGCCGACGCGTTGAACTCGGCGATGGTTGCCTCGAGGCCTTGTCTGTCGATGCCGGTGCGGTCGGCAAGTTCAGCAAGCGTGGTGCCGCGCTTGAGATAGCCGGTGGCGAGATGATGGCGTAGCGGCATCGGAAACGGCGGCACGCATCCCAAACCATATTTTCGCAAGGCGCGGTGATCGCACAGGAGAAAAGCCGTGATCTCTTCGCCGGGCTTCGCCGCCTTGACCATCGCCTGCACGAAGTCGTGGTAGGAGTTGCCTTCATTGGCGAAGCGCTTGCCGTTGCGCATCACGGCGATGACGCCGGGTTTGGCGCGGTCGATGAAGTGCGGCATCACGCCCTTGGAGCCGTCCTTGCGCTCGGTGATCGACACCGGTACCCAGGCCGCGGCATTCGGTAGCGTGTCCTCGATGCGGCCGCCCGCCGTCTCGGCCAGCCGCAAGCCGTCGCCGGTATTGCCGACGGGACCGGGCGAGAAATGCTCGGTGCCATCGCCCGCGTGCGGAAACATCGCCTTGCGCCGTGCGACGTCGTGCGGGAAGCCGCCGCAGGCCAGCACCACGCCGCGCCTGGCGTTGACGCGCACCAGCTTGCCGTGGCGTTCGACGACCGCGCCACGCACTGCGCCATCCTCGACGATCAGTTCATGCACCGGCGATGACAGCCACAGCGGTATCTTCAACTCAAACGCGGATTTCGCCAGCCGCCCGGCGAGTGCATTGCCGTTGGTCAGCGTCATGCCGCGACCGTGGCGCATCACGTCCATCGCATGCTTCGACAGCCGCTTCGCCACGTAGATCGCCGAGGTCAGCGATTTGGTCGCGCGCATGAAATGGACGATGTCCTTGCCGGAGCCCAGCATCATGCCGAACACCGTGAGTTCGGGCAGGGGACTGCCGAGATGCTTGATATGCTCGCCCAGTTCGCGGCCGTCGAACGGCCGCGCCACCATCGATCGGCCACCCTGCGCGCCACCGGGCGCTTCGGCGTGGTAATCCGGAAATGTCAGCGGCATGTCGAAGCGCACCGCCGTCTTGCTGGTAAAAAAATCCACGGCTTCGGGACCGGCGGAGAGAAACGCATCGACGCGCGCGGCATCAAAGCTGTTGCCGGCCTCATGGCGCAGATAGGTCTTCGCCTGCTCCGGACCTTCCTCGATACCCCAGGCCTTCGCCAACGAGGTGCCGGGAATCCACAGCCAGCCGCCGGAACGCGCGGTGGTGCCGCCAAAGCGCGGCTCCTTCTCGACGATGAGAACGTTGAGGCCGTGGTGTCCGGCGGTGACCGCCGCCGATAGGCCGCCGCATCCCGAGCCGATCACCAGCGCGTCGCATTCGTAAGTTTCCTGCTCGTTGCCCGCCACGCGATCTGCCTTTTTCCGATCTTGGGTGGACATTTGGAGGTGATCGGATTTGTCTGTCAATCGCGCGGGCACTTCTTCCTTCTCCCCTTGTGGGAGAAGGTGGATCAATCGCGCAAAAGCGCGATTGAGACGGATGAGCGACTATCTGGTTTGTCAAGTTGCATTGGCATACGCGGTTCGCGCGTCGCGAGCTTTTGCGTTGAGCCTGACGAGGAGCTTGCGGGCAAGGGCAATGCGAACGACCATTTTCTCCTTGCCGGCCTTGAGCAGCCTGTCGCGGAACTCGGCAAGGCTTTTGTCGTAGCGGGCGGCGATGGCCGCGACGAGGAAGAGGATCGAGCGGACGCCGGCGCGACCACCGCGGGTGGGTCGCTTGCCCTTTCGCTTACCGCTGTCATTGGCGATCGGGGCAAGGCCGGCAAGCTTGGCAATGGCTTTGTTGGAGAGCGTGCCAATTTCCGGTAGTTCGGCATGAAGGCGCGCAACGGTCCGCCCGGCGACGCCCTTCATCTCGCGCCAGGTCTCGGCGAGCTTTGCCCACAGCGGATCGTCATCGATCATGGAGGCGATTTCCCCCTCGAGCGAGCGGGATTGGCGCTTGAGCAGGGCGATCACTTCGTCGAGGCTGGCCAGCATCTCGGGGTTATCGAGCAGGCTTGCGCGACGCTGCTTCTGCACGGTGAGATCGTCGGTGACCTGCCGGAGCCTTGCCACAAGCGCCTTCAGGCGCTGCTGGGCTTGGCTTGGCAAGGGGGTCGGAGCCAGGTTCTTGGCATGGGCGAAGCGGGCAATGACGGAGGAATCGATCCGGTCGGTCTTTTCCAGAATGCCCATCGCCTCGGCGTAGCGGCGGACGTTGCGTGGATTGGTCAGCGCGCAGCTGATGCCTTTTTCCCACAGCTCGACGAATGCCCGTCGCTCGTACCCGCCACTGGCCTCCATCACCACCAGCGTGACGGCATGTTCACGGCAGAACGCGGCCAGTTCCGCAATGCCTGCCGTATCGTTATTGAAGCTCGCAAGCCGATGCCCGGGCTCGATGCAAACATCGAGCTTGGCTTTCGAAACGTCCACTCCACAAATTGTGTTCTTCACGGTAACCTGCCTTGTCCATGCGATCGGAGCTCAAGCGACTGTTCGGTCGTGCGTGACATGGCGAAGATCCCAAAGCTCACCCACGGTTGTAGCCGGAGGGGGAACGGGCGACATCGCCACGCGTCTTGGCCGGTGGCCACCGGCCAAGACGCTAAGTCGCTTCCATCGCACAAATCTTGGCCGTGCAGATACAAGGGGTCTGTCTCCGCGGAGAGAACCCCTCATCCGGCGCCGTAGCCGATGCGAAGCATCGGCGTTCTAAGAAGACGGCGGCCAAAGGCTGCCTATGCCACCTTCTCCCACAAGGGGAGAAGGGAAGAAGAAAGAGCGTTCAATTCCCCGTCTCGAACGAGCAGTCGGCGCCGCCGCCGGCCTTTTTCCTGATCTCGGCGGGGTCGAGCGTGCAGTTCAGCTTCGAGAGGCTTTCGGACACCGATCCGGCGGTGCCGTCAGGGGGAACGCCGGCCATGGCTTCGGTTGCAAAGACTTCGCTGGCCCGCCGTCCGGTGATGGTCTGCTTGGCGCCCTTGAATGTCAGCTCGCAGGTGCGCGCGGTGATGTCGACATTGCTGACGCGGCAGACGATCTTGTCCGCCGTGACCGAAATCTTCCTGGCGTAGCGCACGCCCGACTGTCCGACGAAGAGCGCCGAGACGGCTTCCCGTTCATCCGAGGTGAGTAGCGGCGAATAGAGCGCCACGACGCCCGCGAGCGCCAGTGCGGCCTGTCCGCTCGCCGTTGCGGAGGCGGCCGATGCGGTGGACACGCTGCATGTGAGGAGCGCGACGGCGAGAATAGCCGGCCTGCCAAATTTCAGTTGCATTTCGTTCCTCAATTCGACGCGCCCCTTGCGCGAATATCTGGATTGGGATGGCTTCGCCTGTCAATCGCACCACGGTCCTCCCTTTCCCACAAGGGGAGAAGGGAAATGCGGCGTGCATCCAAGGCAGAGCGGCCCTCCAGTTATGCGCTTGCGCCGTCCCCGCATCGGCGTCACAGTTGCGGCCGCGACACCAAGATCGCTGGCACGACGAAATCCCGAGGAACCTCCATGGCGGCCACGCGGATCGACTGCGATATCCATCCCGCGGTGGGCGGCACCCGCACCACGCTGCTGCCCTATCTCGACGACCACTGGAAAGAGCAGGTGGTCAGCCGCGCTATCGACGGCCTTGATCTCAACTCCTATCCGCCCAACATGCCGTTCTCCGGCCGCGCCGATTGGCGTCCCGCCAATGGCAAGCCGGGCAGTGAGCTCAAGATGGTGCAGCGCGGCGCGTTCGACCAGCTCGGTGCGAGCCACGCCATCTGCAATGTCGTCTATGGCGCGCAGGCGGTGTTCGATTCCTATATGGCGGCCGGCTTTTGCAAGGCGATCAATGACTGGATCGCGGCCGAATGGCTTTCAAAGGATTCGCGGCTGAGCGCGTCGATCGTGTTGCCCTTGCAGGCGCCGGATCTGGCAGTGGACGAAATCGAGCGCAGGGCCGGCGACAACCGCTTCGTCTCCGTGCTGGTGCTGGCGCAGGGCGAGACGCTGCTCGGACGCCGGCACTATTGGCCGGTGTGGCAGGCCGCAGCGAAACACAAGCTGCCGGTCGCGATCCATGCCGGCAGCGCCTATCGCACCGCGCCGAGCTCGATCGGCTGGCCGTCCTATCGCTACGAATATTATCTCGCCGAAGCGCAGGCGTTTCAGGCCCAGCTCCTGAGCCTGATCTATGAGGGTGTGTTCGGAAAATTCCCTGATCTCAAGGTCGTGCTGATGGAATCCGGCGTGAGCTGGCTGCCGGCCTTCATGTGGCGCGCCAACAAGACCTGGCGCGGCGTGCGCGTCGAGGTGCCCTGGGTCGAGCGCGAGCCGGCCGCGATCATTCGCGACCATGTCCGCGTCACCATGCAGCCGTTTGATGGTTCGCCGGATGCCGCTGGCGTCGCCGATGTCATCGAGCAGATCGGCTCCGACAAGATGTTCCTGTTCGCGTCGGACTATCCGCACTGGCAATTCGACGGCGATGATCCGATGCCGCCGCATCTGCCAGCCAGCATTGCTTCGCGCATGTGCGCCGATAACCCGCTTGAGACGTTTCCGCGGCTGAAGCTTGCCGCGTGAACCATAAATTCCAAGGAGGATCGCATGAGTGACGTCATCGACCGCCCCATTCTCGGCGAGGAAATCGCCGCCCAGAGCCGGCTGCGCATCATCGATTGCGATGTGCATCCGAGCATTCATGCGCATGCCGATATCGAGCAGTTCATGCCGAGGCGCTGGCAGGAGCATTTGCGCACCTATGGCAGCCATCTGCGCACGCCCTATATCGGCACCACACCCTATCCGCGCTCCTCGCCGCTGATCGCGCGCCGCGACGCCTGGCCGCCGACCGGCGGGCCGCCGGGCTCCGATCTCGATTTCATGCGCAAGCAGCACCTCGATCCGCTCGATGTCGAGTACGGCATCTTGCAGGTGCTCGATCTCTTCATCTTCTCGCAGCAGAACCTGGAATTTGGCGCCGCGGTCCAGCGCGCCATCAATGACTGGCAGCTTGCGTTCTGGTCCGACCGCGATCCGCGCTTGAAAGCCTCGATCCTCGCCGGGCAGGACGATACAGAGTTCGCGATCGCCGAGATCGAGCGCTGCGCCAGGATCGGCCGCTATGTGCAGATCAATGTCTGCCCGCGCGCCAACGAGCCGCTCGGCCGCCGCCGCTACTGGCCGATCTATGCCCGCGCGCAGGAATTGGGCTTGCCGCTCGGCATTCATGTCGGCGGCTATGGCGGGCATGCGCCGACCGGCGGCGGCTGGCCGTCTTATTATGTCGAGGAGCACCAGTCGAACGCGCACACCATGGCGGCGCAGCTCACCAGCCTCGTGCTCGAAGGCGTGCCCGAGCGGTTCCCGAGTCTGAAGATCGTCTTCATCGAAGGCGGCTTTGGCTGGATCCCATCGGCCACCTGGCGCATGGACCGGCATTTCGAGGCGTTCCGCAGCGAGGTGCCGCATCTCAAGCGGCGGCCTTCAGAGTATGTGAAGGAGCATTTCTGGTTCACGACGCAGCCGATCGACGAGCCCGATGAGGCAAAGCATCTGCGCTCGCTGATCGAATGGGTCGGTGCCGATCGTCTGCTGTTCTCGTCGGACTATCCACATTGGGATTTCGACGATCCGCGCTATGCCTTCAAGACGCCGCTGACGGAAAACGAGCGCCGGAAAATCTTCAACGGCAACGCGCGCGCGCTCTACAAGCTCTAACAGGATCACATGGCCCGTCACATCGTCGCCCGCACGACAGACATCCCGCCCGGCGGCAACAAGGTCTTTGGCGTCGAGGGCCGTGACATCGTCGTGTTCCACGTCAATGGCGAGTTCTTCGCGCTGCTCAATCGCTGCCCGCATGAGGGCGCGCCGCTGGAAAAGGCTGCCTGCGTGGCGCGGCTGACCTCGCCGGAGCCGGGTGTCTATCAGCGCTCGCGCGTCGGCGAATTGTTGCGTTGCCCGTGGCACGGCTGGGAATTCGACATGCGCAATGGGCAATCGTATTTCGATCCGAAGCGGGTGAAGGTGCGTTCGTATCCGGTAGCAGTCGAAAGCGGCGAGGAACTGCAGAAGGGTCCTTACGTGGCCGAGACGTTTCCGGTGCATGTCGAGGACAGCTACGTGATTGTCGAGATGTAGTCCGTAGGGTGGGCAAAGGCGCACTTGCGCCGTGCCCACCATCCAGCACTCTGCTCGCAATGGTGGGCACGCTTCGTTTTGCCCACCCTACGGCTTGTGTCGATCGCGGCGCGACATAACGGCCTGCACCTTGACTGAACTCCTTAGCGGGAGATGGATATGACTCATCGCATGTTGTGGCGGCCGCCCTTGAAGGTTCTCGCGTGGCTCGTCGGTTTGCTGTGTCTGTCGGCGACGGCGGCCGACGTCGCGCATGCCTGCACGTGCGATTCGATCTCGCCTGCCGAGGGTTTTGCACGCACTCAGTACGTCTTCATCGGCAACGTGCTGGACGTGAATGGTCACACCTGGACCGTAGACGTCGATCGCGTCTGGAAGGGGGCCGACAAACTGGCCGCCCGCGTCAGGCTGCTGGACGTCTACAAGGACATGGATTGCGAATTTTACTTCGAGCCGGCCCGCGCCTACCTCTTCTTCGCGATCGTGGCGAAGAGCAGCCGCTATGTGTTCTATCAACCTGAGGTGTGCAACTGGACCAGCCCATTGCGCTCGAAGCGCGTCGCCGGCCCGCACGGCCAGGTCTGGCTTGAAGATTTGATCGTGGAGAATTACGGCCCGGGCGAGCCTCCAAGAGCCGAGGATCCATGGAAACGCCTGCAGGAGCACGACCGCGACGATCGAGACTGACTGTGACGTTATCTTCGAGGTCTAATCAGACTTCCCCGTCAGCCCATCGACCATCGCGCGCACGATGGCTGCGATCTCTTCCCGTAGCGCCTCGACCGGCACCGCGATCAGCTTCTGTTCGAGCCCGAGCAGCACCATGCCGTGCACCGCGGAGAACAGGCTGCGCGCCGTCACGCCCAGTTCGGCCGGCGTTCGCATCGGAAAGAGTTTGGCGAGCGGGTGATAGATGTGGCGGAACAGATTCATCTGTTCGCTGATCGCCCATTCCGGCACCGGCTTGCCCGGCGCCATCCGGTGTTCGAACAGCGCGCGCCATAGTTCGAGATTTTCAGCGGCGAAATCGCAATAGGCGACCGCGATACGCACCAGCGTTTCGCGAGGGGAGGCGGGGCCGTCGGCTTCGGCTGATGTGAGCGCGGCGTCGAGCCGCGCCAGCGTGCGCGATCCGACCCGCAGGATCAGTTCGTCGACGTCCTCGACGAGATTGTAGACCGCGCCGTTGGCGACGCCGATGTCCCGGGCCAGATCGCGGGTTTTTAGACCCGCCAATCCATCTGCGGCAATCCGTCGCTCCCCCGCCAGAATCAAGGATTCTCGGTGAATGGCTCGTCTTTCCAATGCCTTGGACATCTTCCACCTGTCTTGAGCGCCGCTCAAAATAATTCTTGAGCAATGCTCACGATGTGCTACAACTAATTCATGAGCAGTGCTCATAACACAGGGAGCTACCGATGTTCAAAACTGTTTTGACGCTTTTCCGGGGCAGCGTGACTGTCGCGGGGGAAGAACTGGAAGACCGCGCGGCGCTGCTCATTCTCGATCAGCAGATGCGCGATGCCGCGGCTGCCGTCGAACGTTCCAAGCGCTCGCTGGCGCTGGCGATCGCAGGTGACCAGCAGGAAGGCCGCCGTCTCGACGCCACCAACGCGCGGATCGCCGACCTCGAAGTTCGCGCCACTGCTGCGCTCGATGGCGGAAGGGAAGATCTCGCCCGCGAGGCGGCGCAGGCGATCGCCAATCTCGAAGCCGACCGCGATGCCGCGATGACCGCGCGGACGCTGTTCGCGACTGAAATCACGCGAATGAAGCGTCAGGTCAGCACTGCCGAGGCGCGGATCACCGAGCTCGAGCGCGGCCGTCGCATCGCCCGTGCGGCCGAAGCAGTTCGCAATCTTCGTAGGGGCGGCATCGAAGCGGCACGTCCTTACGAATCCACGCTGCCGGAAGCGGAGAACACGCTGAAGCGCCTGCGCGAGCGGCAGATCGAGGCCCAGGCCGCCGCCGACGCCCTGATCGAACTCGACGCGGCCAGCGGTCCGCTGGCGACCGCCGAAAAGCTCGCCGAACAGGGTTTTGGCCCTCGGCTCAAATCAACCGCGGACGACGTGCTCGCGCGGCTGAACGCCAAACGCACGCAAGCTGCCTGACACTGAACCCGAACGATTAAAACCCATATCAACAGGAGATTATCATGAACCAGAATGTCCAACCCCACAGCGGTGCCTGGGTTACCTTCACCTATGTCTCGTTCTCTGCCTCCGCCTTCATGGTCGCCATCGGCGTGTTCTTCCTGCCGCTCGATCTCTGGATCAAGGGCTATCTGGCGATGGGCATCGTCATGCTGGTGCAGTCCTGCGTCACCCTGACCAAGACCGTTCGCGACATGCACGAGAGCGGCAAGCTGGTGAACCGCATCGAGGACGCCAAGGCCGAGCGGTTGCTGATGGAAGTCTCCAAGGCCGCTTGATTTCAAAGGCTGCCTGATTTGCAAGGCCGCGTAACCTGTGACGCGGTGCTGGCGAGGGCGGGCGGCGGGTGCCTCAGCATCCGCCGTCTGTTCGCCGGCTTCGATGATCAAGCCACTCAACCTTTTGTTAGAAGGTCCGCTTCGATGAAAAGAGCGTTCGTATTTCTTGTGGTGGCACCGGTGTCGGTGTTCGTCATGGTCTTGTTGTCGTGTGTCGCCATCTTTGGCGGAAAATCGGCGGACCTCGCAACCTTATGCGCGGTGGTACTGGCCGTCGTCACCTTGCCTGCGTCGGTAATCGCAGGCCTTGCGGATGGATATCTTAGCGTTTTGCCGATCTCTTTGCGGGCGTACCTGACCGCGATGGTTGGAGCGGCGATTGCCACGGGCGAAGCCCTAGTGCTGTTCAGTAGTTTGTTGCCGCCATCAATAGTGCTGACGCTCGCCATTGGCGGCGCTGTCCTCATGGGCGCATGTTCGTTGTTGTCGCACGACTATGGTGGCCGTCACCGGCATTCCCTTGAACCGGTCAGCGCGTGAAGAAGGGATGCTGCAGACCGCGTAACCTGTCAGGCGGCTAGCGAGGGCGGACGGCGGGGATCTCAGCACCCCGTTTTGCTTGTCCGGGATGGGCCCGTCCTTTCGTTCCCCACCAAAGGAATGCCCATGCCTTTTGAGAATCCTGCTCAGAATGATGGTAGCCGCGGGCATCCGATTTCGCGTGGGCTGCGAAGAGCCCTCGTGTTCGTTTTGCTGGGTCCGGTATTCGGAGTCTTCGCTGCATTGCTGGTGGCGGCCGTCGCGGCCGGGGGAGCTCCCGTCGACATTTATCCCATTCACATAGTGTTTTTCTTCAGCCTGATCATATGTGCGACTACCGGACCTATTGACGGAGTCCTGGCCTATATCGTGCCCATTTCTTTGCGGGTGCCTTTGACCACAATCGTCGGGGGGGGCCGTTGCCGTCGGACTAAGCCTCTGTTTGTGGGTTCAACTGGGGAACAAGGTGGTGCCACCGCCGCTGTGCTCGCTGATTCCGATCGTAATCATCGGGGCACTCTCCGCTGGTGCCTGCTCCTTGCTCTCGCACAATCGTCGCAGCCAACCGGCCTGATCCGGCAGGCGTCGGCCGTTCCTGCATCAATCATTTTTGATGCGGCCGCTCAAGATATCGTTTACCTTCGCACAACCTGAAGATGCTCGGCTCATAGCTTGTTAACTGGCGCGGGCGCAGAAGGTCGCACGGGTTAACTCGCGTAATTGGATGCGCGAAGCCTACGCAACCGGTCTGCGATTTTCGATCGACACATAACATCAGCAGGATGGCGCCATGAATCAGAATTCCCCGCATCACAGCAACGCCTGGGTCACCTTCACCTACGCTTCGTTCGGCGCTTCAGCCTTCCTGGTCGCTATCGGCGTCTACTTTCTCCCCGTCGATCTCTGGATCAAGGGCTATCTCGCGATGGGCATCGTGATGCTCATTCAGTCCTGCGTCCCCCTGACCAAGACAGTGCGCGACGTTCACGAGAGCAGCCGGATGGTCAACCGCATCGAGGATGCCAAGGCCGAGCGGCTCTTGATGGAAGTTTCCAAGGCTTCGTAGATCAAGGCGTCATAAATCCAGGCTTCGTAAATCCAGGCCGCGTTTCCTGTGGCGCGGTCCTGGCGAAGGCAGGCGGCGGATGTTTGCGCATCCGCCGTTTGCGTATCTTGTGGGGCGTTCGACGCGTTCAATACATCGTTTACCTTGCTGCAGCCGCAACTCGCCGCAATCATGGGTCCTTAACGGGCGGGGCGCACAAGTCCGGCCCCGGTGCAGGCGGGTCGCATGGCGTCATTCTGGAGCGATAATTCGGCGATACGTCGCGGTCTGGCGCAGGTCGGGTCCACCGCCGGGCGCTTGCGCGGTTACGCCGCTTTCTGGCTGAAGGCGCTGCGCCAGCCTACCATCGATCTTGCCCTGCGGACCCATTCCGGGCTGGTCACGCGTATTGTCGAGGCCCCCGGCCTGTCGCTCTCCAAAGCCGAACTCGACGAACTGGTGTCGCAACTGCGCGTCGTGGCCGCCAAGTCGCTGCCGGAGGAGGACCTTACCTACGGCATATTCTCCGGCGAGCGCGAACGGCTTTCGCGTGCCATCGTTACGCTGATCTCCGAGGAAGCGACCGGGCGGCCGATCGCCTTCAACGCGCTGTCGGTCATGGAAGTCGAGCTTGACGGCGAGCCGGTGGAGGTCACGCATCTCGGCCTTGTCATGGTCGATCCCGATGAGCGCGGGCAGGGGCTCTCCTGGGTGCTGTATGGCCTGACGGCACTGGTTCTGTTTGTCCGTGACGGCCTGCGTCCGAAATGGATCTCGAACGTCACGCAGGTGCCGTCGGTGGTCGGCATGGTCAGCCAGACCTTTTCCGATGTCTTTCCGTCGCCGCATCCGGACGCACGCCAGAGCTTTGCGCATCTGCAACTGGCGCGTGGCATCATGTCCCGTCATCGCGCCGTGTTCGGCGTGGGTGAGGAAGCCGGTTTTGACGAGGCACGGTTTGTCATCACCAATGCCTATACCGGCGGATCGGATGCGCTGAAGAAGACCTTCGAAGTCGCGCCGAAGCATCGCGACGAGCAATATAACGCCTGGTGCGCGCGCGAACTCGATTACGGAAGGGGCGACGACGTCCTTCAGATTGGCCGCATCGATCTCGCCGGCGCGCGCCGCTACATCCAGCAGGATGTGCCGGCCGGCTCAATGCCGGCGCTGTTAGCTGCCTCCGCCGTGCTGGCGCTGCAGCGGCTGATACTGCCGGTGGTCTACTGGTTCGACGATACGCGTCCGTTCGGCAGCCTGCGCCCATGGCTGGGGAACGGCCGATGACGCCAGACATGATCGCCGATTCCATCGTCAATTTCTGCGGCGCGATCGGGCTTGGCGTCGCCATGGTCACGCTCCACCGGCGCGATCCCAGGGGCCCGCTGACGCGGCGTCTTTTGATGGCGCTTGGCATTATCGCGTCGCTGTTCCTGGTGCGTGGCACGGCGTGGTGGAGCGGCAGCGCGGCGCTAAATAATTTGTCGGCGATTCCGGCCGCGCTGATCCCGCTCGGCGGATTGATCGTCACGGAAGGCATTTTGCGGCGTCATGCCCCGCGATGGGCCAAGATCGCAATTCTGACCGGCGGCATCGCGCTTGGTCTCGCCGGCGCTGCCGGACTGGAAACCCTCGCAATGCCCGCCGCCATGCTGCTTGCGTTGTTCCAGCTTGGCGGTTTCGCCATCTGCGCCTGGCTGCTGGCGACGCGCGACCGGACCACGCTGATGGCGTCGGAAAATCGCAGCATCGCTCGCCTCGCCGTGGGCGCCGTTCTGGTCATTCCCTTCATCGTCACCGATTTCAGGGTGCTGTTTCCGGACATCCCGGTCAGGCTTGGAGCATTGGGGGCGCTGCTCGTAGTGACAGCGATCCTGATCGCGGAACGTGGTGCGGAAACGCAGCGTCAGGCGCTGGTGCTGACAGTCCTGCGGCTGTCGAGTTCGGCGCTTCTCGGGATTGCCGCGGCGTTTGTCGCGCCGGATGCCGATGCGGCGCAGGTCATGCGATTTTGCGCCATCGCCATCGCAGGCGTTCTCACCATCGGGCTGATGGTGGACGCGTTGCGCGCCCACTTCGAAGCGCAGGTGCCCGGCGTTCTCAATTCCGTCGCGGTCTCGCCGGCCCAGACGCGCGATGCGCTGATAGCGGAACTCGCGCGCCATCCGATCTTCGAGAGTGCCCGGCGTTATCGGGAGAGCGAACTCCTGACTTACGATCCGCCGTTGCTGCGCGATTTCCTGTCGAGCCGGCGGGTGCTGCGCCGTCCCGACGCGCCGTGGGGCCTGACATCGTCCGATCCTGCCGTCGAGCGCGTGGTGTCACTGCTGGCGGCCAACAGCGCGACACATCTCATCGTCCTCTCGCACGATCCGATCGACGTCATCGCGCTCGCGGTTCCCGTGATTTCGGCCGATCCGGCCACCGAAACCGCGCTGGCGCTGGTGCGGCGTCTGCTGGCGCTGACGCCGGAGACGACGTGACATTCCGTATTCCGTCACGAGATTTTTCACGCGCGACTTACGAAATGCATCGAGACTGTGATAAGACCGCGGCCGTAGCGTTCATGACGGGGCAGGCCGATGTCGAAGCAAGCGATGCGCGAGGAGGCCGAGCGCCTGATCCGCGAGACGATGGCAAAGAAGGCCATCGTCGTCAAACAGGGTAACACCCGGATCGAGGCGGTCTGCGGCAAATGCGGCGCGCCCAACCGCGTCCAGGCGGAAAAGGGCGAAACCCGCGTCAAATACACCTGCAAGCAATGCGGCGACAAGCAGGTGACGCTTTAGAGGTTCGCGGTTCGTAGGGTGGGCAAAGGCGCGTAGCGACGTGCCCACCACTCAATGCCGCGCTCGCGATGGTGGGCACGCTTCGCTCTGCCCACCCTACGAACTATTCCCCCTTCACAAACTTCGCGAACGCTTCCGCGTAATCCGGATGCCAGCGCGACAATGCGGGGCGATTTTCGACGATGTCGCCGGCGGCCCACAGCATGCGCCGTTCATCGAGCTGCCGCGGCACATCGTTGTCGGGGCACAGGATGTAGAAATCGCCGGCGTCGATGCGCTCAATCATGAAGTCGACGGTCTGCTCCGGCGTCCAGGCGCCCGGCGGCTTCTCGGTGCGGCCGCGGGCGGTCAGGGCAGTGAAGACGTGACCGGGGATCATCAGATGCGCGCTGATCTGGCAGCCCGGCAGGTTGCGCAATTCGTGCTGCAGTGCCTCCGTCTGCGCTTTCACGCCGGCCTTCGAGACGTTGTAGGCGGGATTGCCGGGCGGCGTCGTGATGCCCTGCTTGGAGCCGGTATTGATGACGAGGCCGGGGCGCCCGCGTTCGACCATGTGGGGCACGAAGGCCTGGGTGCCGTGAATGACACCCCACAGGTTTACCGCGAGAATGCGCTGCCAGTTCTCCAGCGGACCAAAGCTGTTGCTGTCGGGGCCGATGCCGGCATTGTTCATCAGGATGTCGGTACCGCCGAACCGCTTTTGCACCGCGGTTTCAAGCCCGGCGACGTCATCGAAGCGGCTCACGTCGACCGATGCCGTCATGATGTCGGCCGCGCCGCCCTTGGCGACAGACGCCAGTTTGGCCGCGGTCTCGGCGAGGCGCTCGGCGCCGATATCGGCGATGCACACCCTCATGCCGAGGCCGGCGAAACGCATCGCGGCAGCGAGCCCGATGCCGGAGGCGCCCCCGGTGATCACGGCAACATGATTTGGCGACATCGCTGGATGGGGCATCGTCATTCTCCGGACATATCTGAGGTATGGTTTCGCTCGGCGGATACCTTAGACTACCATGGACGAAAGGGCATGGGAGGTCTTCGCGTCGGCCGCTTTCGGCAAGCGTTCGGCTGCGTTACGGTTTCATGCCACCGTTATAGATATTCAGATATAGCGACCACAAGAATCCTGACTGACTTCAAGGGAGTGTAGACATGGCTGTCACCCAGGCAATTCCGATCACGCGCCATCCCTATGCGGACGGCTCCTACAAGAAGATGTTGATCGACGGCCAATGGGTCGATGCCGCCTCCGGCAAGCGGTTCGAGACCCACAACCCGGCGACCGGCGAATTGCTCGCGACCGTCGCCGAGGGCGACGCGGAGGACATCAACCGCGCCGTGGCGGCGGCCCGCCGCGCCTTCGAGGGGCCGTGGAGCAAGGTCAAGCCATATGAGCGGCAGGGCCTGTTGTTGAAGCTTGCCGATCTCGTCGAGAAGAATTTCGAGGAGTTGTCGCAGCTCGACACGCTGGACATGGGCGCGCCGATCAGCCGCACCCGCGGCAACCGGCTGCGCGTGCTCGGCATGCTGCGCTATTACGCGGGGCAGGCGACGGCGCTGCACGGCGAAACCATCGAGAACTCGCTGCCCGGCGAAATCTTCTCCTACACGTTGAAGGAGCCGATTGGCGTCGTTGGCGCAATCATTCCCTGGAACGGGCCGCTCGCCGCGACCGTCTGGAAGATCGGTCCCGCGATCGCAACCGGATGCACGGTGGTGCTGAAGCCCGCCGAGGAAGCGCCGCTGACCTCGCTGCGGCTGGCCGAACTCTGCATGGAAGCCGGCGTCCCGCCCGGCGTCGTCAATGTTGTGCCCGGTTATGGCGAGACCGCGGGCGCTACGCTGGCGTCACATCCCGATGTCGACAAGGTCGCGTTCACCGGCTCGCACGTCACCGGACAGTCGATCATCCGCGCCTCCGCCGGCAACCTCAAGCGCGTGTCGCTCGAACTCGGCGGCAAGTCGCCCGACATCGTGTTCGCCGATGCCGATCTCGACGCCGCGGTGCCCGGTGCGGCAATGGCGGTGTTCGCCAATTCAGGGCAGATCTGCAGCGCCGGCACGCGGCTGTTCGTCGAACAGAAGGTTTATGACGAGTTCGTCGGCCGCGTCGCCGAGTTCGGCAAGAAGCTGCAGGTTGGCAACGGCATCGATCCGAACACGCAGATCGGACCGCTGGTCTCGCAACAGCAGATGGATCGCGTCAGCGAATATCTCAACATCGGCCAGAAGGAAGGCGCCAGGGCAGTGGCCGGCGGCGGCCGGTTGACCGAAGGCCCGCTTTCGAAGGGCTATTTCGTGCAGCCGACAGTCTTCGCCAATGTACAGGACAATATGCGGATTGCGCAGGAGGAAATTTTCGGTCCGGTGATCTCGGCGATTTCCTTCGAGGATACCGACGAACTGGTCAAGCGCGCCAATGCCACCACCTTCGGATTGGGCAGCGGCGTCTGGACCACCAATGTCAGCAAGGCGCACCAGGTTGCGAAGGCGCTGCGCGCCGGCTCGGTCTGGGTCAACTGCTATCAGGCGATGGATCCGGCAGTGCCGTTCGGCGGCTACAAGATGAGCGGTTATGGCCGCGAGTCCGGCAAGCAGCACGTCGAGGAATATCTCAACGTCAAGGCAGTCTGGATCAAGACGGCCTAGCGCCGCGTCAGGATTGCGCTCCCTCTCCCGCTTGCGGGGGAGGGCTGGGGTGGGGGCTCTCTCCGCAAGCCATAATGTGGAGAGAGCCCCCACCCGGATCGCATCATTTGATGCGATCCGATCTCCCCCGCGAGCGGGACAGGTGAAGAGAGTCCGTGGCGGCTTCGAGCCATCATTTCTCTTTCACCGGCTGGCGGTTTTCCTCGGCCGCCCGATCTCCTTGTGTAGCGCCTCGAGCTCCTTGCGCGCGGCGCTGGCGGCATTGCGTTCGATCTTGCGGTAGCGCGCAATCAACGACGTGCCGAACGGCGTCAGTACCGCGCCGCCTCCGTTCTTGCCGCCGGTTTGCCGTTCGACCGCAGCCTGCCGGCAGATCCGGTTGATTTCGTCGACCAGGTCCCAGGCGCGCTTGTAGGACATATCCATCGCGCGGCCAGCGGCCGAGATCGAGCCGCAGGCCGCGATGCTCTCCAACAACTGAATCTTGCCGGGTCCGATGCGTGCCTCGTCAGCCAGGTCGATCCGGACGCTCAGCGAAGGCAGCGATCTGGCGTTCGTTTTCGGCATGGGCGACTTGCTCTCTTGCATCGCGTGGCGAGATTGCCACCGGAGCCTTTTACGAACAAGCTGAAGCGGTTACATATCCGTATCAACACGGGGGTTCTGGAATAGACATGAAGTATCCATCGCTGTTTTCGCCGCTCAAGGTCGGTCCCTATCAGCTCCAGCATCGTCTCGCGCTGGCACCGTTGACGCGGATGCGGGCAGCCAAGCCCTCGCTGGCGCCGCGGCCATTGAATGCGGAGTATTACGCGCAGCGCGCGACGCCGGGCGGATTGCTGATCGCCGAAGCTTCGCCCGTGATGGCGACGGGCTTCGGCAGCCCCGGCGTGCCCGGCATCTATACGGAAGCTCAGATCGCCGGCTGGCGCGAGGTGGTCGATGCGGTTCACGCCAAGGGCGGCGTAATTTTCTTGCAGCTCTGGCATGTCGGGCGGGTCTCGCATTCCTCGTTCCAGCCTGGTGGCGTGCTGCCGGTCGCGCCTTCGGCGGTACCGATCGCGGACCTGAAAACAGGCACGGCTGATGGCAAGGCTGTCCCCTACGAGACGCCGCGCGCGCTCGAGACGTCGGAAATTCCCGGCGTGATCGACGCCTATCGCCAGGCCGCAAAGAACGCGCTTGCCGCCGGCTTCGACGGTGTCGAGGTACATGGCGCCAACGGCTATCTGATCGAGCAGTTTCTGCAATCGCACACCAACCTGCGCACCGATCAATATGGCGGTTCGATTCCGAACCGCGTGCGCTTCCTGATGGAGGTGACGCAGGCCGTGGTTGAGGTCTGGGGCGCCGACCGCGTCGGCGTGCGGCTGTCGCCCTATGGTGTTGCCAATGGCAGCGGCGAGCCGGACCCGATGCCGCTCTACACCTATGCGGTCGAGCAGCTCAATCCGCTTGGGCTGGCGTATCTGCATTTCATCGAGCCGCGCTCCTCCGGCGCCGGCCGCGCCGAGGTCAACCACCAGAACGTGCCGTCGGCGATGGTGCTGTTCCGCCCGATCTGGAAGGGCGTGCTGGTCACCGCCGGCGGCTTTACCGGCGAGACTGCCGATGCAGCAATCAGGGATGGCCATGCCGATGCGGTCGCCTTCGGCCGCATCTTCATCTCCAATCCGGACCTGCCGCGCCGCCTGCAGCGCGGCTTCCCGCTGACGCCTTATAACCGCGCCACCTTCTACGGCGGCGACGTGGCGGGTTATACGGACTATCCGGAGCACGATGAGCTGGAGCAGGCGTGAGGCTCCTGCCGCTCGCGCGAGCGGAACGAGTAGGAGCTTGTCATTCCGGGGCGATGCAAAGCATCGAACCCGGAATCTCGAGATTCCGGGTCTGGTGCTAACGCACCATCCCGGAATGACGGCGCCTCTCGTCGCTTCGCTCCTTGCAATGACGGGAAGAGGCAACACAACATGTTTCCGGAAGAGGAATTAGAGCAAAAGAAAACCAAGGCTGTCGCACTCGGCAAACCGGCCGCCGGCCAATGCCTGTGCGGCAAGGTCGCCTTCGAGATCGACGTGCCGGCGCGCTGGGCCTGGCACGATCATTCGCCGTCGAGCCGTCGCGCGCACGGCGCGGCGTACGCGACCTATGTCGGGAGCTGGCGCAAGCGTTTTCGGATCACCAGGGGCAAGACCAGCCTCGCGCGCTACGAAGACGAGGCCACCAAGACCGTACGCAGTTTCTGCTCCAATTGCGGCACGCCGATTGCCTATGAACGCCCGCGCTCGCCCCACATGGTCAACATTCCCCGCGCGCTGTTCTCGGGTCGCACCGGTCGCCAGCCGCTCCATCACATCGCCATCGAAGAATTGCAGGAATGGGCCTATACGGGCGAGCCGCTGGTGCCGCTGAAGGGATATCCCGGCGTCGTCTGGCAGCGCTCGAAAAAGAAGAAGCGCGCGGAGCGTGAGGGGATGGTCTAGGGCAGGATGGGATTAGGTTGGGTCATGACGACGGACCATCTCCTGCCTCGGACGCAAGCGGCCTGAGTGCGGCGAGCCTGGGGCCCATTCTACTTTGCATGGGGTTGTTTTCGCGATTTTGTGGCTGGGCCCTGCGGTGTACCGCCGAAGAGTATTTGCGCCGCGTCCGGGACGCGAGAGTGCACGCGCAGAGCAGCCATGAACCTCGTTCCATTGCGCGCGCCGATGAAGTTTGGTCATCTGCCTCCGTCCCGCACGTCAAGGAAGCGGCGGGCGGGAGGAAAAATGAAGAACAAGATCACCGGGCGTTCGGCATTCCTTGCACTGTTGAAGGACGAAGGCGTCACGCATCTGTTCGGCAATCCCGGCACCACCGAATTGCCGATCATGCACGCGCTGAAGGATCACCCCGACCTAACCTATGTGATGGCGATGCAGGAAAGCCTGGTCGTCGCCATGGCCGACGGTTTCAGCCGCGCCTCGGGCAAGCTCGTCGCCTGCAACGTCCATGTCGCGCCCGGCCTCGGCAACGCCATGGGCTCGCTCTACAACGCCAGCTTTACCGGCACGCCCCTGATCCTCACCGCCGGCCAGCAGGAGCAGGGCCACGGCCTGACCGAGCCGGTGCTCTATGGCCCGCTGGTGCAGATGGCACAGCCCCTGGTGAAATGGGCGGTGGAAGTGACCCGGCTGGAGGATCTGCCAAGGATCGTGCGCCGCGCGGCCAAGATCGCGACCACGCCGCCGACGGGACCGGTGTTCATCTCGCTGCCGGGCGACATCCTCAATTCCGAGGCCGGCATCGAGCTCGGCCGCTCAACCCGCGTCGACACAAGTGTCAAGCCGTCGGAGGAGGCGTTGCAGGCGCTGGCCGCGCGTATTCTCAAGGCAGAGCGGCCCGTGATCATCGTCGGCGACGAGATCGTCAAGAGCGATGCATTGCGGGAGGCCGCCGAGCTGGCGGAAACGCTGGGCTGTCCGGCGTATCAGTCGTCGACGCCCTATGGCGCGCATTTCCTGTCCGAAAGTCCGTGCTTCATGGGCGCGATCGCGCGCATCCAGAAGATCGCCCGCGAGACGCTGGCGCCCTACGATCTCCTCATTGCGCTCGGCGGCGATCCCCTGCGGATGTCTGTCTACAGCGAGACCGATCCGCTGCCGGACGGGCTGTCCATCGTGCAGGTTGGGTTGGTCGACAACGACCTTGCCAGGAATTACGGCGCAGACATTGCGGTGAAGGCTGATGTGAAGGAAACCCTGCGCGCGCTTGTGCCGGCGCTGCAGGCCGCCGGCGGCGGCGGGCTGCAGGCGCGCGCGAAGCGAGGACTCGACGCGCTCGCATCAAAGAACTGGACGGCGCGGCGCAAGCCGCTGGTCGAACAGATCTCGAAACATGCCAACACCTCGCCGATCGATCCGGACTGGCTGGCGCTGCAGGTTGTCGAGGCGATGCCTGATAGCGCGATCCTTGTCGATGAAGGCCTGACATCGTCGCGTCAAATAATCGCGCTGCGCCCGCATCGTGATCGCTATGGCTATCACGCGCTGGCCTCCGGCGGCATCGGCTGGGGCTTGCCGGCGTCCGTCGGCGTCAGCCTCGCCAATCCGCAGCGGCCTGTCGTGTGTTACTCCGGCGACGGCAGCTCGATGTATTCGATCCAGTCGCTGTGGACGGCGGCGAACCACAAGCTGCCGCTGACGTTCGTGATCGTCAACAATGGCGGCTACCGCATCATCAAGCAGCGGCTGCTCGCCTTCCATGGCGACGATCATTACGTCGGCATGGATTTTGTCGATCCACCGGTGGATTTTACGGGTGTGGCGAAATCGCTGGGGTTGGAAGCGACGAAGGTGACCGATCCCGGTGAGTTGAAGTCGGTGTTGTCGTCCGCCTTCAGCCGCCCCGGCGCGAAGCTGATCGAGGTGGTGGTGAGTAATTCGGTGAATTGATTACCCCCGTCATTGCGAGGAGCAACGCGACGAAGCAATCCATTTCTCTTCTTGCGGCGCGATGGATTGCTTCGCTTCGCTCGCAATGACGGCGGGACTAGTGTTGCGCTACTCAGCCGCTTTCGCCCGCCCATGCGGCCGATACCTTGCCGCCGGGTGCTGCTCCGTCAGCCGCGCCCGGCCGTTGCCGAACAACTTCTCCCGCAACGTCCCCTCCGCGTACGCCGTCTTGTACCGCCCGCGCCGGGTCAGCTCCGGCACCAGCATGTCGGCGATATCCTCGAAATCGCCGGGTGAAGTGGCGAACGCGACGTTGAGGCCATCGACATCGGTCTGCTCGAACCAGGCTTCGATATCGTCGGCGACCTTCTCGGGCGTGCCGACCACGACGGGGCCGGCACCGCCGATGCCGACATGCTCGACGACTTCGCGCACGGTCCAGACCCTGTCAGGATCGGCGCGCGTTACGTTATCAAGCGCGGTGCGGCCGGCATCGTTCTGCACATGGCGCACCTGCTGCTCAAGGTCGTAATTCGAGAAATCGACGCCCATCCAGCCCGACATGAGCGCGAGCGCGCCCTCAGGAGCGATGTGCTTGCGGTAGTCGGCGTATTTCGCCTTTGCCTCGGCCTCGGTGCGGCCGAGAATGATCGTCATCATCGAGAACATCAGGATTTCAGCCGGGTTGCGCCCGATCTCCTTGGCGAGCGCCCGGATCGCCGCTACCCGCGGGCCGATGATCTTGGCCGACGGTCCCGACATGAACACGCATTCGGCGTGCTGGGCCGCGAATTGCCGGCCGCGCGGCGAGGTGCCGGCCTGATACAGCACCGGCGTTCGCTGCGGCGACGGCTCGCTCAGGTGAATAGCGTTGAGACGGTAGTTCGTTCCCTCATGCTGGATGCGATGCACTTTCGACGGATCGGCAAAGATACCGCGCGCGCGGTCGCGTAGCACGGCGTCGTCCTCCCAACTTCCTTCCCACAGCTTGTAGACCACCTCCATATATTCATCCGCGATCTCGTAGCGGTCGTCATGCGCGGTCTGCTTGTCCTTGCCTGCGCCGCGGGCGGCGCTGTCGAGATAACCGGTCACCACGTTCCAGCCGACGCGACCTTCGGTGAGGTGATCGAGCGTCGACATGCGCCGCGCGAACGGGTAGGGCGGCTCGAAGGAGAGATTGCTGGTGACCCCGAAGCCGAGATTTTGCGTCACCGCCGCCATTGCCGGGATCAGCATCAAGGGTTCGTTGGCCGGGGTCTGCGCGGCATTGCGCAGCGCAGCGTCCGGGCTATTGCCGAATACGTCGTAAACGCCGAGCACGTCGGCGAGAAACAGCCCGTCGAACCGCCCGCGCTCCAGCACCTTTGCCAGATCGAGCCAGTAGGGCAGACGGTTGTAGCCGAGGGTGCGGTCGCGCGGATGGGTCCAGAGCCCCGGCGATTGATGCGCCACGCAGTTCATGGCGAAGGCGTTGAGCCGGATTTGCTTTGTCATGACGCGAACCTCGAAGCGCGCAGAGTTCCCGCGCGCATCCGCCCGGTTAATCGCCGGGCTGTTGCCTGAAATTGTTGCATCCCCGCTGTGTTTGGCAAGGCCCATTCGGCACGCCCCACCACTTCCAGCGGGCGGGTTATCCCGATAGGTTGCGGCCCAACACGGCAACGAACAAAGGAAGAAAATATGGCTGATAGAGCCGACGCGGTTGCGCGGGCACGCGAGTATCTCCATTCCGGCGCGTTTCTCGCCGAACTCGGGCGCAGGGTCGGCTATCGGACCGAAAGCCAGAACCCCGGCCGCGAGGACGCGTTGCGCGCCTATCTCGTCGAGGACCTTCAGCCTGCCTTTGCCGCGCTCGATTTCTCCACCCGCCTGATCGAATCGCCGACTGGCAGGGGACCATATCTGCTGGCGGATTATCGCGAGGATGCCTCCTTGCCGACCGTGCTCACCTATGGCCATGGCGATGTCGTCGACGGCATGGAGGGCGAGTGGCGCGACAATCTCGATCCCTGGAAGACCACGACCAAAGGCGAACGCGTCTATGGCCGCGGCACCGCCGACAACAAGGGCCAACACAGCATCAATCTCGCGGCCTTGCGCGCCGTGCGCGAGATCCGCGGCGGCAAGCTCGGCTTCAACGCCAAATTCATCATCGAAACCGGCGAGGAGATCGGCTCGCCCGATCTGCGGCAGGTCTGCGAAGCCCATCGCGAGGAACTGAAGGCCGATCTGTTCCTGGCGTCCGATGGGCCGCGCCTGTCAGCGGAGCGGCCGACCATCTTCCTAGGCTGCCGCGGCGGCAACCGCATCCATCTTGATGTCAATCTGCGCGAAGGCGGAAACCATTCCGGCAATTGGGGTGGGGTGCTCGCCAATCCCGCGACGATCCTTTGCAACGCCATCGCAAGCCTCGTCGACGGCAAGGGACGGATGAAGCTCGACGCGCTGAAGCCGCCGCGGATCTCGAACGCCGTCCGCGCGGCGCTCGCGGACGTGAAGATCGAGCCGACCGCGGACGAGCCGGCGCTGGCGCCCGACTGGGGCGAGGAGGGACTAACGCCGGCCGAGCGGCTGTTCGCCTGGAATACGCTGGAAGTGCTGGCGATGTCGTCAGGCAGTATCGAGAAGCCGGCCAACGCCATTCCCGGGCGCGCCAATGCCGTGCTGCAGCTTCGCTTCGTCGTCGGCACCAGATATGAAGAGGTCGTCGACGCCGTGCGCACGCATCTGCATGCCAACGGCTTTTCGATGGTGGAGGTCAGCGGTACGCAGCGCTTCGCCGCCTCGCGCACCGATGTCGACAGTCCCTGGGTAAACTGGACGGCGGAATCAATTCTCAAGACCACCGGCAAGGCACCGGCGATCCTGCCGAATTTCGGCGGCTCGCTGCCCAACGACGTGTTTGCCGAGGGACTAGGGCTGCCGACGATCTGGGTGCCGCACTCCTACCCCGGCTGCTCGCAACATGCGCCGGACGAACACATTCTTCTGCCGGTGACCGAGGAAGCGCTCGCCATCATGGCGGGACTGTTCTGGGATCTCGGCGAGAAGAAGCGGGCATTCTAGCTGCGGCTCACACCCCTTCATCCAGCGCGACCATCTCGCGCTTCTTGCGCAGCGCGGGCAGCAGCGGCGCGATAAGCAGCACCAAGGCGAACAACAGGCAGGCGGCCGAGATCGGCCGCTGCACGAAGGTCATGAGATCGCCTTGCGATAGGATCAGCGATTTGCGCAAATTGTTTTCCAGCATCGGCCCCAGCACAAAGGCCAGCACCAACGGCGCCGGCTCGTAGCCGAGCTTGCGCATGAAATAGCCGATCACGCCGAATGCAATCATCACATAGACGTCGAACACGTTGTTGCTGGAGCAATAGACGCCGATGATGGTGAACAGGATGATCAGGGGAAACAGGACGTTGTAGGGCAGCTTGAGAAGCTGCACCCACATGCCGATCATCGGCAGATTGAGCACCAGCAGCATCAGGTTGCCGATATACATGCTGGCGACAATGCCCCAGAACAGGCCAGGGTTTTGCGTGATCATCAGCGGGCCGGGCTGCAGCCCATGAACGACGAAGGCGCCCAGCAACAGCGCCATCACCACGTTCGGCGGAATGCCTAATGTCATCAGCGGAATGAAGGCGCCGCCGGCTGCGGCGTTATTGGCTGCTTCGGGTCCCGCCACGCCCTCGATCGCGCCGTTGCCGAAGCGCTCCGGTGTCTTGGACAGCCGCTTCTCAAGCGCATAGGACGCGAACGACGAGATCACCGCGCCGCCGCCAGGCAGGATGCCGAGGAAAAATCCAAGGATCGTTCCGCGCGACATCGGGCCGGCACTGGCTTTCCAGTCTGCCCTGCTTGGCAGCAGGTGCGTGATCTTCGTGTTGATGATGTCGCGCTTGATGACCTGCTCGGTGTTGAGCAGCACTTCCGCGATTCCGAACAGGCCCATCACCACGGGAACGAGGCCGATGCCGTCGATCAGTTCCACCCGGCCGAAAGTCAGACGCGGCTGGGCGGTAATGCTGTCGAGCCCGACCACGCCAAGCACGACGCCGATGCACGCCATCAGTAGCGCTTTCGCCATCGAGCCCTGGGTCAGGAAGGTGAGAACCACGAGGCCGAGCACCATCAGGCTGAAATATTCCGCCGGTCCGAAAGCGATCGCGACGCTGGCGAGCTTGGGCGCCACCAGCATCAACGCGATCAGCGCGAAGGTGCCGGCGACGAACGAGCCGAATGCGGAGATGCCGAGCGCCGGCCCGGCGCGGCCCTGCTTGGCCATCTGGTGGCCATCGATACAGGTGACGACGGAAGCGGCTTCGCCGGGAATGTTGACCAGGATCGAGGTAGTCGAGCCGCCATACATCGAGCCGTAGTAGATGCCGGCCATCATGATGATGCCGGATTCCGGCGTGCCCGAGAGCGTGATCGGCAGCAGCAGCGACATCGCCGAGATCGGGCCGATGCCGGGCAGCACGCCGACCAGTGTGCCGATGAACACACCGATGAAGCAGTAGATCAGGTTGACGGGTTGCAGGGCGACGCCGAAGCCATGGGCGACATTGATGAGTGTGTCCATGGTGCGATCAGCCGATTTCGAAGATGCCCGAAGGCAGTTGGATCAGGAGCAGGCGCTTGAGGATCCACCACATGCCGAGCGGAACCAGCACTGCAATTGGAACGGCCAGCGGCCAGCGGACCGGATCGACCACGCGCAACAGCAGCAACATCAGCGGAATGGAGGTCAAAAGAAAGCCGAGCGGGTTGAGGGCGAAGGAAAAAGCGATGAGGCAGACGATCACCAGCAGCGGCTTGGTCCAGCGCGTGTTCACCCAGCGCGAGCCAAAGGTCGGTCCACCCTCGGTCAATGCGGCGATGATGATCGAGGTGGCGAACAGGCACATCAGGATGCCGGTATAGAACAGCACGAACCCGGAGCCGGGGTCGTTGATAGTGCCGAGCTTGAGCTTCAGCCCGGACCAGATCACGAAGCCGCCGAGCGCAAGCCCGATCAGCCCGCCCCACAGTTCGGAATTGTTGAGGCGGAATTTGACGTCGTTGCCGTTACTCATGCGCTTCTCTCAGCCGTCCCCCGGACACTGCGCAGCACCATCAGCGCGTTTTACGCGCGTCTTGACGCGCTATGGTGGTGCGCTGCAGAGCCGGGGCCCAATGTGTTTGCAGGCGTAGTGTTTGCGGGCGCCGTGGGTCCCGGCTGTGCGAAGCAGCGCTTGCGCGCTGCATCGCGCCCCGGGACACGGCGGTTCAGTTCGTCTTCTTAGCCAGACCGAGCTTGTCGACCACCTTGCGCTCTGACTCCGTAACCTCGACGACGAACTTCTTGTAGTCCTCGGTGTTCTTGTAGTTCGGCACCATGTCGAATTTCGCCAGCGTGGCGATTACGGCCGGATCATCCAGCGCCTTCTTGAAGGCGTCGTGCAGCTTGGCGACGATCTTCGGGTCCATGCCCTTCGGTCCGGCGATGCCGAACGGAGAATCATAGACCATGGGATAGCCGAGTTCCTTCAGCGTCGGCACGTCGGGATAATTCGGTGAGCGCGCCGAGGTCCACACCATCAGAAGCCGCAGCTTGCCGGCGTCGACCAGCGGTCGCCATCCCGTCGAATCCGCCTGCAGCATGGTGTGCTGTCCGAGCACCGCGGCATTGGTTTCCGCGCCGCCCTTGAATGGCACCTGGGTGAGCTTGACGCCGGCCATGGTCGCGATCTGCTCCATGCCGATATGCAGCGATGTGCCGGCGCCCGGCGTCGCATAGGTCACCTTGCCGGGATTCTGCTTGGCGTAATCGACGACGTCCTTCCAGGTCTTGAACGGCGACTCGGCGCTGGTGGTGACGCCGAACGTGTAGCCGGTGAGGTGGACGATATAGGTGAAGTCCTTGTCCGGATTCCAGGACACTTCCTGCATCAAGGGCAGGCGGAATACGGTGATCGGAATCTGCGCGATGGTGTAGCCGTCGGGCTTGGCGCCTGCCGCCATGGTGGCGGGGCCGACGGTGCCGCTGCCGCCGGCCTTGTTGTCGATGGCGATCGGCTGTCCGAGCACCTTGGAAGCGCTTTCGGCGATGGCCCGCATCGAGAGGTCGGTCGAGCCGCCTGCCGGCCATGGGACGATCAGGGTGATCGGCTTGGTGGGATACTCCTGCGCGCCGGCGGCTGCTGAAATCAGCATGCCGACGGCAACAACGGCGATCGTCAGACGGCCATATCGAAACATATGCAACACTCCCCTGCGGCTTCCCTTGATACCGGAGCCGCTTGTTTCTTTCCCGGGCGCGATCTTCCCTGAAATTGCCCTGGAAGAAAAGCTTGTTGACCGCGGCGGCTGAGGCCGTCCGCGCCGCAGCAGGCTGGAAATGATGTATGCGACAAATGGTCTGCCGCCGCATCCCGGATTACGGAATTAGATCGCCACTGCACCGTGGGATGTTGGGGCAAGCTCTGGCGCGGACCGACCGGTCGGTTCCGCTGGTTCGCAACCTGCGTCCGTCAGGCGGCGCGGCGCAGGGCGAACGCCCCGGCCGCGGTGACCGAGCGCTTGCACTCAATCATGTCAGCTGTCAGCCGCGCGCTGCCGCATGCCAGCGTCCAGCCGAGCATGCCATGGCCTGAATTGATGAAGAGGCCGTCGAGCGGCGACCAGCCGATGATCGGGCGGCTGTCCGGCGTCATCGGACGAAGCCCGCACCAGGGCTCGACGTCACCGGCCGTGTCGATACCAAGCAGCTCGGTGGATGCGCGGCGCAGCACGCCGACGCGCCCTGCATCGATCGTGGTGCCGCGTTCAAGATCGGCGATGCCGGCAACCCTGATGGCGGGGCGGCGATCGCGCGCGAGCGGGGCGAATACCAGCTTGCGCTCCATATCCGTGACGCTGTGTCGGAGCGCAAGCGCCTCCGGCGCCGGTGAAAGGGTGATGCTGTAGCCTTTGAGCGGATAGATCGGCAGATAGAATCCGCACGCTTTCGCAAATGCCGCCGATGCCGCGCCCATGCACAAAACGAAATAATCCGCCTGCACATGGCCCTGGTTCGTGTCGATGGCCACCAGCCGGCCGCAGGATCGAACCGGCCCGCGAACTTCCGTACCGAGTACCCATTCGACGTTGCGTTGCCGTTTCAGTTGGAGCGTGAGGCCTGCACAAAACGCCGCGCAATCCCCGACCTGTTCGGAGGCCGTGAAGATTCCGCCCGCGAGTTCGCCGGCATCAAGTCTGAGCGCAGGCTCGAGCGAAAGGCATTCCGCCGGCGTCAATGCCTGTTGGCCATCCTCGCCGGCATTCGCGGTGATCGCGCGCCGCGCTGCCTCGAATTCACCCTGGCGTCGGAACAAGACGAGCTTGCCGGCGGTCCGCAATCCGAACGAGAGCATCAGGCTTTGCGTCAACCGCGCCAGCTCGCTCCGGCTCAAGGCGGCGAGCGCGAGCTGCGCTGCAATGGTCTCGCGCACGGCTGCGGGCCGGCAGGCGAGCAAGAAGCGCAGGCCCCAGGAAATCAACGCGGGATCGAGCCCGGCGCGGATGCGCATCGGCGAATCCGACGACAGCAGCAGCGATGGGAGCTTCTTCAGGGTTGCCGGCGACGCCAGCGGCGCCACGAACGCGTAAGAGAGCTGGGCGCCATTGGCGGCGCTGGCATCTTTCGCGGTGGAAGCATGCCGGTCGACGATGATGACGTCATGCCCGGCCTCGGCAAGGCACCATGCGGTCGTCAGTCCGATGACGCCGGCGCCCAGTACACAGATTTTCATCTCTAGGTCTCATCCAAGGTGATCGTCCGATCAGAACGCGAGAACCGATCGGGCGAAGGGTTGTCACCCGCCAGGTTTAAGCCGTCCGAACGCCACCATCGATGCCAAGTCTGCATGATGCAAAATTTGCATAACCTGTCGGTGGCGTGGCAGGATAAAAGGCGAGGACATTGGAGGCGGATGCGGAACGGCTGAGATGAGCGGGCAAGGAATCAGGGAAATTGCCGCCGAGACGGTGGCGAGGCGGGGCGATGCAAAGCTTGCATTGGTCATGCCGCATCCCGATCCGCTACGTTTGCCGGCATGGGGCATCACATTTCCTATTCTGAACCAGCGCCGGTTGGTGGCCGCTTCGATGCGTTGCCCCAAGGCGGCCATCATGGCGGTGGCGCGGCGATCGCCTGCAAAGCGGGGAGGGTGATGGAGCTTCGCTGGCTGCAGGATTTTCTGATGGTGGCCGAGACCGGCAATTTCACTCGCGCCGCCGAGAAGCGGAACACGTCGCAGGCCGCCTTCAGCCGCCGCATCAAGTCGCTCGAAGCCTGGCTCGGCTTCGACCTGATCGACCGCAGCGTCTACCCGACGCAGCTCACGCCGCAAGGCGAGCGCTTTCGCGAACATGCCGGCGAGTTGCTGCGACAGATGCTCGACAGCCGTATCGAGCTTGGCGGCAAGCCGCTTCACCGCAACGAGCATATCCGCATCGCGCTGCCGTTTGCGATGGCCACAGCGCGGCTGCCGCAATGGTGGCAGGCCTGGTCACAGGAGCGGCGGCTGAGCTGTTCGGTGGTCGTGGGCAACATCCATGATCTCGTCACCTCGCTGGTATCAGACAATGTGGACCTGATGATCTGCTACCATCACGCGCAGCAGCCGATCCATCTCGACCCGGATCGCTACGAACGTGTGCTCCTCGGCACAGAGTTCCTGCGCCCCTATGCCAGCGAAGCGCTGGTGGCGAAGGGCGGCGCGTCGCTGCCTGGGCGAGCGTCACATCCGGTGCCGCTTCTGATGTATTCGCCCGGCGTCTATTTCGCCCGGCTGGTCGATCTCATCCTGGAGAATGCCCCCATTACCGGCGTCCGGGTCATCGAAAGCGATATGTCGGACGTTCTGTGCGGGATGGCGCTCAGCGGACGAGGCGTGGCTTGGTTAACGGAGGGCACGGTGGCGGCTTCGGGCCGGAAGCGGCTGACCCCGATCGGCGGCGACAAATGGGCCTTGCCTTTATCCTTAGTCGCATTTCGCGATCGGACGAATAGCCAGCGGCCGCTAAATCTGTTTTGGTCCGAATTGTGCAGGTATAGTGCCGGGCACGCCGGGGGCGGTATTGCCAGGACAGGTTCGAGACCGCCGGCCAAACGGCCCGGCAAGTTGAGTTAGGGTGGATGAGCAATCATCTGAAACCTTTAGAGGGAGAAGTTACGTGAAACACCGTCAGATTATCGGCTGTCTGCTCGCGGGTGCGTTGTGCACCACCCCGGCAATGGCCCAGGAACTCACCGGGACGCTGAAGAACATCAAGGATACCGGCGCCATCACACTCGGCTTCCGCGACTCGTCGATTCCGTTCTCCTATCTCGACGACAACCAGAAGCCGATCGGCTACGCCATGGACATCTGCTACAAGATCGTCGATGCCGTGAAGAAGGAGCTCAAGCTCGACAAGCTCGAGGTCAAGCTCAATCCGGTGACGTCGTCGACCCGCATTCCGCTGCTCGCCAACGGCACGATCGATCTCGAATGCGGCTCGACCACCAACAATGCCGAGCGCCAGAAGCAGATTTCCTACACCAACACCCACTTCCTGACTGCCAGCCGCTACGTCACCAAGAAGGCGAGCAAGATCAATTCGATCGACGACCTCAAGGGCAAGTCGGTGGTTTCCACCGCCGGCACCACCAACATCAAGCAGCTCACCGAGGCCAACGCCGCGCGCAGCCTCAACGTCAACATCATCCCGGCCAAGGATCACGCCGAGGCATTCCTGATGGTCGAGACCGACCGCGCGGTGGCCTTCGTGATGGACGACATCCTGCTGGCAAGCCTGGTTGCCGGCTCGAAAGCGCCGGATGATTACGTGATCTCCAAGGACGCGTTCTCCAAGCCGGAGCCTTACGGCATCATGCTGCGCAAGGACGATCCGGCCTTCAAAAAGGTGGTCGATGCCGCGACCGCCGCGCTCTACACGGGCGGTGAGGCGCAGAAGATCTACGACAAGTGGTTCACGCAGAAGATTCCGCCGAAGGGGCTGAACCTCAACGTTCCGATCAGCTCCGAACTGAAGAACGAGTTTGCCAAGCCGTCGGACTCGCCGGATCCGGATTCGTATAAGTAAACGTTCCCGCGCTCATGCAATGGCCCGGCCATTGCATGAGCGTACTCCTGTGGGACGAATGGCGGACGGTGGGGACCCGTGAACTATAACTGGAACTGGCATATCTTTTTCGAGCAGAACCCGACCGGGGCCGGCACCTATCTCGATATGCTGGTCGCGGGACTGCTGCTGACCATCAAGACGGCGCTGCTGGCCTGGGTCATTGCGCTGATCTTCGGCACGATTGTCGGCATCTTGCGCTCGCTGCCGTCGAAGACGGCATCCTGGATCGGCTTTGGCTACGTCGAATTCTTCCGCAACATGCCGCTATTGGTGCAGCTGTTCCTCTGGTTCTTCGTGCTGCCGGAACTGCTGCCGCGCGCCGCAGGGCTGTGGATGAAGCAGCTCCCCAACGCGCCGTTCTGGACGGCAGCGATCGGGGTCGGCCTGTTCATGTCGGCGCGCGTCGCCGTGCAACTCGCCGCAGGGATCGCCTCGCTGCCGCGCGGGCAGAAGCAGGCGGCAACGGCGCTAGGGCTGACGACTGGGCAAGGCTATCGCTACGTGCTCCTGCCGATCGCGTTCCGCATCATCCTGCCGCCGCTCACGTCCGAATTCCTCAACACCATCAAGAATACCTCGGTCGCGATCACCATCGGCCTGATCGAACTGACCGGCCAGGCGCGGGCGATGCAGGAATTCTCGTTCCAGGTATTCGAGGCCTTCACCGCCGCGACCGTGATGTATCTCGCGATCAACATCATCGTCGTCACCGGTATGCGCTTCCTCGAACGCAGCCTGGCGATCCCCGGCTACATCACGGGGAAATGACGATGTTCGGCAATCTCGATTTCGACGTCATCCGCCGCTCGCTGCCCTACCTGTTTCTCGACGGCATGAGCTTTACGCTGATGCTGACCGGGCTGTCGGCGCTGGGCGGGCTGGTGTTCGGCACGCTGATCGCGCTGATGCGGCTATCCAGCTACAGACTGCTCGGCCGTATCGCCGGGCTCTATGTCGACTTCATGCGCTCGCTGCCGCTGGTGCTGGTGATCTTCTGGTTCTACTTTCTGGTGCCCTATATCGGTCAGTGGCTGACGGGCGCGTCGCGGCCGATCCGCGTCGGCGCGTTCACCTCGTCGCTGGTCACCTTCATCATGTTCGAGGCGGCGTATTTCTCCGAGATCATGCGCGCCGGCATCCAGTCCATCTCCAAAGGACAGCCGGCGGCGGCAAGCGCGCTCGGCCTCACTTACAGCCAGTCCATGCGCTACATCGTGCTGCCGCAGGCGTTCCGGAACATGCTGCCGGTGCTGCTCACGCAGACCATCGTGCTGTTCCAGGACACTTCGCTGGTCTATGTGCTGTCGATCCCGGACTTCCTCGGCGCCGCCAGCAAGGTGGCGCAACGCGACGGCCGGCTGGTCGAGATGTACCTGTTTGCTGCCGCGGTCTATTTCGCGATTTCCTGTGTCGCGTCCTGGGGCGTCCGGCGCCTGCAGGCACGCATTGCTATTGTTCGGTGACGAGCATGATCCGGAAAAGTGGAAGCCGGTTTTCCTCGGGACAAACGCGAAGCGTTTGCCCGGAGATCATGCTCAAAAGGATAGGTTCATGATCGAAATCAGCCACGTCAATAAATGGTACGGGCCGAACTTCCAGGTGCTGAAGGATTGCACCACCAGCGTCGCCAAGGGCGAGGTGGTGGTGGTCTGCGGCCCGTCGGGCTCGGGCAAGTCGACGCTGATCAAATGCGTCAACGCGCTGGAGCCGTTTCAGGAAGGCCAGATCATCCTCGACGGAATCAAGGTCAACGATCCCAAGACCGATCTGCCGAAACTGCGCGCCCGCGTCGGCATGGTGTTCCAGCACTTTGAATTGTTTCCGCATCTGCGCATCATCGAAAACCTGTGCCTGGCGCAGGAAAAGGTGCTGGGCCGCTCGCATGATGAGGCCGTTGCCAAGGGCGACAAGCTGCTGGAGCGCGTCGGGTTGACCGTGCATGCGAACAAATATCCGGCTGAACTGTCCGGCGGCCAGCAGCAGCGCGTGGCGATTGCCCGGGCACTCGCCATGGATCCGATCGCGATGCTGTTCGACGAGCCAACCTCGGCGCTTGATCCGGAAATGATCAGCGAAGTGCTCGACGTCATGGTCGATCTCGCCCATGAGGGCATGACCATGATGGTCGTCACCCACGAAATGGGCTTTGCCAGCAAGGTCGCGCATCGCGTGATCTTCATGGACAAGGGCGAGATCGTCGAGGATGCGCAGAAGACCGATTTCTTCGGCAGTCCGCGCAGCGAACGTGCGCAGAAGTTCTTGTCGAAGATTCTGTCGCATTAGGGCGTAATCGTCATTCCGGGGCGATGCGCAGCATCGAACCCGGAATCTCGAGATTCCGGGTTCGCCTCTTCGAGGCGCCCCGGAATGACGGCGTGAAGACTTGGCCGTCAACAATTTGCATATAGGAATGCCGTCACCGGCATCGCTATCGCCAGGAGACTCTACTTTGGAACAGATCGCTTACGTCAACGGCTCCTTCGTCCCCCTGTCAGAGGCGAAGGTCTCGATCCTCGACCGCGGATTCCTGTTTGCCGATGGCATTTATGAAGTCGCGGCCGTGCTCGACGGCAAGCTGATCGACAACGCCTCGCACCTGGCGCGGCTGGAGCGCTCGGTCGGCGAGATCGAGCTGGCGCTCCCCGAGACCACGGCGCGCATCCAGGAGATCCAGCAGGAGTTGGTCAAGCGCAACAATCTCGTCAACGGCATGGTCTATCTCGAAGTGACGCGCGGCGCCGACACCGGGCGCGATTTTGCGTTTCCCAAAGGCGTCAAGCCGACGCTGATCATGTTCACCTCAACGAAGGACATCGTCAACGCTCCCTCGGCCAAGACCGGCATCAGCGTGATCACGGTACCCGACCTGCGTTGGACCCGCCGCGACATCAAGAGCGTGGCGCTGCTGGCACAGGTGCTGGCCAAGCAGGCGGCGGCTGCGGCCGGCGCCGGCGAGGCCTGGATGATCGAGGACGGCAAGGTGACCGAGGGCGGCTCATCCTCGTGCTTCATCCTCACGCAGGACGACGTGATCGTGACGCGGCAGAACGGCAGCGAAATCCTGCCCGGCTGCACCCGCAAGGCCGTGGTAGCGCTTGCCGAAGAGCGCCAGCTTCGCGTCGAGGAGCGTGCATTTTCGGTCGAGGAGGCGCTGGCCGCCAAGGAAGCTTTCATTACCAGCGCCAGCCTGTTCGTGCAGGCGGTGGTGTCGATCGACGGCAAGAAGGTCGCCGACGGCAAGCCCGGCCCGATGACCAATCGGCTCCGCGAGATCTATGTCGAGTTCGCCAAGGCGACGGCGGTTTAGCTCCGCCTACGTCGTCGCCCGCCTTGTGCGCAATTGCGCACAGGGGCGGGTGACGCAGTATTCCAAAGGCGGCGTGCTTGAGCCGAGAGGCCGCGGCGTACTGGATGCCCCCGCATTCGCGGGGCATGACAGCGGGGGATGTGGAGCGTGCGACCTCACTTCTTCCCGAACGTCGTCAGTTGCGCGCCGTCATCGGCGACGAAAATCGCGAGCAGGCTTGCCGGCTCTGTCGTGCTGGCATTCTCGCTCACCAGATGCTCGCTGCCGGGAGGCTCGAAGAAGGCCTCGCCGGCCTTGTACACCCTGGCCGGTCCGGTTGCCGAATTCTCCGAGCGGATGCTGCCCGTCAGCACATAGGCCATCACGCTGCCGGCGTGATGATGACTGGCCGACTTGCCGCCGGGCGCGTAGTTCACCAATACGGTGGTCAGGCTTTTGCCGGGGACGTTCGGCAGCTTTTCCGAACGCACGGGCGTCACCTTGTCGCCCTCGGCATGCGCGGCCGGCATGGGGCCCGTGACCAGCGCGAGCAGGGCGATTGCCGCCATGCCGCAAATCGATCGTTTCATGCGATTCTCCCTTGTTTCACGCCACCGCTGCCTTCGCCTTCACCGGGTGAACCGCGCGGAAGGAGATCGCGATCCTGTTCCAGGCGTTGATGGCCCCGATCAGCATGGTGAGATTGACCATCTCCGCTTCCGAGAAATGGGCGCGGAGCTCTTCGTAGAGATCGTCAGGGGCGTGTGTCTCGGCGATCAGCGTCACCGCGTCGGTCCACGCCAGCGCGGCGCGTTCGCGGTCGGTATAGAGCGGCGACTCATGCCAGGCGCTCAGCAAATAGAGCCGCTGTTCGGTCTCGCCGAGCTTGCGGGCATCCTGGGTGTGCATGTTGATGCAATAGGCGCAGCCGTTGATCTGCGAGGCGCGCGTCTTCACCAATTCGATCAGCGACTTTTCGAGCCCTGAGGCGACGATCTGGGTTTCCACCGCGACGAGCGCTTTGATGGTATCGGGCGCGGCCTGGTAGTAGTTCATCCGGGGCTTCATGCTCGTGCTCCTCTCTGGACACTTTCAATTTGAACGATTGCCCAAGTCTATCCCGATCGGAACGATAGTCACGATCTGGATCGATCCTGTCGGATACAATAAAGTGATCTGAAGAAAACCAGGGGAGGCGACGGATGTTTGCGCGCGAGCGGGTGTCGGCGGGAAGCCGTGCGATGCTACTGACTGCGGTCGATCGATGCCGCTTCGTCTTCCTGTTCGCGCTCGCTGCACTATTGCTGTTTCTGCTCGGCCACGCCGCTCTCGCCGCCTATCCCGAGCGTGTCATCAAGATCATCGTGCCGTTTGCGCCGGGCGGCGGCACCGACGCCATCGCGCGCGTGCTGGCCCAGGAGATGGCAAAGGATCTCGGCGGCAGCATCATCATCGAGAACAAGCCGGGCGCTGGCACCATCATCGGGGCGCAGGCGGTCGGTTCCGCCGAAGCCGACGGCTACACGCTGCTGATGGGATCATTTGCCCATGCGGTCAACCCGAGCCTGTACGCCAAACTGCCCTTCGATCCGGACAAGGACTTTGCGCCGGTCGCGTTCATCGCGCGTTCGCCCAACATCGTCGTCGTCAACCCGAAGTCGTCGTTTCGTTCCATCGCCGATCTGATCGCGGCGGCGAAAGCCGAGCCCGACAAGATCTCCTACGGCACGTTCGGCACCGGTACCTCGGCGCACCTCGCGGGCGAAATGTTCAAGCGTATGGCCGGTGTCAACATGACGATGGTGCCCTACAAGGGCTCCGCGCCGGCGATCACCGATCTGATCGGCGGGCAGACCCAGGTGATGTTCACGACGGTGGCAAGCGCCGCGTCCCTGATCGAGGGCGGCCAGTTGCGCGCGCTGGCGGTGACGACTGCAGAACGCTCGCCCGCCTTCCCGCAATTGCCGACGATCGCCGAGACCGGTCTTGCCGGCTTTGAAGCGGAAACCTGGTACGGCCTGTTTGCGCCGGCGAAAACGCCGCCTGATATCATCGACCGTCTCAACAGGTCGGCGGCGAAAGCCGTTCAGCCCGACGCTTTTAAAAAACTCAGCGTCAACGAGGGTCTCGTTATGATCGCTGCGCCGCCGGAGGAGTTCGGCCGCTATTACCGCAGCGAGGTGGAGCGCTGGCGCAAGGTGATCGAGCAAGCCGGCATCAAGGCCGAGTAGGGCTGCGCGAAGCCGGTTCCCCCGGCCGCGGTTCCCGGCTAGGATGGCCTTCATGTATGTGAGCGCTTCCGAGAGCCGGGTGCTGGCGCGCATCTTCGGGCTGTTGTCCGAGGACCTCAGCGAGCGCGACGTGCGCGAGGCCGTCGGCCATCACCTAGTGGATTTGCTGGAAGCCGATCACTACGCCTCCTTCGTCTGGCAGGATGCGACCGGCCGTTTCGAGAAGGCCGTGTACCTGAACATGGACCCGGCCAACATCGCCGCCTACGACCGCTACTACCAGCATCACGACCCGATCACGTTAAAGCTGCAGGCACGCCGCGAGGCGACGCTGGTCACGCAGGTGATGCCGCAGCGCGACCTGATGCGGACCGAGTTTTTCAACGACTTTCTCGCCCGCGATGGGCTGCATTGGGGTGTCAACGCCTATAGTTTCGTTGGCGGCCGCAACATCGGCGACGTCAGGATCTGGCGCGGCCGGCGGCGCGACAATTTCGACGGCCATACGCTGGAGCTGTTGCGATTGATCGAGCCGGCCTTCACCGGTGCGCTGGTCCGCGCCGCAGGCGGGGCTGCTGCCATTGCGGTGAACGGCTCGCCGATCCTGAAACTCTCAGTGCGCGAATTCGAGATCGCGCGAATGATATCAGACGATCTCAGTGACAAGGAAATCGCGCACCGCCTGCAGGTCGAGGTATCGACGATACGTACCCATATCGAGCGCATCTTCGCCAAGCTCGGCGTCCGCCGCCGCAGCGGCGTCGCCAGCCTGTTTGCACGGCATTAGGGCAGGGCCCATCCTACTTTGCATGGGGTTGTTTTCGAGATTTTGAGTCTGGGCCCCGTGGTGCCGTGCCCAGCTAGCGCGACGGCGGCGGTAGCCGGCCGAACAGCTTCTCCATCGCCATGCCGACCGCCAGCAACTTGCGATCGCTCCCCGCGGGACCATCGAGTTCGAGACCGATCGGCAGCCTGCTCGATGCACCCAGCGCGATCGGAAGCTGGATGCCGGGAATGCCGGCATTGCTGCCGGGATCGGTGTTCTGGATGAACAGCAGGAAATTGGCGAGGCTCGACGAGTCAGGATTTGAAGCAATCGCCACCTTCGGCACCGTCGGGAAGGCAATGGCATCGAGCTTGTTCTTCGCAAACGTATCGCGATAGAGCGCCTGCAGCGCAGGCCGGGCGGTTTTCATGGCGGCGTCATAAGCGGGTTTGGCCTCAGTGACCGTATTGTTCGGTCCCGGCAGCTTGCGCGGAATCACCAGCCCGTCATAGGTGCCCTTCACGTCGGGGCTTGCGATCTCCTTGGCGAGGTTCTCGATGCTGACGCCAGAGCCGCTCTTCTTGAGATAGGCGACCATGTCGTCATAGGCCTCGTACAGCGCAAGCGGAAATCCGACCTGGCCGTTGAGCTCCGCAAGTTTCGGCATTTCGATATCGACCACCGTCACGCCGCTCGCCTTGAGTTTTTCCAGCGCGGCCTTGAATGCGGCCTCGGTGTCGCCATCCAGATTGGCCAGCATTGATTTGTCGACGCCGAGGCGCACCTGCTTCAGCTCGGCGGGCGCGATCGCGCCGCCGCCGGCGATGACGCGATCGAGAATCGCCACGTCGGTCAGCGTCGAAGCCATCGGGCCGGCGGTGTCGCGGGTATGTGAAATCGGCGCGATGCCGGCTTGCGGATAGCGGCCGACCGTCGGACGCAGCGAGGCGCAACCGTTCAGCGCGCAGGGAACCCTGACCGACCCGCCGGTGTCGGTGCCGAGACCGGCCGTGACGATCCGCGCGCCGACCGCGGCGCCCGTTCCCGAGGACGAGCCGCCAGCAATCTTTGTCGCGTCATAGGCATTGCGCACGCCGGGCTCCGGGCCGGTCTTAAAGCCTCCATTGTAGCCGGAGATGCCGAAGGCGAGCTCATGCATGTTGGTCTTGCCGATGATGATAGCGCCTGCCGCGCGCAGTTTTGCGGCCACCGGCGCATCTTTCTTCGGCACGAACTTTTTCAGCGCCGGCGTTCCGGCCGTGCTCGGAAGACCGGCCACCTCGATATTGTCCTTGATGACGATGGGCACGCCGCCGAGCGGCTTGCATGAACCTTTCTTGCGGCCGGCGTCGAAGGCCTCCGCCGCTTTCATCGCGCCGGCCTCGTCGAGCGTGATGAAGGCGTTGAGATCGGCGTTTGTCTTGGCGCGAGCCAGTGCCGCCGCGGTCAGCGCCTTGCTGGTGATCTTGCCGGCGCAGAGATCGGCTGCGGCCTGGGTGGCGGTGAGTTGATCCAGATCGATCGCCTGTTGGGCTGCCGCTGGGGACGCCGCGGCGAGGACAAGGCTCGTAAGGGCCGAGCCGAGCAGGGTGGAGCTGCGAGCCATGATGATCCTCCGTAAGATAGATACTCGTCCGGACGAACCTTATCTTCTGCTGGTTCCGGCGCCTGTCCTCATTTCTGAGGACGCCGGTCGCTCCCATAGCTCCTTAGGGGGAGAGAAGAGCGAACGCCGGTTCTCTTCACGTCATTGCGAGCGAAGCGAAGCAATCCACGTCTCGGCGCGGGGATAGATGGATTGCTTCGCGGCGCTCGCAATGACGGATGGACATAGTTTCACAGTCTCGCGGGATGAGGGTGGGAGACCTCAAATCTTCTCCTTCACAAACCTGTTTCGCAATGTCCCGATCCCGGTGATGTCGATCTCGACCACGTCGCCGTCCCTGAGGTCGGGCGAGGTACCGTCGGTTCCCATCCAGATCACGTCGCCCGCCGACAGCGTGAAATATTTGGAGAGTTCGACCAGGAACGGCACGACCCCAAAAATCATGTCGTTGGTGCGGAAGCGGCCGGTCTCCTTGCCGTTGACGCGGATCGCCGTCTCCATTTTGTCGAGGTCGACATCGGTCTCGATCCACGGGCCCATCGGCTTGAAAGTGTCGGCGTTCTTGGAACGCCACAGGCTGCGGTCGGCCTTCTGCCAGGTGCGCTCGCTGACATCGTTGCCGATGGTGTAGCCGAACACGCAATCCATCGCATTGGCTTCGGTGAGGTGCTTTGCTTTCTTGCCGATGACGACCACCAGTTCGCCCTCGTAGTGAATCTTCTCGGTCGCTCTCGCCGGGATCACCACCTCCTCGTCATGCGCGATCAGCGCATTCTGCGCGCGATAGCCGATCTCGGGCCGATCAGGAACGTTCGGCACCGTGCCGGCCTTGTCGGCGGCTTCCTTCAGGTGCTTGAGGTAGTTCAGCCCGACGCAATAGAAGGTGCGGGGGATCAGCGGCAACTCGATCTTCACGTCTTTCAGCGCATGAGATTGCGTCCCGCGCTGCCACTCGCCGAACGGATCTCCGTTGACAGCGATCACCTTGCCGTTCTCCAGGATGCCCCAGGATGTCTTGCCGGCGGCGGTGAATTTCAGCCAACGCATCGCTCTTCCTTTTCTTATTCGGCGGCGACCCGCGGACTGGTTTTCCAGGCACCAGCCGCAGGCCGCTTCAAGCCGAGATTCTCGCGCAGGGTCTTGCCGGCGTAATCCCGGTGAAACAGCCCGCGGCGCTGCAGTTCCGGCACGACATGCTTGACGAAATCGGCGTAGGAGCCGGGCACGATGGTGGCCGCGATGACAAAGCCGTCGCAGCCGCGCTCGACGAACATCTCCTCCAGCTTGTCCGCGATCTCCTTCGGGCCGCCGACGATGGCATCCTGCACCTGGCCGCGGCCGGAGAAGGTGACGAAGTCGCGCGCGCTGGGATTGGTCTTGCCCGATGCCTTGAGCACGCCGTCGCGAATGCCCAAAATGCCCTGCATGCTCTTGAGCTCTTCCGTGGTCAGCGGCTCGCCGAGCGGTTTTGACGCAAAATCGTAGTTCAGCGCTTCCGCCAGCAGCGACAGCGCATCGATCTGCAGCGGCAGCTTATTGATGACAGCCATCTTGTCCTCGGCCTCGGCCTTGGTCGCGCCGCAGACCGGCGTGGTGAGGTTGCAGAGGAACATCTGGTCGGGGTCGCGGCCGGCCTTTGCCGCTTCGTTGCGCACGGCCGCATAGCCTTCCTTGGCGGCGGTGACGTTGCGCGCTGCCGTGAAGATCACCTCGCCCCATCGTCCCGCAAAGCGCTGGCCGCGGCCGGACGCACCGGCCTGGATGATGACGGGATGGCCCTGCGCCGAGCGCGGCACCGTGAACGGCCCGCGCGACTTGAAGAACGCGCCGTTGTGATCGAGCCGCTTCACCTTGGCCGGCTCGGCGAAGCGACCGCTCTTCTTGTCCATGATCAAGGAGTCGTCTTCCCAGGTGTCCCAATGGCCGAGCACGACTTCCATGAACTCGTCGGCCCGGTCGTAGCGGAAGTCATGTTCGAGATGGGCGTCCTTGCCCATGTTCTGGGCCTCGCCGTCATTGAGCGAGGTGACGACATTCCAGCCCGCGCGTCCGCCCGACATCAGGTCGAGAGTTGCGAAGCGGCGCGCAACGTCGAACGGCTCGTAATAGGTAGTGGAGCAGGTCGATCCCAGCCCGAGCTTCTCGGTGACCATGCCCATCGTGGTCAGCACGATCAGCGGATCCATCTTCACGCAGCGAATGCCGTATTCGACGGTGTGGGCATGGTCGTTGCCGTAGCGGTCCGGCATCGCGAGGCGGTCGTCGAAGAACGCCATGTGGAATTTGCCGGCTTCGAGAATCCGGGCGATCTCCTGGTAGTAATCGGCCGACATCGAATCGTCGCGCGATTCCGGGTGCCGCCACGAACTCGGCAGGTTGGTGCAGTTCTGCGCTTGCAAGAATCCCACCAGCGCCATTTGCCGTGTCATGCCGTTCTCCTTGCGCGGGCCGGTGTGGATTTCATTTCAGGTCGAGTTAGGCGGCGAGCTTGTAGTCGGTGGCGAGCGCCTTCAGCCTGTCCCAAGTGGCATCCTCGACCTCGATGCCGTCGCGCCGGCGCTGCTGCTCACGGATATGCTCGATCTCGCCGGGATAGAACACGCCGGGAGAGCCTTCCGACGGCGGGGTCGATTTCAGATAGCGGGCGAACTCGCCGACTTCTTTCTCGAAATCCTTCAGGGGACGGAACGCCGCGACATTGAACACCGCCATGAAACATCCGTCATTGTGCCGGCCGGTCGGCTCGACGCCAAAGCCTAGGCCCGTGAGCAGGCCACACAGCACTTCCACCATCGCGGCCAGCCCGCTTCCCTTGTAGCCCTCGCTGCCGCCGAGCGGCAGCAGCGCGCCGCCCTTGCGATACTGCGAGGGATCGGTGGTATGCCGTCCCTCGGCGTCGATGATCCAGCCTTGCGGGATTGGTTCGCCACGCGCGACCGACAGCGCGATCTTTCCCGCCGCCACCGCCGAGGTCGCCATGTCCAAATAGAACGGCGCCTCGAGATCGGACGGCACCGCAATCGAGATCGGATTGGTGCCGAGCCGTGCCTCACGTCCGCCGAACGGCGCGACATGTTTTGGCGAGCGGCCGGAATCGGCGGCCGCAATGCCGATCATGCCGGCCCGCATCGCCATCAGGGGATAGGCGGCGAGCCGCCCGACATGGCTCTGCCGGAACACGGTGCAGGCGGCGACATTGGCGGTCTTGGCCTTTTCGATCGTCAGCGCCATCGCCTTGGCGTTGACGTGAAAGCCGAAGCCCCAATGGCCGTCGATCACGGTCGTAGTCGGCGATTCCTGCACGATGGTCCATTTGGCGCCGGGCACGATATGGCCGGTCTTGATGCGGTCGATATAGGTCGGGATCGCGATCACGCCGTGCGAGTCGTGGCCGGCGAGATTGGCGTTGACGCAGCCGACAGCTACCGCATCGGCTTCCTCCTCCGACGCCCCGGCGGCCCTGAGCAGCGCCGCGCCGATGCGCGTGAGACGGTCGGCCTGGACCATCGGCATGGCAATTTCCTCACCCTTTAACGCCCGCGCGGATGGCGGGTCTTGTTTGGTGCCGGCATGCTCTCAAAGCGGCGGCGGTAGGGCAAGCGTGGAAATATCCTGTTAGCCATGCTGCGGACACGGCTCTGGCGTGCGGGGATTTCCATTCCAGGAAAATTCGATCCATGCCGGCCGGCGGTATGGCTGACAAATCGTGAAAGTACCGTAGTTCTCCTGAGCGGCGCCAATTGCCGTTGGTCCGACATTTACTCTGATTGGCAACGGCAAGTCGCCGATAACGAGCATTTAGGCCTGCTACACGCATAAAATCCGCGGGGGCAGCCCGGCGCTGCCGGCAGGAGCTTGGGGACGGTGAAGACCGATATCGCGCGCACGCTCGCGGCGTTGAATGCGACCAACGAAGCGATTCTGTACGCCAAATCGCCCGAAGAATTGTACGCCAAGGTCTGCGAAGCCGCGTTCTCGGTTGGCGACTTCCTGGCCGTGGCAGTTTTCCTGCTGGAACCCGAAACCAATCTTCTGCGTTTCGCCGCCGGTTGCGGCGATGATGTGCCCCGTCTGCGCAGCATCGACATTTCCGTCGTGGCCGATACGCCCGAAGGATCCGGAGTTTCAGGGCATGCATTCCGCAACCAGCGCGTATGCGTCAGCAATGATTTCCTGAACGACACGCGCTCACTGCCCTGGCGCGACGGCGCCAAGGCTAACCAGGTCGGCGCGGCAGCTGCGCTGCCGCTGATCTGCAACGGCCAGAGCGTCGGCGTGCTGCTGGTTTCGCGGCGCGAGGCGTACTCGATCGACGATCAACTCGTCGCCATGTTGGAGCGTGTGTCGGCCAACATTTCGTTTGCGCTCGACAATTTTGACCATGAAGCCGCGCGCAAGAACGGCGAGCGCACCACGCGGCGCCTGAACCGGATGTTCGGCGCCATCAGCGCGACCAACGAAGCCATTCTTCGCGCCAAGACCGAACAGGAACTCTACCAGCGCGTTTGCGACGCCGCGGTTCACAGCGGAAAGTCCGCAGCCACAGTGGTCCTGCTGGCACAGCCGGACTCAATCTGGTTGAAGCCGGCCGCAGGTACCGGCGCCATCGCCGAGCAGATCATGCGCGCGCCGTTCTCGATCGATGCGGGCAACCCGTATGGAACCGGCGTCTGCGGCAAGGCCTTCCGGACACAGCAGCCGTCCGTCAACAACGATATCCTCAGCTCGACGCAGGGGCAGCCCTGGCATCAGGCCGCGCGCGAGACGGGCGTCACCGCCTGCGTCGCCGTTCCCCTGATCAAGGCCGACGAGAGCATCGGCGTATTGATGTTCTTTGTCGGAAAGCTGTGGGCGGAGGACGAAGAGATCGTCGCGCTGATGGCGCGCATCGCGGAAAACGTCTCGTTCGCGCTGGACAATTTCGAGCGGAGCAACGAGAAGGCGAGGGCCGACGCGCAAAAGGAACGGCTGGCGCGCATGCTGGCGGCGCTCAGCGCAACCAACGAAGCGATCGTTCGTGCAACGTCGCGGACGGAGCTGTTCGAGCTGGTATGCGAAGCCGCCGCGAAAGGCGGCCGCTTCAACTCGACCAGCATTCTCCTGGCCCGTTCGGACAGCGACTATACCGACATGGTTGCGGTGGCGGGACCGACCGCCGCCAACATGCGCCGGGTGAAGGTTTCGACCAACGCGGATCATCCGGAAGGGCGCGGGCTGTGCGGCAACGCCTTCCGTTCCCGCCAGGCCTGCATCGCCAACGATTTGCGTGCCGATCCTCGCGGGTCGGCCTTTCACCAATTCATTCACAGCGACGGCGCAATGTCGGGCGCGGCGTTCCCGCTCATGGTTTCCGGCCAGCCGGTCGGAGTGATGTTTTTCATCTCCTCCGAAAAGAATACGTTTACGCCCGAATTCGCCGAACTTTTGCAGCGTCTCACCGACAACGTGTCGTTCGCGATCGGAAATTTCGATCACGCCGATGAAAAGGCGAGGACCGAAAGTCAGAAAGAGCGCCTGACGCGGATGTTCGCTTCGCTGAGCGCAACCAACGAAGCCATCATGCGGGCCAAATCCCGCGAGGAGCTGTTCGATCTGGTGTGTGAAGCCGCGGCAGGTGGCGGCAGGTTTACCTCCACCACCATCGCATTGGCCGATTCCGGCAGCGACCTTCTCAGAATCGTCGCTGCCTCGGGCCCGGCGGCCGAGACGACACGGCATGTCAGGTTGTCGGTGGATGAAAGCCGTCCCGAGGGCCGCGGGCTCAGCGGAACGGCGTTCCGAACCAGGCGGCCATGCATCACCAATGATTATGTGACCGATCGGCGCGTCGCCGCTTTCCAGGCGATCGTTGGTTCCTATGGCGCTCAGTCAGGCGCCGCCTTTCCCCTGCTGGTTCGCGGCGAGCCGGTCGGCGTCATGATTTATATGTCGCTGGACAAGGACACCTTCACCCCCGAATTCGCCGAGCTGCTGCAGCGGCTGGCCGACAACGTGTCGTTCGCGCTGGACAATTTCGACCGCGCCGACGACAAGGCGAGGACCGAGGTCCAGAAGGAGCGCCTGACGCGCATGCTTGCGGCGCTCAGTGCGACCAACGAGGCGATCATCCGTGCCTCGTCGCGGCCGGAACTGTTCGAACTGGTATGCGAAGCGGCGGCGACGGGTGGCAAGTTTACCTTGACCTCCATCGCGTTGGTAAAGCCTGACAGCGATCTTCTCGATGTCGTGGCTGCCGCCGGTCCGACCGCCACTAGCGCCCGCCAGGCAACGCTTTCGACCAGCGAGACGCGACCGGAGGGACGTGGGCTGTGCGGCCAGGCGATACGATCGCAGCGCGCCTGCATCATGAACGATTACCTCGCTGATGCGCGCGCCGCGGTGTTTCACGGTACAGCGCGCACGGACGGTACGAATTCAGGTGCGTCGTTCCCCTTGTTGGTGCAGGGCCAAGTAGTCGGCGTGATGTCTTTCATGTCGCGCGAAAAGGATACGTTCACGCCCGAGTTTGCGGAGCTGCTGCAGCGGCTGGTCGACAACGTGTCGTTCGCGCTGGAGAATTTCGATCGCGCCGATGAAAAGACCCGCGCCGACGAGCGGATCGAGTATCTGGCGTCGCATGACAGCCTGACCAACCTGCCGAACCGCGAAATGTTCAACGGCATGCTCCGCCGCGCGATCGATGCGGCCGCGCGCTATCAGCGGCAGTTCGCGCTGCTGTTCATCGACCTCGACAGGTTCAAGGTCATCAACGACTCGCTGGGCCATGACGCCGGCGACATGCTGCTGGTGGAGATCGGCGGCAGGCTGCGCCGCGCGCTGCGTTCGAGCGATGTGGTGGCGCGGCTCGGCGGCGATGAGTTCGTGGTCATTCTGGAGGAATCGGCCGAGCGAAACGAGGTCGAGCGCATTGCCGGCGAATTGCTTTCCGTGCTCAGCCAGCCACTGCAGCTCAGCGGCCATGAATGCCACACCACCGCCTCGATCGGGATCGCGATGTATCCGTCCGACGGCACCGACATCCAGACGCTGACCAAGAATGCCGACATGGCGATGTACCTCGCCAAGGAGGACGGTAAGAACGGCTTCCGCTTCTTCACCAAGGAATTCAAGACACAGTCGATCGAGCGCCTGACGCTGGAAAGCGCCCTGCGCCGCGCGCTGGAACGCAAACAGTTCTCGCTGCACTATCAGCCCAAGGTCGACATGGCGAGCGGCCAGATCACCGGCGTCGAGGCGCTGCTGCGGTGGATCCATCCCGAGCTCGGCACCGTCTCCCCGGGCCAATTCATCCCGCTGGCCGAGGAAATCGGGCTGATCGTCCCGATCGGCCGCTGGGTGCTCAAGGAAGCCTGCGCGCAGAACATGGCCTGGCAGCGCCGCGGCTTGCGGCCGGTGACGATGGCGGTCAACCTGTCGCCGCGGCAATTCGCCGATTCCCATCTGTTGCACGACGTCGACGAGGCGCTTCTGGCAAGCGGCATGTCGCCGGTGCTGCTGCAGCTCGAAGTCACCGAAAGCATGGTGATGCGGAACGTCTCGCGCGCGATCAAGGTGCTTGACGCGATCCAGAGCCGCGGCATTCGCCTGGCCATCGACGATTTCGGCACCGGCTATTCGTCGATGTCGCTGATGAAGCAATTCCCGATCGACACCATCAAGATCGACCGCTCCTTCGTGCGCGACCTGCCGGTCGATTCCGAAGACCAGGCCATTGCGCAGGCGATCATCAGCATGGGCAAGGCGCTGGGCATGACCGTTATTGCCGAGGGTGTCGAGACCGTGGAACAGGAGACTTTCCTGCGCAACCATGCCTGCGACGAAATGCAGGGTTATCTGTTCTCCAAGCCGCTGCCGGCAAAGCAGATGGCTGATCTGCTCCGAGCCGAACCGCGGCTTGCCTCGCCGCCGTTGCAGCCAGAAGCCGGGTCAGGGCTGAAAAGCGCTGTCGTCTGACGGCTGCGGGTGCAGCTCACGGACCGTCGGGTCCGGGATGTCGTTCTTGCGGGGAAAGTCGTACGGCCAGGGCAGCGACGTCTGTCCCGCAAAGGCCTGCAGGAAGATTTCTGCCGCCGCCGCATACGTCGCCTGATCGGGCAGGCCGAGCTCGGTGCACCATTCGGCCGGCAGGGATATCGGCGCGTGGCGCAACTGTATCGCGGGTCCCCACCACCACGCCGGAGCGGGCGACCGTTCCGCTTCGGGAACGGCCCGCCAGCGCGCATATTCGCCGATTATGCGCTCGAATTGCAGTCGCGCCGCTGGATGCATTTCATCTCCTGAAACCGGATGATAGCCGCATCCTTGCGCCGCGCAAATGCGTGTCAGCCGGCTACTGCCGGCCATGCTGCCAGTGCGAAGTCACGTCCGCGCCTGACTTGTTGAGGTGGACATGCTGATCGACATGGTCGACCCATGACACCGGAATGAAGTGGTGGTGCTGTCCGTCGGGCGAACTCTGCTTGGTCAACTTGATCTTGTCGGTCCCTTCCATGTGGTCGACCTTGCCGACCGTCTTCTTGTCCGACGAGATGACGTCCATGTGTTCCTTGATCTGTTCGGTAACAGCCATGTTTCATATCCGTAGAATGGTTGGGAACATGAAACGCGCCGTCGTCGAAATGGTTGCTGCGGCTATTTCTCTTCCGCCGCCGTCGAGGTCGCCGGACCTTCGCCCATGATCAGCAGCACGGCGTCCTCATCCTTGGCGCCGTCCCAGTGCACCTGCTTGCCGAAATGCGTAACGAAACTGCCGGCCGGCATCGGCGTCGTATTGGCCGGATCGAATTTCGGTCCCGAGCCGACCCACCACGTACCCTGCAGCACGACGATGTAGCGATCGTTGGGATGGAAATGCGGGCGGCTGAAATGATTGCCCTTGGTCCACTTATTGTAGACCATGTAGAAGCCGGGTTTCGAGGGATCGCCGACCACGACGGCGCTTTGCGCGCCGGCCGCATTGACCGGACCCCAGGGGATCTGGTCCGGCAGCTTGTAGATGACCGCGGCCGGATTGAGTTCCGCAGCGGCGGCGATGCCCGTCATCGCGGTCACCATCAGCAGCGTCGCGAGGTATCGCCCAGGTCGCCTTGCCAGCTTCATGGATTCCTCCCTCGATCGGCTTTTTAGCTGTCCGTCCACGCTAGCCGGTCCTGTTCTTGGGACACAAGGCGTGCTTCTGCATGCGTGACCGGCGGCTGCGATACGCACGGTACGCACAACGCAGCTGCAGCATGAAAAACGGATTTACGCCCGAAATTGTGATGCTAGGTTGCCGCCCAACCAAGAGCAGCCATGGGAGGGTTACGTTCATGAAGCGTTTGTCGGTACTTGCGGCCGGTCTGTTGGTCGGCGCCGCCGCTATCCAATTTTCCAGCGTGGCGTCCGGCCAGAGCGACGGCTGGGTGACGCTCCTCGACGGCACCAAGATGGGTGACTGGACCGAGGTCGGCAAAGCCAATTGGGCGATGAAGGACGGCGCGCTGGTCGCGGACAAGATCACCGAGGGCAAGGATCCGTCCTATCTCGTCAGCAAGCAATCTTACAAAGACTTCGAGATGAAGGTCGAGTTCTGGGCCGACGATGACGCCAACAGCGGAATCTTCATTCGCTGCGACCAGTCGGCCAAGATCGACGCCAAGATCTGCTACGAGGTCAACATCTTTGACAAACGGCCCGATCCGACCTACGGCACCGGCGCGATCGTCGATGTCGCCAAGGTCGACCCGATGCCGAAGGCGGGCGGCAAATGGAACACTTACGAAATCACGGCCAAGGGCCCTCAGCTCGTCGTCGTGTTCAACGGCCAGAAGACCGTTGATGTCCAGGACTCAAAACACGCCAGCGGCCCGTTCGCGCTGCAATACGGTTCTGGCGTGATCAAGTTCCGCAAGGTCCAGATCAAGTCGTTGTAAGCCGCCGCTCGCTCAGTCTGCGCGGCGCGAGCGCACAAGTTTCCGCTTCGTCATGGCCGGGCTTGTCCCGGCCATCCACGTCTTTGTTGCTACAACATAGGAAGACATGGATGCCCGGGACAAGTCCGGGCATGACAAGCTTGTGGATCAACCGTCCTTATTGGGGACGCGCTGCATCGGACCGCCGACGCTCAGGCGACGACGGCTGCCTCGCCTCAATCGCGACCAGGACCGATTGTCTTCAACGGATGCGCCGTCTTGTGCCACGCCCAGGCGGTGCGAATGATCGTCGCAAGATCCGAATGAACGGGATTGAAGTTCAGCGTCGCGCGTGCAGCGGAGGGATCGGCGACCAGATAGGTCGGGTCACCGGCGCGGCGCGGTTTGACGACATGCGGGACTTCGCGACCGGTCTCGGCCGCAATCGCCGCGAGGATCTCGCGCACCGAAAAACCGTTGCCGGTACCGAGATTGAAAGCGCCGCCGGAATGTCCCTCGAGCAGCAGCTTTAGCGCCAGCACATGGGCGGCCGCCAGATCGGTTACGTGGATGTAGTCGCGGATCGCCGTTCCGTCCGGCGTGTCGTAATCGTCGCCGAATACGGCGAAATCAGGCACGTGCCCCTGCAGCGCCATCATCGCGCGGGGGATCAGATGTGTCTCCACGTCGCGCAACTCGCCGATGCCGCCGGCAGGATCGGCGCCCGCGGCATTGAAGTAGCGCAGCGCGAACGAGCCGAGGCCGTAGGCTGCGCGATAATCCGCCAGCACACGCTCGATCATCCATTTCGAGGCGCCATAGGGGTTGATCGGCAGACAGGGATAATCCTCGCGCAGCGCCTTGCTGTCGGCATTGCCGTAGACCGCGCCGGTCGATGAAAACACCAGGCGATTGCAGCCGGCGTCGCGCATGGCCGCGAGCAGCGACAGCGTGCCGGCGAGATTATTGGCGTAGTATTTCTGCGGATCGGCAACGGACTCGCCGACCAGGCTCGACGCGGCAAAGTGCATGACGGCCACGATGTCGTGCTCGGCAAAGCTCCGCGCCAGCGTCGCCTTGTCGGCGATATCGCCGACGACGAGCGTGCTCGCGGCGAAGCTGCGATGGCCAGTCGAAAGATTGTCATAGGTGACGGGCAGGTAGCCTGCCGTATCCAATGCCCTGCAGCAATGCGAGCCGATATAGCCGGCGCCGCCGGTGACGAGAATGGCTGGACGGTTGCTCATCGATTGCGTGTCCCGTCGATGTCCGCCGATCGGCTCCTGTTCAGCAACAAATAGAGCGCGCGCGGGTTGGTGGTCAGATAACGCCAGAACAGGCGGCGTGGCTCCAGCCAGATGCGCCAGACCCATTCGAGGCCGGCATTCTGCATCCATAGCGGCGCGCGGACGCGGCTGCCCGACAGGAAATTAAACAGCCCGCCCGACGTCTTGATGACGCCGACATTGGAGAGGGCCGGCGTGAACTCCTCGACAAAGGCCTGTTCATAGGGCACGCCGAGCGAAACCCAGAGATAGTCCGGCGCCAGCGCGTTGATCTCGGCGACCTTGGCCCGCAGCGCCCCGCCGCGAAGATAGCCGTGGCAGCGGCCGATGATCTTGAGTTCGGGATATTGTTTGCGGACGCTGGCGACTGCGGCGGCGTTCTCCGCCTCGTCCGCGCCGAGCAGGTAGAAGGTCAGGCCGGCCGCCTGCGCCTTGCGGGCGACGACGTGGAACAGGTCGGTGGTCGCGACGCGCTCGGGTAGCGGTGTCGTCGATTTGAAGCGCGACACCGTCACCAGCGGCTGGCCGTCGGCGTTGATCAGATCGGCGGCCCGGAACAGCCGGTCGGTCATCGGCTCGGTCGAGCAGCGCGCCAGCACCTCGCCATTGGCCGAGGTCAGGTAGAGCGGACGATCGGCGCGGCGCTGCGGGAACACCATGTCGATCATGAAGTTCGCGGTCTGCTCGAGATCCAGCACGGCAAGCCGCAGCCCGCCCAGCGTGATGCGGGGTATGCCGGCCGTGGCCGCCCGCCCGACGGTATTTACGCGGCGCTCAAGCATATTGCTTGTCTCGCTGCTGGCTGACCGTTGGGTTGACTTCGCTGAGGACGACACCCACGAGCCTGTGCTCGGTCCCGCCGAGGGCAGCGATGATGTCTTCCATGCTGTCGTTGATATCGAACTGCACCGGCAGGATCGCTACCAGGCCCTCGGCCATGTCGAGCAGTTTGCGATCGGACGGGCTCCACGGCATGGCCGGCCCGTCGAGGATCACGAGGTCATGACCGCCGGATGAACGCGCCTGAGCAATCGCCTTGCGGATAGCGTTGCTCGCTTTGGCGTCCGTGGCCTCGATAACCGGGAGGATCGAAATTCCGTTCGCGGTCGCGATCGCACGGGGCGGCTTGGTTCCGATGTTAAGCCAGCCGAACCGGCTGGGCTCGGTCTTGTCCAGGTGGCTCACCTTGTTCGACAGCGCGCGTTCCCTGAAATCGGCATCGATCAACAGCACCTTGGCGCCGTCACGCGCGGCGGCGAGCGCGATGTTCAGCGCGGCGATGCTGCGGGCCTGATCCGGGCTGGCGCCGATCACGGCCATGACAGGCGTTCTTTCGGTACGCCTGGCCAGCGCCGCGCGCATCTCGCGCAAGGCAGTGAGGACGGTCATCAGCGGAAAGCCCGGGCGCAGCGTCGGCCAGCCCAGACGCGTGACGTCCGTAGTGCCGCCGGTCGCCAGGATACTGCCGAGCGTGCGCATCACGTCGACTTCTTGTAGCCGCGCGATCGGCGGCTTTTCGATCAGGCTGACCGCGGGCTGCGGCTGGCGTTCGGCGGCGGGCGGCTCGCTCGCGGCCTCGGGTGCGGCGGGCTGCTCCGAAGCTTCCGACGGCGCCTTGCCCCGGGGCTGAAACGCAGTCGTGCGCGGCATCAACTGGTTGACGGCGACGAACCAGCCGGCGGCGGCTAGCCCGCCCAGGGCGAAGCCGATCATCGCCAGCAGGCTCATGGCCGGCGGGAAGGTGCGCCGCTGCGGCACGGTGGCTTCGCCGATGATGCGGGCGTTCGAGGTGTTGAGGCTCTCCTGCTCCTCGGTCTCGCGCGAGCGCTTCAGGAACGACTGATAGACGTCGCGGCTCGCCTCGACGTCGCGTTCGAGTTCGCGCAGGCGCACCGAGGCCTGGCTCATCTGGACGCTCTGGCGCTTCTGGGTTTCCAGCGCCTTGTTGAGCGAGTTCTCATAGTCGCGGGCGCGGACCAGATCGTTCCTGGCGGCCTGTGCAAAGCGCTCGACTTCCTCATTGATGGTGCGGCGCAGATCCTGCACCTGCTGCTCCACCTGGCGCAGCGCGGGATGACGCGGTCCGAGTTCGGCTTGCAATTCGGCCTGGCGCTTGCGCGCTTCGGCTTGTTGCGCGCGCAGATTGGCGATTGTGGGCGACTGCAGCGCCTCGGGAATCGCGCCGGCGTCGCTCGACGCCTTGCGGCTGGCTTCGATCTGGTCGAGTTTGGCCTTTGCGTCGAGCGTCAGCGCGCGCGCCGCGGCGAGCCGCTGGTTGCTGGCCGAAAGCTGCTGGTCGCTGATCAGCGTGTCCTGGGTGCCGACGAAATTGTTCTGCGCCTTGTAGACCGCGAGCGTGTTCTCGGCATTGCGAAGCCGCTCCTGCAATTCCTTCAGCCGGCCGGAAAGGTCGCTGGTCGCGCGCCGCGCGGCGGCAGCCTGCGACTGCTTGGATTCGGCGAGATAGGCCTTCGAGATCGCGTTGGCGAGCATCGCCGCCTTGGCCGGCTCATACGACCAGACGTCGATATCGACGATGAAGGTGCGATCGGTCTTCTTGACGTTGATGTGCCGATTGAGCGCTTCCAGCGCGCTCATTTGTATCTGCTTCTGCTGCTCTGCGGTCGGCCGCAGCTCGATCCCGACCAGGCCGAGCAACGATCCGAACAAGCCTTTGGCGTCGCCGCCGAACTCCGGATCCTTTTCCAGGTTGGTATCGCGGATCACCTGCAGGAGTACGTTGTTCGAGGTGATGACGCGCGCCTGGCTCTCTACCACCATCGCAAGGCCGGACATATCCTGGGCGCGAGGCGTCAATTCGCGATCGACCAGCTGCAATTCGCGGGGATCGACGTAGAGCTGGGCGGAGGCGGTATATTTCGGCGTCAGACTCTTGCCGACCGCAACCGCGACGCCGGCGGAGATCAGCGCCGCTGATGCGATCGCGACCTTCCGTTGCCAGAGGAGCTGGGCCAGGTCGAGCACGCTGAAGCCGACTGGCGCGGCCATCGCGGCGGGCCTGACCTCAGGCTTTATCGGCTGGTCATAGATAAGCATCGACCCCAGCTTCCATTCGAACTGCCGCACGCATCGGCTGAGGGGTTACTCTTCGGGCTACGCCGGGTGCGCTGGAAAAAAGCGCTGAACAAACGCAACAGGGAAAATTAACCATACTCACCAAGGGACTATTCACCGAATTGGCAAACAAAGCGTTTAAGCGCGGGCGCATCGCATCGCCTCCGCCATGGTCAGGGCCGGAATGTTCCGCCGGGATGCCGCTCGAAGCGCATGCTCGAGCAAAGCGGGCGAGCAACCATAGCGGCTCGGCCGTTCCGTGACGTCGTGGCCGTAGAAAATTAACCATCTATTATTGCTTTGCGCCAGTCGGTGGCTGACCTTCGCCCGTGTCTCTGACAACATCGCGTTCATGGTCAGCGCTTTCGCAGGATGACGTGGTAGTCGCCGTGCCGCACGTCGGTGCGGCCGGGCAGGAATAAGTTCATTACGCGCGCGGCCGCATCCACCAGCGCCGCGAAGACGGGCATGCGCAGCCGCATCTCGGGATAGCGCGGGCTCTCATACTGCTTGCGGTAGATCATCTGCAGGCCATGCTGTTCGGCGAACGCTTCCAGATTAGGAAGCGGGACCAGCGGATGGAACAGCGTCGGGAACGGCGCGTGGCCGGGCAGGCCGGCTTTCTTGTCGCCACGGACATGGCGATAGAACCAGACGTGGAACCAGTGCGGCGAGTATTTGGTGACGACGCCGGACAGCGAGCGCGGGTTCGGTGCGCCGATCAGGATCATGCCGCTCGGCTTCAGCGCTTCGCAGAAATTCAGTAGCGCCGCTTCGACATCGGGCACGTGCTCGATCACGTTGTAGCAGATCACGAGATCGAAGCTGTTGGGCTTGAAGCGATAGGCCTGGATGTCGCCGAGGATCGCCTTGTGCGCATAGTCGTTGTTGCGGATCTGGTCCTCGTCGATATCGACCACGGTGACGTGGGCGCGATGCAGCACCTTGAGCGGCAGGAAGCTGGTCGAACCGCCGCCGGCCTCGTAAATCGAGAGTTCGCCTTCAGGCAAGGTCGCTTCGAGAATGCGGTGAACGGTCAAGAGGCTCTGCCGCGCCTCGCCATGCGCCAGTTCGAGCAGCGCCTGCGGATGCTGCACGGTTTCGGGATTGGCGGCTGCCGTCTGCGCGTGTCCGATGGTGACCGCCTCGTTCATCGACTTCGTCCATTCCGACGTGGAGGTTGCCTTGTTCATTTCAGTTTTCCCAATCGACGCGCTTGAAAGCGTCCATCAATGCTTGATCCGACCTGTGAAGCGACGGATCGAACGGCACGCGGTTGGTGCGCTGATATTTCCAGTTGCTGCCGATTTCGCGGAAGTGGCGGAACGAAAAATCCCCAGTGCAGAAATATGAGGCCCACCAGGAGAAGATCGAATGGACGTGCCATTGCGCATGGGTGGGGCATCGGCCGGGGACCACCGTCCATTTCGGCAGGCACGCGTTGGCGTCGCGCCGGATCACGAACCTCGAACGTTCATATTGCGGCGGCATGAAGATCGAGAAGTCGGTATGGCGAAGCGGAGCGCGCATGTCGTCGTGGACGCCGTCGTCGATGCCGATGATCCATCGCCCGCGATATCGGACGAGGCCGGTCCATGACTGTTCGGCGGCTTCGAACACCGATTGTCCCGTCTTCGACAGCACCAACTCGTCGATATCGGAGTTCATGGCGCTCCGCGCATGCTGCAGGAAGCGCCATCTGGCGTGCTCCCAGGCGCCCAACTGGCAGAAATCGGAATCCCAGTGGTCCCAGCTATTGGCTCCCTGCGGGCCGTATTTGAACGGCCACTCCATCACGACGGAGCAGCGGATGCCCGGGACCGACCGAAGCGCCGCGCTCAAGGTGGCGCTGTCGTAGGCGCTGGAGCCGTTATCGTAGATGAGAACCGCATCGGCCCCGTGAATGTCGCGGTTGAACCTCACCCAGTCGAGGATCCATTCGATCGGATTGTCCTTCGACATCGTGAAGATGACGCGGCGATCCCGGAACACCTCCGAACAGTTCGGCGAGGCCGAGAACGCGAAGCTGCCGAGTTCACCCAATGCCTGGACCGGGGCTGTATTCTCGGGAATATCCAGCCACAATTGGGCGTGGCGGTCGAGGTGCCTTGTCCGCGCCTTGCGCGTCCCGGCGCCGCTGATGAAGGTGGTCGTCGCGACGTCGCGCGCCAGGTTGAAGAACGGCGGCGCGAACAGGGCGATCTGTGATTTGCTCACCTGCACCGCGTCGTAGAACAGCGTGTTGCTGTCGAAGTCGCGGTCGAAGTTCTCGCCCCGACACGCGAGCGGGCGCGTCGCCTCGCGGCGCTTGTCGGTGAAGTCCGACAGCGACACCGGGTTGGTTCGGCAGATCACATGTCGATTGTCGGCCGCCACGGCCGCATTTCTGCTGGCGAGCCGCATCATGGTTCTCTTGCCGATATGCCGGATAGTCCCGTGGACGGGGCGGTGACGGACGCGGACGGGAGGACGTGTCCTTCAAGATTTGATTGGCCTGCGGCCGGCCAGAGATTGCGCCGCGCGCCGTAAGCGATCACGGCCTGGCGCAGGCCCGCGATGTCGAACGCGAAGGCGGCGAGGGCGTATACGATGCAGCCGGTCGTGGCCAGCACGGCAAACGAGACCACGCCGATCGGAAGCAGCGGTTTCAGGAACGTCAGCACCAAAGCCATGATCGCCGTCGCCGCGACGATGCGCATGATGTGGGGCGCGTTGAAAGGCAGCGGAAACGCCTTCCGCGTCAGGAACCACCCGAACGCTGCGCCGAAGGCTTCGACGATGACGAGGCTCGATGCGGCGCCGACCAGGCCAAATCGGGCAAGCAGGACCGGCATGACGGCGAGGTTCGCGACCAACATCGCGATGCTCTGCGTCGTCATCATGAACGGCGTCTTGGCGAGGTGAAAGCTCGCGTGAATGTAGGACTGGGAGAATGACTGGAACAGCCAGGCAAAGGCCAGGATCGGCATGATCTGCGCCGCGGTCTCGCGGAACTCGATGCCGAGGATCACGCCGGCGATATAGCTGCTCGTCAGCGCCACGCCGACGACCGCCGGCAGCACGGCGGCCAGGAGAATTTCGAGGCTGAATTCCAGATGCGGCCGTGCTTCACGGTCGCCGCCGGTTGCGTAGGCGCGCACCGCCAGCGGGATCGTGGCGGACGCGATGCTCACCGCGGGAATGAGGATGATCTGCCGGACGAGATCGGCGGATGCGCCGTACTGACCGGCCGCATGGTCGCCCATGAAATGGAACACCAGCATGCGGTCGAGCGCCGCATGGATCGCGAAGACGATGCCGGACAGCGTGATCGGAATGCCAAAGGACGCGAATGTCCGCAGATCGGAAATCTTCGGTCCTGCGACGGGGGATCGCAGGATCGTGCTCGCAAACAGCGTCGTCGTGACGAAATAGGTGATGGCCACCATCGCGAGCTGGCACAGTCCGCCGCCGCCGAGAAGTGCTGCGGCCAGGCACAGCGTGAACGCCAGGCAGGCGCGGATGATCGACGCCGTCATGAACGCAAGCGATTGTAGCCGCGCTTTCAGTAGCTCCTGCCCGAGCTCGAACAGGCCGAGCCCGAGCGCGAAGAAGATGGCAGCGATATTTCGCTCCAGCGATACCGACGTCGTCAGCGTGGCAACAAGGAGTGCGATCGGCGCGGCGAGCGCGGAGATGAGATAGGCGAGGAAAATGGTCTTCCTGACGTCGACCGCGCCGCCCTCCGACTGAAAACGCAGCGCGGCGACGCGGACCCAGGTGAACAGCAGCGCCGAGACGATACCCGCGGTGCTGAGCCCGACGACATAGACGCCATATTCGTCCGGTGAGAGCAGGCGCGTGAATACGACCGCGCTCAGCAGGCCGATGGCGGCCGACACGACGCTTGCAACCGAATAATGGAACGTCTGGCTGAGCATTAGTTCGGCAATGGGTCCAGGGTTAACAACACGACACTATTCATCTCGACAAATCGGCGGGAGGCCCGCCGTTAACAGGCGCAAACCTCCCGCGCTGCCCATTGGAGCAAGATCGGTGCCGAACCCGCGCTGAACGTGCTGCGGCGCGTCAGCGTGGTTAATCCGGCGGTTTTCCGCCGTCTGCTGCAGATAGGCGACGAAGCCAGGAATTTTCGGCACATCCGGTCCTTCCACGATGTCCGCATTTGCGACATCCGGTCGCCGCTGCAGTTCCACAGTAACCATAGGGGCAGCGCTGATCGTGCGTGTGGTCCGCGCTGGACCGGATATTGCAAAGCCGGTTGCCGAGATCGCCGGCCTTGTCGGCAAATGGATTGCCGATGAGCTTTTGTTTGATTTTTTTTCGAGAATCTCTTTCTGCAAGCAGGGGCCGTGAGGCTGCTGTTCTTTTTGGGACAGCCGCCTTGTCCGGCCTGTGTCCTTTTGCGACGGCGCGAACTACTCATCGCGCAAGGTGCGTTAACGCCGTGCGCGACGCGAGGGCAGCCGATGTTTCGAACTGATCCCAGGCGACGCAGGGGGCACGGCCTGAAGCGGCTGCTGCTGTTGCTGGCGGTCTTCGTGCTGACCGTGCTGCTGCTGGCTCGCGTCGACAGCAATGCGGCCTCACGCGGCGTTTCCAACCCGGCGAAATTTGCCGGCGCCTTCGTCAATTGGGGGCCAGTCGGGCGCGAGCATACGCTGCAGACGTGGGAAAAATGGCTGAAGCAAAAACCGTCCTCGGTGTTGGGCGTCGACTTCTACGGTCAGACGACGTGGGAGGATTTCTCCAAATTGAACTGGGTTCCCGGCGTCTGGAAGAAGCTCAATCCGTCGCGCAACGTGGTCTGGTCGATCCCGCTGACCATGAAAGGCACGCCGCTCGCCGACGTTGCCGAAGGGCTCCACGATATCGAATTCGAAGTGGCGGCCCGGGCGATTTCGGAAGCGCATCCGAAAGCGATCATCCGGCTCGGCTGGGAAATGAACCTGGCTGAGATGGCATGGTTCGCGAAAGGGCATGAGGCGGATTACATCAAAGCGTTCCGCCGCGTCGTGGAAATATTCCGCCGTCACTCCTCAGGCTTCAAGTTCGACTGGTGTCCGGGATGGGGACCGCAGGAAATGCCGGCGGACGCGAGCTATCCCGGCGACGATGTCGTCGACTACATCGGCCTCGACGTTTACGACTTCAAGCATGACGGCACGCCTGAGGAGCGCTGGAACAACTTTTACGTCAAGGCGCCGTTCGGCCTGGAATGGCATCGCGAGTTTGCGCGTCTGCACGGCAAGCGCATGAGCTATCCCGAATGGGGCGTCGGCAATGCCGGCGACAATCCGTTCTTCATTCAGCAGATGCATGACTGGTTCATGAAGAATGAGGACAGGATTGCTTACGCTGCGTACTTCGATGTCGACGGGGCGTGGCCGACACAGATCGACAACGGCGCGTTTCCGAAGTCGCAGCTCCTGTTCCGAAAGCTGTTCAGTCGTTGATCTGCGGTCGGGGCTGTTCAGCGCGGATTAACTCCGTCCATTAACCGTCCTCGGAGTTCGGCACGTCGCGCGGTGCCGGCGGACCGAAATTTGCACCATCGCCAGCGTTACGTTCGCAAACGCCGGGTCATCCCGGAACGAACGGCCTTATCGAGACGGAAGTGTCCCGGGATCCAAGCCGGCGATCCCGTTTCGGGACGATGAGACATATTCGTGAACGACCTGAGTGTCATGGCAGGGATATCGACCAGCGATCACCGGATGGACGTATCAGATCCGTCGGTCAGGGCGCTGCGCGCGCTGGTGGCGCTTTCGGCAGGCCTCGATCCCACCATCGAAACCGTAGTTTGCCTTCCCTGTTTCCGTCGTCCGGATTACCTGCGCCGCACGCTGGAATCGCTTGCCGGTCAGCGCACTGGCCGTCGCTTCGCCGTTGTCCTGGTCGAGAACGATGTGTCGAAGAGCGAAAGCGTACCGGTGGCGGCCGAGTACCTCGCGTTGGGAAAATTATCAGGTCTTTGCGTGATCGAGCCGCGACAAGGCAATTGCCATGCGATCAATGCCGCCTTCGAGACAGCGCTGCAGATGTTTCCACTGGCGACCAGCTTTCTGATGATCGACGACGACGAAATCGCCTCGCCGGACTGGCTGGAGCTGATGCTCACCACTGCGGAAGCGACCGGCGCCGAGATCGTCGGCGGACCGGTATTCCCTGAGTTCGATGATGAACGGAAGCACGGACTTCGGCGTCACCCGGCTTTTGCGCCGGCCTACGACGCCTCGGGACCGGTGCCGGTGATCTATGGCTGCGGCAACTGCCTGATCCGGCGCTCGGTGTTCGACCGGCTGGGTACGCCCGCGTTTGATCTCCGTTTCAATTTCCTCGGCGGCGGGGACACTGATTTCTTCTATCGCTGCATGCGGCTCGGCATGCGATTTCACTGGGTGGCCGAAGCCACGATCAGCGAGACCGTGCCGCAAAGCCGGACCAGCCTGAAATGGCTGGTGACGCGGGGCCTGCGGATTGGCGCCATCAATTATCACATCCAGCGCAAGGCTACGCCGACGGTCTGGCTGCAGGCGAAGCTGACCATCAAACTGCTGGCGGCCTTGCCGTTGTCGCTCGTCTATGCCGCGTACGCCATTCTGACCGAACGCAAGGGTTCCATTGCCATGCACCCGATAACGGTGGCGATCGGCAGCGCGCTGGCCGCGTTCGGCCTCGAACCGCAGCCCTACAAGGCGTCGAAGATCGCCTCATGAGACAGCTCGTCGACGCATCCGAGATCCGCATTGTGGCTGCCGGCGTCAAGCAGCAGCAGGTGATGGATATCGTGCGCGGCGCGACGTTCGTCGGAACACTGCTGCTGGGGTGGATATCGCTGCATCCGTTTGAAAGCCTCGGCGATCTGCAGATCGGCAACGTCGGCACCGGCAATGAGCTTGCGACTTACGCGTTATTCGGCGCGCTGAGCGTGCTGACGGTCGCGCTGGCGATGCGAAACGATGGGCGCGGATTGGCGACGTTGTTGTCGCCGGCATTTGTCCTGTTCGGCGCCTGGGTGCTGGTGACAGTGGTGCTGTCGTTCGATCCAGGCACGTCGATCAGGCGTCTTTCGCTGACGGTCTGCGTCGTCGCGCTGACGGCGGCGCTGATGCTGCTGCCGAAGTCGCAGCAGGAATTGATGCATTGGTTCACCATTGCGGCGTTCGCACTGCTCGCGGTCTGCTATCTCGGAATATTGCTCGCCCCTGATCTTTCGATCCACCTGGCGAGCGATCCGCAGGAGCCGGGCCTTGCCGGCAACTGGCGCGGCGCGTTCGGCCACAAGAACCAGGCCGCAGCCATCATGGTGATGGTGCTGTTTCTCGGCGTCTACATCATCCGCTCCGGCCTCTGGCTATCCGGCGCGGCCATCATCGCGCTCGCCTCGCTGTTTCTGTTGTACTCGGCCGGAAAGAGCTCGCTGACGCTGTGCTTTGCGGTGCTGCTGCTGACGTCGGTCACCTCCTTCATCCGCTCGTTCTGGCTTCGTGCGATCATCCTGCTCACGCCGCTGCTGTTGCTGAATCTTTTGAGCATCGGCACCGTGATGCTCGAGAGCCTCGCTGGAATTTCAAAATTGCTGCCGTTCGACTCAACATTTACCGGCCGCACCGACATCTGGGCATTTGCGCTGCAGTCGCTGCATGCGAGAATGCTCACCGGCTACGGCTTTGCGTCCTTCTGGGGTTCCAGCGCCATTCAAAATCTCCCTGAAGGCAGGGAGTGGGCCGGCTTCGCCGCGCACAGCCACAATGGCTATCTCGACACCGCGCTGGGCATGGGCGTGCCCGGGCTGGCGCTACTCATCCTGGTGCTGGTGATCCTGCCCTTGCGGAATTTTCAGCGCGCCGACGAGGGCGGCAACAATGGTCCGCTGGCCATGGTGCTGCTGCGGATCTGGCTGTTCGGGCTCTATCTATCGGCGATGGAAAGCTTCTTCCTCGACCGTTCCGATCCGCTGTGGTTCACGTTCCTGATGGCGGTGTTCGGGCTGCACTATCTCGCGCGGTTTCGGGCGCAGGCATAGAGAGCTGCGCCCGCACAGCGTCAGCCACATCTTTCCACCAGCCGTCGAAATCGAACGGCAGCGGTATCGGCGGGCGCTTGACCACCGCGGCGATCCGGTAGGCAAACGCCTCGTTGTCCGAACCGCGCGCGACCAGCACGATGGCGCCGCGGTCGATCAATTCCTTGAAGCGCGGGTGGTGGTCGAATTCATCTGGCCGCGTAGGGCCGGCGACGATCAGCGGACGGCCTGATTGCACGCAGGTGAGAATACTGGAGCGCCGCGCGGTGAGCCCCTCGTCGAGCGGATAGCAGAAGACGTCGATCTCGCTGAACAGGCCGAACACCTCGTGATCGGACGCGACGAAGCCGGAGACGATCACGTCGTCGGCGACGTCGAGTTCTCTCGCGCGGGCATGAAACTCCTCCTCGACCTTGTCGACGCCGCGAATGAAAGAGCCGACATAGACGATCAGCGGTTTCAGGCCGCGTTGCTTCAGGATGGCGCCGATCTCGAGCAGCGCGTTGGGCTGCTTGCCCGGATAGATCGATCCGAAATGACCGATCAGGAGCCGCCCGTCGCCCTTCGCGGCGGTCAGGCGATGCCGCAATTTCGAATCCTCGATTCCCGCTGGTGCCTCGATGTTCGGCGGCAGCGGTGCCAGCATGCTTTTCTTTGTCGTCCAGCCGAGCAAGGGATCGTCTGCCAGTTCCTGCCGCACCAGCGGCGAGAACATGACGATGACATCAGCAAGGACCAGCGCGGGCATATAGGTGATGCGGCGCAGCCAATGCAGCCCGCGCCACTCATGCTGAATCAGGATGACCTTGCGCCGGCGCAGCCGGGCAATCGCCATCGCCACCAGCGGCGCGAACATCACGCGCTTCCAGGCCACGATCGGAAAATTGCAGACCACGCTTTGCGCCGAACCGACTGCACGCCAGATCTCGGCGAATGCGCCTTCCTTGCGCGTCAGGGTTAACGTCGCGCTGATTCCCGGCTCGAGCTTTTCGATCGTCTCCTGCAGCAGCCGGGTAAACTGGCCGACGCCGCAATGCATCTGCGGTCCCGCGCCGAGAAACAGCGCCCGATATCGGGTTTCTCCAGTCATCGTGCGGCGGCGGGGGTTCCAGGAATGGTCAGGCGTTAGCCATACAGCGCAGACATTAGCTTCAGGTAAGCGGGCGCGTCTGCCCGGCACCGTTCTTGCCAATCCGACCATGAAAATCGTCCGGCCGTCTCATAACGGCACATCGGGCGGCTACGGCAATGGCGGCAGGCGGCGATTTCGGGACAACCGGAATAGGCGGCCACTGAGGCAACGGAAGTCAGCAGGAGCGGCGGCGATGACGGGCAAGATCTTCAGCACATGGGATGACACGCATTCCGAGCTTTGGAGCCATCAGCCGATCCGGCTCCAGCACGAGATGCACAAATCCCCGGCGTTCTCGATGGACGAACTCGCGCAGCTGATCGAGAGCTATCCGCGCGAGCACTACAGCCTGGTGAAGACCGGCGCCAAGGGCTCCAGCCGCGTCTGGCGCGAGGGCGATATCGGAAACCTCTCGGGACGGCAGGTCATCGAAGCCATTTCCCGCGGCGGGCTCTGGCTTAACATGCGCGACGTCGGCGCGGTCGACAGCCGCTTCCGCAAGCTGATCGACCGGATGTTCGAGGAGATCGTTGCCAAGGTTCCGGGCTTTGTGATGCCGAACCACCAGGCTGGCATTCTCGTCTCGTCACCGGACGCGCAGGTCTACTATCATGCCGACCTGCCGGGGCAGGGCCTGATCCAGATCGCCGGCCGCAAGCGGGTGTACGTCTATCCAAACACCGCGCCGTTCATCAAGCCGCAACACCTCGAGGACATCGCGCTGTTCGATGTCGAGGTCGATCTGCCCTACGCGCCCTGGTACGACGGGCATGCGCAGGTGTTCGACCTCGAACCCGGCCAGATGCTGAACTGGCCGCTGAACGCGCCGCACCGCGTCGAGAATCTCGGCACCGTCAACGTCTCGATGACGGTCTCCTATGGCAATGACGATATTCGCCGCGCCCAGATCGTCCACCTCGCCAACGGCCTGCTGCGTCATCGCTTCGGCTATACGCCGAAGACCAGCAATCTGCGCGGCCCGTCTTTCTTTGCCAAGAAGGTGCTGCAGAAGCTCGTGCGCGACAGCAAGTGGGTCAAGCGCGAGCGCAAGGCTCGACGTGCGATCGACTTCCGTCTCGATGCGAACGAACCCGGCAAGATCGTCGATCTGCCGAAGGCGGCATAATCGCAGCGCCGATGACGGTATTGACCACCAGTGCGGGACAACCGGCGGCGCGCGCAATAAGCCGCGCGGCGCAATTCCGCGTCGAGCTGGTGCGCGACTGGCAACAGGCCATCGCGCGTTGGCACGACATCAACCCGTCGACGCCGTTCCAGCATCCGCAATGGTATGACGCCTGGTACCGCGCCTTCGCCGGCGCCGAGGGCGTGGCGCCGCTGATCGCTGTTGTCACGGATGCGTCGACCGGCGAGCCGGCGGTGCTGCTGCCGCTGATCCGCTGCCAGCAAGGCAGAATCGCAACGATCGAATTCGCCGATCTCAATCTGACCGACTACAACGCGCCGATTCTCGGGCCCACGGCGCCGCGCGATGCCAAGGCCGCGCGTGTGTTGTGGCGAAGCCTGTTGTCGGCGCTGCGCCGGATGCCGGATGCGGCCGATCTCGTCCGCCTTCGCAAGGTGCCAGTCGATCTCGACGGCAAACCCAATCCGCTCGCCTTGCTTGGCGACGGCGGCGCCTGCGCGCTCAACGGCAATCTCGTCACGACAGGCGAGGATTACGACGCCTGGCGGTACACGCTGCAAAAAGTCGTGCGCACGGAGCTGCAACGAAGCTGGCGCGTCTTCACACGCGATCCTGCCGCATCCTTTGCGATCGTCACCGATAGCAATGAAGCATTGCGGATTCTCGCGACCACCGAAGTTCAGCAGAGCACACGAATGCAGAGCCTCGGGCGGAACTACATTCTCAATGACGAAACCTGCGCAGCGTTCTACCGCAACCTGGTGCGCGATGGCGTCGGCAATGGCTATGCGGTGGTCTCAGTACTCAGGGTCGGCGACGAGATCGTGGCGACGCTGCTCGGCATCAGGACTGGCGCACGCTACGTGATGCTCCGCATCAGCAATGCCGGCGAAAAATGGTCGAACTGTTCGCCGGGCCGGTTGATCATCGAGCGCACCATGGCGGCCCTGCACAAAGACGGCGTGCGCGAGTTCGATTTCTCCGTCGGCAATTACGCCTACAAGCGCCGCTTCGGCGTAAGGCGGCTGCCGCTGATCAACGTCAGCACCGCTTTGAGCTGGCGCGGATGGCCCTTTGCCTTGCGCGATCGCGCCGTGGGCGCGCTGCGAAACCATCCGCAGCTCGATGCGAGGCTGAGACGCGCGTTCGGTAAGCCGTTGTCATACGAAGAGAAATGACACGCCGGGGCTGGAGTTCCACAGCGGTGCAAATCTGTCACACATGCCGGGATTGTGGGGATGTTCTCTCTGTGTTCGCGAGAGTTCATGATCGCCTGCACGTCAGAGGCGTATGCTGCGCTGCGGGTCGGGGACACTGGTAAATGCTTTCTTGGGCGTTTTCTTGGGGAGAGCCGACATGCCAGCCTACATCCATCATCACGACGAGTTCGAGCCGGGCTTCGTTATTTGTCCGAGCTGTGTGGGGCTCGAAATGTATGTGCGCGACGTCGAACCGCATTGGAGCATGGCGAAGATCGATTTCACCTATGAGTGCGCCGATTGCGGGACCGAGGTTCGCCAGACCATCGTGAAGCCGGAATTGCGGCATTAGCTTGGGGAATCCGTAGGGGGGCATGGGCGCATCGCGCCGTGCCCACCTTCCTTGGCAATCGACGGGGATGGTGGGCACGCGCTTTGCGCCCACCCTACACGCTAGCTTCAAACCCGCCGCACCACGGCCGGCCGGCCAGGATCGCACTCCAGCGCGTCGCGATCCCACTTTGCTGATATTGCCGCGGCCTCATAGGTGCTTTGCAGGAAATCGAGCAGCGCCTTGTCGGGATCGGCAGCCGTGCGCACGGCATCGTACGGCAGGATGAACTCGCCGAGTGCTTCGCTGAAGAAGGCCGCCTCTGGCCGCAGCTTCGCCGAGCGGAAGCCTTTTGGCTCGGGATAGGCATAGGAATAGAACGCGGCATAATCGATCGCGCCGCTGCCTGGCCAAAATCCGGCGCTGCTGACTTCGTGTGAATAGGCTTCATGTGCGACCGCATCGGGCAGGTTCGGCACGCCGCCGGGATGGCGCGGGGCGCGGCGGCCCGAGAAGCGCGTCACCGCGAGATCGAAACTGCCCCAGAAGAAATGCACCGGACTGGCCTTGCCGAGGAAGCCGGTTCGGAATTGCTTGAAGACGCGGTCGCAGTTGACGAGAATTTGCAGGAAGTACCCGACAGCATCGGGATCGTAGGAAGCGTGCTTGGTGTCCTCTGAAAAGCGCACCGGCTCCGGCAATTCGTTCGGCATCTCATCGATGACAACGGCAATGCCGAATTCGGCAAGCGCTGCCATCGTGGCGGCGTAGAAGCTGGCGACCGAATGTCCTGCCAGCGCAAATTGCTCCAGCGAGCCGTCGCTGGTCGAGAAGCGCAGCGTGTGGTCAATGAAATCGAAATCGATCTGGAACGTTCGCGGGCCGTCGGGGACCGGCGACGTCGTCAATCCACGCGGCGTGACGTAGAGCGTCACATGCCAGGAATGATTGAGCCAGGGCGATTTGGTCAGCCGGATCTTGCCGACGATCTGGGTCCAGAGGTGCAGCGTCGCACAGGTGTCACGCCACGCCGCGGTCGGCAACTCCGGCCACGGGACTTGCGAATCGTTACTCATGCCACAACCCTGCGCGTGTCTGCCGTGAAGGCAGAAGGCGTATCACGAATTCACGCGGCCTCTAATAGCGTTTTCGAGCGAAGTGGGAACCGGTTCGCGTGAAGAAAACGCGTCAAAAAAAGAATCTAGAGCTTCGGTTCTGATTCAATCAGAACCGAAGCTCTAAAAGCCGCGGCTCACGATTTCGTGCACTCCCGGCAGCGCCGCTGTCCGCGCGAGGCGCTGTACAGGCTTCTGCACCACCAGCGCCTTGCCATGGCCTGCAGCGGCCGGCGCGCCAGTTGAGCGAGAAAGAGAATTTCGACCATCGTTCTTTCCGTCGTCCCCTGAGGGACGAGATAGGGCGGCATTCCCGAATGAGAATGCCGCCCGTATCGCATCAGCCATGCAGTTTGCTCGCGGTCTCGGCGATCACGCGTCCTTGATAGCGCGCGCCGGCGAGTTCGTTTTCGCTCGGCTGGCGGCTGCCGTCGCCGCCGGTGATCGTGGTGGCGCCGTAAGGCGCGCCGCCGGTGACTTCGTCGAGCTTCATCTGGCCGGCAAAGCCGTAGTTCAGGCCGACCACCGTCATGCCGAAGTGCAGCAAATTGGTGATGATCGAGAACAGCGTGGTTTCCTGCCCGCCATGCTGGGTCGCCGTTGACGTAAAGGCGCCGCCGACCTTTCCGTGCAGTGCGCCCTTGGCCCAGAGACCGCCGGCCTGATCGAGGAAGTTCGCCATCTGCGACGCCATCCGGCCGAAACGCGTGCCGGTGCCGATGACGATCGCGTCGTAATTGACGAGGTCCTCGATCTTGGCGATCGGCGCGGCCTGGTCGAGCTTGTAATGCGAGGCCTTGGCAACGGCTTCGGGTACCAGCTCCGGTACACGCTTGATATCGACAGTGGCGCCGGCCTTGCGAGCGCCTTCGGCGACGGCATTCGCCATCGCCTCGATGTGACCGTAGGCGGAATAATAGAGCACGAGAACTTTGGCCATGATGGCTTTTCCTTTGAGTTTGCAAGAGGTGTTGTTGGTTATTGCCGGGCTTGGCCCGGCAATCCCTCGCCTTGAGTCTTGCGAAGAGGGATGGATGCCCGGGTCAAGCCCGGGCATGACGAGTGGAGTTACGCCGCGTCGACCAGCACCAGTTCGGAATCTTCCAGCGCGGTAATCGTCAGCTTCGCCTCGTCGCTGATCGCGGCGCCATCGCGGGCGTTGACGCGCACGCCGTTGACTTCGACGCTGCCGGCCGCCGGCACCAGATAGAGATGCCGCGCCTTCTCCGCGGAATATTCCGCGCTCTCGCCGGCCTTCAGCGTTGTGGCGAGCACCCGCGCATCGGCGCGGATCGGCAGCGCGTCCTTGTCGCCCTCAATGCCGCTGGCGATGGTGACGAGCTTGCCGGAGCGATCCGACTTCGGAAACGGTTTCGCGCCCCAGGTCGGCTGGCCGCCGGTCGTCGTTGGCTCGATCCAGATCTGGAAGATCTTGGTCTTCGAAGGCTCCAGATTGTACTCGGAGTGACGAATGCCGCTGCCGGCGCTCATCACCTGCACGTCGCCGGCTTCAGTGCGGCCCTTGTTGCCGAGCGAGTCCTGATGCGTGATCGCGCCTTCGCGAACATAGGTGATGATTTCCATGTTGGCGTGCGGATGGGCAGGAAAGCCGGTGTTCGGCGCAATCTCGTCATCGTTCCACACCCGCAAGGACCCATGGCCCATATTGTCGGGATCATAGTGGCTGCCGAACGAGAAGTGATGTTTTGCTTTCAGCCAGCCGTGATCGGCGCTGCCGAGCTTTGCAAAAGGTCTAAGTTCGATCATGGGATATTCCTTCGTTGAAAGTTCTTTGAATTAGGAAGCCGGGCGGCATGCGCCCGGCCTCGCTGGGTTTGAATTACGCGCCGAAGCCGCCGTCGACGTTGAGCACGGTGCCGGTCACGAAGGAGGCTTCGGGACTCGCGAGGAAAACGACGCCGGCGGCGATCTCTTCCGGCTTGCCGAAGCGTTGCAGCGCGTGCTGCTTGCGCTGCAGGTCGGCAAAATCGCGGTCGTCGTCCGGGTTCAAGTCGGTGTCGATCGAGCCTGGCTGCAGCACGTTGACGGTGATGCCGCGCGGTCCGAGGTCGCGCGCCGCGCCCTTGGTGTAGCCAACGACGGCCGCCTTGGTGGCGGCGTAGTCGGCGAGGCCGGGGAACGAGGCGCGGGTAGCGATATCGGAGCCGATCGTCACGATGCGGCCGCCTTCGCCCATCAGCTTTGCCGCCGCGCGGATCGCAGTAATGACGCCGTCGACATTCACCGCGCTCTGCCGGGCCAATGCCGCGGTATCCGCATTGGGATCATCGACCGCGCCGCCGACGGCAACGCCGGCATTGTTGACGAGGATGTCGAGGCGGCCGAAATCCTTGGCGACGTTTTTCACGAGTTGATCGACGTCGACGGAGGAGGCCTGGTCGGCCTTGTAGGCGCGGGCATTGACGCCCTTGGCCTTCAGCTCCGTTACGACAGCCTCGGCCTTGTCGGGAGAGGCGACATAGCTGATGGCGACGTTGGCACCTTGTTCCGCGAGGGCGCGGGCGCTGGCCGCGCCGATGCCGCGCGAACCGCCGGTGACGAGGGCTACCTTGCCTGAGAGCTTCTTGGTCATTGGATTTCTCCATTGCTTGAATTCCCGATGTCCCTTGGATATGCCGCCGACCGTGGTATAGAAATAGAAACTATTGAAACTCATTGTTTCCAAAAATGAGCCTTGGGGGCGATCCGAATGTCGAAGCTTCCGGATTTCGAGGCGCTCGCGATCTTCGCAAAAGTCGTGGAATTGCGGTCGTTTGCATCGGCCGCGAGCGAGCTCGCGCTGTCCAAGGCCACCGTGTCCAAGGCGGTCAGCCGTCTGGAGCAGCGGCTCGGCGCGCGGCTGTTCAACCGCACTTCGCGGCGGCTGGCGCTGACCGATGCCGGGCAGAGGCTGGCCGAGCGCGCGGCGCGCCTCCTGGCCGATGGCGAGGACGCCGAGAACGAGGCCTTGTCGCAATCGATGGCGCCGCGCGGGCTGGTGCGGCTCGCGGTGCCGATGACGTTCGGCGTCAAGGCGATAGCGCCGATCCTGCCGGAATTTCTCGCCGCTTACCCGGAAGTCTCGATCGACCTTCACTTGAGCGATGCAACCGTCGACCTGATCGGCGAGGGCTTCGATGCCGGTCTGCGCATCGCGCGCCTGCCGGATTCTTCGCTGATCGCGCGGCGGCTCTGCGCCATGCCGCGCTACACCGTGGCCGCGCCATCTTATTTAGAGCGCCACGGCAGGCCGACGCATCCGATGCACCTCGCCCAGCACAGATGCTTCGGCTACGCCTATCTCTCGACTGCAAATGTCTGGCATTACACCAACGCCTCAGGCGAGCAGGCCAGCGTGCGCCCGGCAGGCCAGCTCCGCGTCAACAATGGCGAGGCACTGTTGCCGTCCGTCATCGCCGGCCTCGGCATCGCCGATCTTCCCGACTTCATCATCGGCGACGCCATCGCGTCCGGCGAAGTCGAGGTGATCCTGAAAGGCTGGCACCAGCCCGAAGGCGCGGTGCATCTGGTGACGCCACCCGGCGGCCCGCGACCCGCGCGGGTGGAGGTGCTGGCGGATTTTCTCGCGAAGCATTTTGCGAAGGCGAAGAAGCGGAGGAACGGCTAGGCGTTGATCTTCATCCTCCCCCTCCAGGGGAGGGTGAGACGACGCGCACTATCGCCAGATGCCTTGTATCGGCTAGGCTGCCCCCAATAACGAAAATAGATCGGGAGGCCCTCACCAATGAACCGCCGCGAACTTCTCAAGGCCGCAGCCGCGCTGCCGCTGGCGCAGACCGCGCTCTCCAGAGCCGCGTCAGCCCAAGCCCCATACCCTTCCCGCAACATCACCATGATCGTGCCGTTCCCGCCGGGCGGCCAGGCTGATCTCGCGGCGCGGCCGGTGGCGCAGGCGCTGGAGCGGATCCTCGGCAAGCCCGTCATCGTCGACAACCGCGCCGGTGGCGGCGGCGGATCGGTCGGCAACGCGGCGGCGGCACGCGCCGAGGCCGACGGGCATACGCTATTGATGACGCTGTCTTCGCTTGCCGTGCTGCCCGAGGCCGACCGGCTGTTCGACCGGCCGGTGGCGTATGAAGTCTCGCAATTCGCGCCGATCGCGCGCGTGCTCGCCGATCCGACGCTGCTCGCGGTACCGGCCTCGGCGCCGTGGAAGACGCTGCAGGAGTTCGTCGACGACGCCAAAAAGCGTCCGGGACAAATTCCCTACGGCTCGTCCGGGCCCTACGGCACGCTGCATGTGGCGATGGAGATGTTTGCAGCGAGCGCCGGCATCAAGCTGCTGCACGTGCCGTTCCGCGGCGCCGGTCCGGCGCTGACCGCGCTCTTGAGCGGCACCATTCAAGCGGTGGCGTCAGCGCCGGGCACGCTGAAGCAGCAGGTCGATGACGGCAAGATGCGCGTGCTCGCCAATTGGGGCGCCGAGCGCATCAAGAGTTTTCCCGACCTGCCAACCTTCGAGGAACTCGGTTACAAGGATGTCGAGTTCTACATCTGGGCCGGACTGTTCGCGCAAAGCGCGCTGCCGGCGCCGATCATGACCCGGCTGCGCGAAGCGATGGCGGAAGCGGTGAAGGCGCCCGAGGTGGTGAAGACATATGAAACCGCCGGTAGCCCGGTGGCCTATCTCGACGCGCCGGAGTTTGCAAAATTCGTCGCGGAAGACAGCGCGCGGCTGGTCGCAGCCGTGAAGAAAATCGGCAAGGTGGAGTAGGGAACCCGCTTCACATTTTTTTGTTCGCACCAACGTCGCGTGGCCGCATTCATCCAGCAGGCTTGATGCATCACTGCGCGGAACTTCTGCGCTTAACTGAAAACACAAAGAAAGGACCCGTGCATGCGAACGCAGCGGATTGTCCTCGGCCTTGCCATAGCGATCGGCGGCATCGCACCAGCATTCTCGCAGGAATATCGCGGAACCTGGGAACAGCAGATGGCCTGCACGCCCGATGTGTGGCGGCTCTGCGGCGACCAGATTCCGGATGTCAGCCGGATCGTGGCTTGCTTGCGGCAGAACACGCCGCAGCTCTCCAGCAATTGCCGCGCGGTGTTCGAATCGAGCGCCCAGCAGCAGGTCAATCGTGCGCCAGGGCAGCGTGTGCCGCAGCAGGTGCCGCGCGGCCGCGCGCCGCAGCAAATGCAGCGAGAAGCGTTGCCCCCGCCGAGGCCGTACTTCGACGAATACGATTAAAGCGTTTTCAAGCGAAGTGGAGACCGGGTCGCGTCAAGAAAACGCGTCAGACTCTAGACCGCCGACGCGGCCTCGACTGGCCTGGTCTCGCAGACGTCGACCCATTCGGCCGCCGTCAGTTCCGCCATGCGCTCGGGGGTAATTTTCACCGCGCTGTGGGTTGAGCCCGCGGCCGGCACCACGATGTCGAACGCCTTCAGCGAAACATCGCAATAGATCGGCAGCGGCGTTTTCAATCCGAACGGACAGACGCCGCCGACCTCATGCCCGGTGATCTCGGCGACCTCGTCGAGGCCGAGCATCTTCGGCTTTCCACCGAACAGCGCCTTCACTTTCTTGTTGTCCATCCGCGACGTGCCTGCCGCCACGATCAGCACCACGCGCTCGCCGATCCTTAAGGACAGCGTCTTCGCAATGCGCGCCGGCTCGACGCCGTAAGCTTCCGCCGCCAGCGCAACGGTCGCCGAACTCATTTGGGATTCGATCACGGAGATATCGGGCGCCTTTTCTGCGAAGAAGGCGCGGACGGACTCAAGGCTCATTTCAGGACCTTTGGACAGACACCAGGGCGGGGAGTTCGGCGAGACCGTGGATACGATGATCCGGCGTCACGCCAAGCTCATCCATCTGGGTACGCAGCGCTTTGAACATCGTCAATGGCGGCAGTGTCTCGCTTTCGAGGCAGGCGAGCGCCATCGCTTCCGGCGTCACCCGCTCGATCCAGGCGACGTTGAGCCCGAACGCCTTGGCGCCGCAGGCGTCCCAGGGATTGGCCGAGATAAACAGCACCTCGGCAGGCGGCACCTGCAGCACTTCCTCGATCAGCATGTAGGCTTCGGGGCTGGGCTTGAAAATCTTTTTGGCGTCGACGCTGATGACTGCATCGAGCAGTTGGTCGAGCCCGCTGCTCTGCACCAGCGCGTTGAGCATATCGGGGCTGCCGTTGGACAGGATCGCGAGCTTGCGATCCTTCATCGCCGATAGCGCCGCTAGCGCATCCGGATAGAGATCGAGATGCAGATATTTGTCGATGATGCGCGCGAAAGTCTCGTCGTCATATTCGAGCCCGAGGCTCGCAAGCGTGTAGGCCAGCGAGTCGCGTGTCACGTCGGAGAAATCCTGGTAGCGCCGCATCAGCGAGCGCAGCCAGGTATATTCGAGCTGCTTGATGCGCCAGACCTGGGTGATGATCTCGCCATAGCCGGGAAACGCGTCCTCGGTGACGTCGGCCACCGACTGAACGTCGTAAAGCGTGCCATAGGCGTCGAAGACAATGGCTTTGATGGTCACGGTTGCTTCTCTTTTTCGCCGATGGTCACATGCAGGAATTTCCGTACGGCGTCGACCGATCGATCCCGCGCCTCCTCGTTGAATTCAAGGTGATGGCCCAGGAGCTTTTGGGGCGTGCGGAAATGCGGCACGTCGAAATCATGATAGGCGCCGGGATAGACAACCAGCTCGATCGGAATCCCCTGGCCCTTTTCGCGCGAGATACCCCAGTCGTCACGGCCTTCGGCGAGGTTGCGGCACTCGTTCGCCGGCGACCAGTCGTCGAGCTCGCCGACCAGAATCAGGGTCGGCACCGTCATGTTGCCTTTGAGGCCGAGGCAAGGCGGATAGAAGCCGATCGCCGCGCGGAATTTTTCTTTCGAACTGCGTTCGATCGCGCCGTGCTCGACAGCATGCAACGCCAGCATTGCGCCTTGTGAAAATCCCACCACGGCCACGCGGTCCGGGTCGACCGATGACTGTCCGACGATGAAATTCAGCGCGCGGTAGGCATCATACAGGGTCGGTGGCGGCGGTCCCGTACAGGCGCTCGTGATGCCGCGTGTTCCGAAGGAGTCCACAGTCAGCGTGACATAGCCCCACGCCGCAAGCAGCTTGCCCCAGCGCTCGTCGAGTCCCCGCCAGCCGCCGCCGCAGCCGTGCAACAGCACGACCGCAGGCGAAGGGCCGGGGCCATCGGGCAATCGCAGGTAACCCTGCAACGCTTGCGGACCGCCCACCAGCGGGCTTTGGAATTCGACAAGGCGCGGCGGCCTGTCGGCCGCCAGCGCAGAGTTCACGCCCGCGCCCCAGATCAGGAGCGCGGCGAGCAGGGCGGCAATTCTGGCGAAGTTCGTCATCGATCACCTCGCAAGTGTGCCGCCGATGATACTCCTTTAGATCCCCAAAATCTTCCTTGCGTTGGCCTTCATCACCTTCGGCCGGATCTCCTCGCGGATCTCGAGTTTTGCAAAATCCGCCAGCCAGCGGTCCGGCGTGATCACCGGCCAGTCCGAGCCGAACAGCATCTTGTCCTGCAAAATCGAATTGATGTAGCGCACCAGGATCGGCGGGAAATATTTCGGCGACCAGCCGGAGAGATCGATATAGACGTTCGGCTTGTGGGTCGCGACCGACAGCGCCTCTTCCTGCCAGGGGAAGGAGGGATGCGCGAGGATGATCTTCAGATCGGGAAAATCCGCCGCGACGTCGTCCATGTACATCGGGTTGGAATATTTCAGCCGCATCCCCATGCCGCCGGGCATGCCTGAGCCGACGCCGGTCTGGCCGGTGTGAAACAGCGCGATCGCGCCGCCATCGTTGATCGCTTCATAGAGCGGATAGGCCATGCGGTCGTTGGCGTAAAAGCCCTGCATGGTCGGATGGAATTTGAAGCCGCGGACGCCGTATTCCTCGATCAGCTTGCGCGCTTCCCGCACGCCGAGCTTGCCCTTGTGCGGATCGATCGACACGAAGGGGATGAGGACGTCGAGATGGTCGGAGGCCACCTCCAGCATCTCGTAATTGTTGTAGCGGCGGAATCCGGTCTCGCGCTCGGCATCAACAGGGAAGATCACGGCCGCTATATTCTTCGAGCGGTAATAGGCCGCAGTCTCCGGCACGGTCGGCGGATGCTTGTGCGGCGATTTGAAGTACTCGGCCATGCGCTCCTGGAAGTCGTCATAGCCGTCGTCGCCATGCAGCCCGCACGGTTCTTCCGCATGGGTATGGATGTCGATCGCGACGACCTTTTCGATATCGGGCAGCTTGAGCTTGGGCATATGGGGTTTCCCGCCGGCTTGATTTTTGGGTCTGGAAAATTGATTATACTATATAACGAATTCCGCAAGACGGCAGAAAATAAACAGCGGAAAACAGAAAGTAAGGGAGTGTGGCATGGCGCAGGCCGAGGCCTTCGAGACCGATTTCTGGAAAGACGCCAATCTGCGCAAGGTCTGGGACGACATCGTTCCCGGCGAGCCGCGCAAGACCATCCCCTATACGCTGACCAAGGAGGCGATCGAGCTGTACTGCAAATCGGTCGGCGAAACCCATCCGATCTATTTCGACGAGGCCTACGCCAGGACCACCCGCTATGGCGGGCTGATCGCGCCGCCCTCGATCCACATCCTCTTGATGTTTTCCTGCACCCCGGCGGACGACTGGATGCGCTCGCCCGGAACCGTCAATGCCGGCCAGTCCTGGAGCTACAACATTCCGGCGCGCCCCAACGATGTCATCACCCTGCAGGCCCGCGCGCTCGACAAGTTCATCAAGCGCGAAAGGCGGTTCGTGGTGCACGACAATGTCTTCTTCAATCAGAAGGGTGACGTAATCTGCTCCGGCCGTGGCTGGACGATTCGGCCGATGTGAGAGGGAGCGATCAATGACCGCTACATTCGACAATCTCTCCGCCGGCGACGTCATCGACGGCCCGAAATTCGCGGTCTCGCGCGAGTCCATCCGTCTGTTCTGCGATGCCTCGCTCGACTACAACCCGCTGCATCTCGACGACGACTACATGAAGGGCAATTTCGGCAAGACCAATTTCGGCGGCATCATCATGCACGGCATGAACAATTTCGGCCTGATCTCGCGCATGATCACGGATTGGGCCTGCCCCGCCGGCGCGGTCCACCGGCGGCTGGAGACGCGGTGGGTCAAGCCGGTCCGGCCCGGCGATACCATCCAGCCCTCTGGAATCATCAAGGCCAAGCAGACGACCGAAAAATCCCGCTGGGTGTTGATCGACGTGGTGGTGAAGAACCAGGCGGGTGAAAAGGTCGCGACCGGTGAAGCCTTGGTCGAATTCCCGCGCGACCTGTTTTGTCAGTGATTCCGGGGAGTTCTTCCGGAAGCCGGGCTGTCCGACGTTAGGTCCGGAACGGTAAATGGACCCGAAAGCGGCCCCATTCGGAATTGACATCCGGTGCCGCCTTCCTTAGAACCCGCCCCATCCCGGGCGGATGGCCGCTTTTCGGGGTAAATCCCATTTTGCCACTTTCGGGTAGCTCAGGTTCGGGCCTCCAGCACGGCCTTTCAAAGCATCAGGATTGTCCCATGAAGGTCCGTAACTCCTTGAAATCGCTGCGTGGTCGCCACCGCAACAACCGTCTGGTCCGCCGCAAGGGCCGGGTGTACGTGATCAACAAGGTGCAGCGCCGCTTCAAGGCTCGCCAAGGCTAAGCCTGGAACGCAAGGCTAAGCCCGGGACGCCGAGGCGCTTTTTTCTTCGTTTCACATGTCTTTGATATGACGTGCCGCTTTGCGGCGCGATTTTGCGCGTCTAGACTTGCGCCATGGCTTTGAGATTCCCAGGCGCCCGTAACTGCCGGATCGTGATAACAGCCGCTGTCATGACAGCCGTGCCGGCGGCCGCTTTTGCCCAGAACAACACCCAGGTCGTTCCCCCGCCGAAAGCCCAGAAGAAATTGCCGGAAGCGCCGAGCAAGCTTCCCAAGGTCGGCGCCGATCGCACCCGCGGGCTGGATTTCCTGTTCGGCGCGCTGAAGGCCGCCCCGGATGAGGCCAGCGCCAAGCACGTCGAGGCGCGGATCTGGGCGCTGTGGATGCAGACCCCGAGCGACACGGCTGCGCTGTTGATGCTGCGCGCCAAGGCCGCGATGGATGCGCAGAAAATCGACGTCGCGCTGAAGCTGCTCGACTCCGTCGTCAAGCTCCGTCCGGATTATACCGAGGCGTGGAACCGGCGCGCGACGCTGTACTACCTGAAGAACGATTACACCCGTTCGCTGGATGACATCCGGCAGGTGCTGATCCGCGAGCCCCGACATTTCGGTGCGCTGGCAGGCCTCGGCATGATCATGCAGGAAATCGGCGACGAAAGGCGCGCACTGGAAGCTTTCCGCAAGGCGCTGGCCGTCAATCCGCATCTCGAGAAGGTGCCGGAACTGGTCAAGACGCTGACCGAAAAGGTCGAAGGCCGCGATATCTGATGTTTCGCGGTTAACCCTGATTCCCGACGAATTATCTCAGGTAGGAACGTAGCTCCGCCGAAGCGTTGTTGTCGGCTGACTGCGTACAGGAGCGAGCCATGAAATCATTGCTGCTGGCAGGCGCGATGATAGTCGCGGCCAAAACCTGCGCTTTGGCACAAGGCGGCTATTGGGTGGTTGGCGACCACGCCACCGGCAAATGCGAGATTGTGACGAGCAATCCCGTGATCAACGCCCAGGTCGGCGGGAATATCTGGTTCGGAACCGGACCCTACCAGTCGCGCAGCGACGCCAAGCTGGCCCGTTCGACCATCCCCCAATGTCCGGCGGTGCAAGAACCGCCCGCGAACACGCAGGACGACGAGAATAAATCCGACTAGCCATATTCGAGCCGTTCGCGTCAGGAAACGCGGCGGCCCAAAGCTCTAGTGTACGGCGTTGCTGCCGCGGGCGAGACCATCGAGACCGACTGCCGCGTAGATTTGCGCCAATTCCGTCTCAAGCTGCTCATTGACCCGCAACAGCGCCTTGAGTGCGCCGCGGATATCGCCATTGCAACTCGCTACGATCTGATCGATGGCGGCTTCGCTTGCGTCGGAAATCATGGCATTCCTCCGGTTTACGCTGGAACAATTTGTAGTGAGCGGCCCTGTTCCTGTGGATGTTGGGTAAGGCGCCCGGCTACCCCCCAATCAGGCACGCGCACACATGGCGAAAGTGGCAACGGCACTGTACAAACCTGCCGATGACGTCAGTATGACCCCGCTATCCACAGGATCGTCGCTCTGTGGACAACGTCCGAAACCTGCGCCGGCCCGAGCCGTAGCTCGCAGGTGCAAAAGATCAGTCGGAAATTTCAGATGGTAGTCGTGATTGCAGTGACGGCGCTGCTGATGCTGGCGCTGGTCACGCAAATCGGCGTCTTTCTCGCGCAGCGGGCCCATCCGCCGCAGGGCAGGATGATCGAGGTGACCGGCGGGGCCCTCCATATCCTCGATATCGGTCCGCGGGATGCGGCCGGCCCGCCGGTCGTGATGTTGCATGGCGCGAGTTCCAACCTCGAAGTGATGCGGCAGCCGGTCGGGGAACTGCTGGCCAGGAAGCACCGCGTGCTCCTGATCGATCGTCCCGGGCATGGCTGGAGCACTCGCGCCAGGCTTGAGGACTCCACGCCCGAAATTCAGGCCCGCATGATCAGTGAGGCGCTGGCCAGGCTCGGCGTCGGCGAGGCGATCCTTGTGGTGCATTCCTGGGCCGGCGCGCTGGGGGCGCGGATCGCGCTGGATTACCCGCAAACCGTCGCCGGCCTTCTGATGCTGGCGCCGGTGGCCTATCCGTGGCCTGGCGGCGTCGGGCGCTACAACAGGCTGATCGCCACGCCGGTGATCGGCCCGCTATTCGCCTACACCATCACGCTGCCGCTCGGCCTCCTGCTAGCGGAGCCGGGCGCGCGGGGCGTGTTCCTGCCGCAGACCATGCCGGATGGCTTTGTCCGCAATACCGCCACGCCGCTGTTGCTGCGCCCGCGCGAATTCATCGCCAATGCGCGCGATCTGGTGACGCTGAAGGCGGCGGTGGCCGAGCAGGCGCCGCGCTACGGCGAGATCAAGGCACCCGTCACCATCATCACCGGCGATGCCGACAAGACGGTGTCGACCGACCGACATTCACGGCCGTTCGCGGCGGCTGCGCCGAACGTGAAACTGATGGTGCTGCCGGATGTCGGCCACATGGTCCAGCAAGCGGTTCCCGATCTCGTCATTGCCGAGGTCGAGGCGATGATCTCGGCGGCGGCGCCGAGTGCGACAGCCGCGGCCCATTGAGCCGTTCGAGAATCCGATTATTGCGCGATCAGGGACGCTGAGACCGTGCGTGCCTGACGGCCCCGGGTGGGCTACGATCAGTGCGCGCGGGATTCCGCTGCTCGTCCCGCGGGATGAAGCTTTAGAAATTGCGATATCGGGCAGCCGACCTTCGAGGGAGAGCCCCATGTACGCCGCCATTCGTCAGGGCAAGGCCAAGGCCGGCAAGGCCGAAGAACTGACACGCCGGATCAAGGAGGGCGCGATCCCCGTCATCAGTGGGGTCGAGGGATTCATGGGCTACTACGTGGTCTATGCGCCCGACGACACGGTGATCGCGATCAGCCTGTTCAACAATTTTGCAGCCGCCGAGGAATCCAACAAGCGCGCGCTGGCATGGATCGAGCACGACCTGGCGCCGCTCTTGACTGGGCCGGCGACCGCCATGGCCGGACCCGTGATCGTGCACACGCTGGCTTGAAAGGGCTGGCGCGGGCCGCAAGGGCATAGTGCATCCACTCGTCATGCCCGGCCTTGTGCCGGGCATCCACGTCTCTGCTTCAGCAGGCAAGAAAGACGTGCATGGCCGGGACAAGCCCGGCCATGACGGAAAGTACATCGAACGCGTCTCCGGACGACGCCGTGCATCGCCGGGAGAACCGTGAGGCCCAGCCCTTACTTGGTCTTGCCGTCCTTGTCGTACTGCGCGATGTAGGCCCAGAGATCGCCGGCCTCTTTCTCGTTCTTGATGCCGGCGAAGATCATCTTGGTGCCGGGTATCTTTGCCTTGGGGTCCTTGATGTATTCGAGGAAGACATCCTTGTTCCAGGTGATGCCGGAATTCTTGTTGGCGTCCGAATAGGAGTAGCCCTCGATGGTGCCGGACTTGCGGCCATCGAGCCCGTTCAGCACCGGTCCGACCTTGTTCTTGGCGCCGTCGCCGATGGCGTGGCAGGCCAGGCATTTGTTGAACGAGGTCTTGCCGGCGGCAGCGTCCTGCGCCAGCGCGCCCGACGCCGTGGCCAGTGAGGTAACGACAACCAGCGCGCTCAAAGTCGATGTTTTCATGTGGTGCTCTTCGTTTCTTCCCAGGAGGCGGATTTCTTGTGGCAGGCCCGCTTGGATTGGACAAGCCACGAAACCTTGACAGGTTTCACCATTGCCGACTTGTCCCAGAGAGAACTGACGTTTGACGCGCCGCAATGCAACCTTCGGATAACCTACCCAAACCTTGGTAGACGTGCTTGATTTGCCATCATAAATCGTTGGTTCGCGAGGCTTGGAGGGACACGCATGGCCATCATGATGCCGGCTGCCGATCAGGCGGTTCTTGGCCGTCGCGGCGAGATCGTGGCGGCCCTGCGCGCGATCGTGCCCGGCGAGGGCGTGATCGACAGTGCGGCCGAAATGCAGGTCTATGAATCCGATGGGCTTACCGCCTATCGGCAACCCCCGATGGTCGTGGTGCTCCCCGACACCACCGAGCAGGTCTCGCAGGTCCTGAAATATTGCTTCGAGCAGGGCATCAAGGTGGTGCCGCGCGGTTCAGGCACGTCGCTGTCCGGCGGCGCGCTGCCGCTGGTCGACGGCGTGCTGCTGGGGCTCGGCAAGTTCAAGCGCATCCGCGAGATCGATTTCGACAACCGCGTGGTGGTGACCGAGCCCGGCGTCACCAACCTCGCCATCAGCCAGGCGGTGGCGCATGCCGGCTTCTACTATGCGCCCGATCCGTCGTCCCAAATTGCCTGCTCGATCGGCGGCAATGTCGCGGAAAATTCCGGCGGTGTGCATTGCCTGAAATACGGCATGACCACCAACAACGTGCTGGGCTGCGAGATCGTGCTGATGTCCGGCGAGATTTTGCGGATCGGCGGCAAGGCCGCCGAGAATTCAGGCTACGACCTGATGGGAATCATCACCGGCTCGGAAGGGTTGCTCGGCGTCATCACCGAGATCACGGTGCGCATCCTGCAGAAGCCGGAGACGGCGCGGGCGCTGATGGTCGGCTTCGCCGAGGTCGAAGCCGCCGGCGAATGCGTGGCGCGGATCATCGGCGCCGGCATCATTCCCGGCGGCATGGAGATGATGGACAAGCCCGCGATCCATGCTGCGGAGGCTTTTGTTCACGCCGGCTATCCGCTCGATGTCGAGGCGCTGTTGATCATTGAGCTCGATGGCCCCAGCGTCGAGGTCGACGAACTGATCAAGCGCGTCGAGGCGATCGCGCAAGCCTGTGGCTCGACCACCTGCCAGATCTCCACCTCCGAGGCCGAGCGCAATCTGTTCTGGGCCGGCCGCAAGGCGGCATTCCCGGCGGTCGGGCGGATATCGCCCGACTATCTCTGCATGGACGGCACCATCCCGCGCGGCGCGCTGCCGAAGGCGCTGGCGCGCATCCGCGACCTCTCGGAAAAATACCAGCTCGGCGTCGCCAACGTGTTTCATGCCGGCGACGGCAATCTGCATCCGCTGATCCTCTACGACGCCAACAAGCCCGGCGAGATCGAACGGGCGGAAGCCTTCGGCGCCGACATCCTGCGCGCCTGCGTCGAATTCGGCGGCGTGCTCACCGGCGAACACGGCGTCGGCATCGAGAAGCGCGATTTGATGCCGGAGATGTTTTCGGAAGTAGACCTCAACCAGCAGCAGCGCCTGAAATGCGCCTTCGACGCGCAGGGCCTGCTCAACCCCGGCAAAGTGTTTCCGACCCTGCACCGCTGCGCCGAACTCGGCCGCATGCATGTGCACGGCGGCAAACTGGCGTTTCCGGACATCCCGCGGTTCTAGAAGAGCCCACGTCTGCGATGAGCGAGTTTAGCACCAGCTATCATATTCGCCTCGGCGAAGGTCCTGATGTGCAGAAGGTGCTGCGCCAAGCCAAAGTCAGCGGCGTCGTATTTGGACCGGCGAACGGATGGCTGACCTTCGTTCCGTATCCTAAATCGGTGATGTACCGGGGCGAGGCGCGTTTCGCCGATTATCTTTCGAAGCTGACCCGCTGTCCGGTCCTTTACTATTTTTATGCCGAGGACCATGGCTGGAGCTTCGCGCTCGCCCACACGGAGCGTTCCCTGGTCCAGTTTGCGTGCTGGTGGGACCCGCACCCGGCTGTCGAGCTTGATCAATACGATCCGCTCGCGCTTGCGCCGCTCGTCACGTCGCACTTGCTGGAGCCGCTGCTTCGTTCGTTGGATCGAGAGGAAGCGGTGCGAGAGGAGCCAGCGTATCGGTTTGCCGAACTGCTCGGGCTTCCTGCCTACAGGTGGCTCTCCCCGGAACTGGCACAGGAACGGACGCAGGACCTCCTCAAACAGGGTGGTCGCAAGCTCGGTACCAAGCCCGCCAGCGTAGCGAAGCGGCTTCGGCTTCCGCCAGATCGACAGATCGCGCTGCCGCAACCATATCTCAGTGCACGCGAAGCTCTGGATCTCATCGTCCCGTTCATGGCGCAGTTCAAGGCGCCCTGGAGCCTGACGATGCTGTCGACCTACGGTTTCCGGCTCTCTGACGGTCGTGGCATTTGGCAGGCGCGATGGCGCTATGGTGACAGTGGCGACATGGTGGAGGCCGTACTCATGGAAGACGGCAGGTTGTCGTTCCGCGGCAGTTCAGCCCCGTCTTATGAAACAGATGATCTGATGAAAGCGATGCGCTTGCCCGAGACGTGGCTCGACAGCACCGACATCGCTGCGATCATGGCGAGCCTACCCGTTCCTTTCGGATTGACACCATCATCTCTGGGATCGATGACACTGAGATCCTTCATAGACCATCCGCACATCTGGGAGGTCTTGACACCGGGAGATCGGAATGGCGTTGAACCGTTCGCGTCCTGGGTCGTCCATCTTGACGCGGCTTCCGGGGAAGTCTTGGGCGAACAACTAGGTCGGAGGTTCGGCCACGAGATCGTTCCTGTGCGACAACGCGTGAAGAATGGCGATTGGCTGGACTTGAACTATCGTAATCGATGACCGCATGCGGTTCGTCCATCGGATAGGGTGACCGCATTCGCGCTTGGCCTGCAGCGGACGCAGGCGCACTTGTCTCCGCCATCCATCGCTTTAGAAGGGATAGGATGGGCGGCCTCCGGACGGCGGCCCGCTTGAGAGAGGGACGAGAGGCGGAACCTTGTGGACACCCTGAAAGTACGAGACGCCAAGGATGTCGAAGAGGTTGTGCGCGCGGCGATCGCCAGCGAGCAGCCGCTGGAGATCATCGGCCATGGCACCAGGCGCGCTATAGGTCATCCGATGGCGACCAACGCGGTGCTCGACGTGTCGGCGCTGAACGCGGTTTCTTCCTACGAGCCGAACGAGCTGATCATCACGGTGCAATCAGGCGCCCCGCTCGCCGACGTGCAGTCGCTGATCGATTCCAAGAACCAGCAATTCGCCTTCGAGCCGATCGACACGTCCGCGCTGCTCGGCGTCTCCGGCAACGGCACCATCGGCGGCATGATCGGCGCGGGGCTGGCCGGTCCCCGCCGCATCAGGGCTGGCGGGGCGCGCGATCATCTCCTCGGTGCGCATGCGGTGTCGGGCTTCGGCGACAGTTTTAAAACCGGCGGCAGGGTGGTGAAGAACGTCACCGGCTACGATCTCTGCAAGCTCCTGGCGGGATCGTGGGGTACGCTGGCGGTGATGACGGAAGTCACGCTCAAGGTGATGCCTAGACCTGAGAGCGAGCGCACGCTGGTGCTCTCCGGGCTCGACGATGTCGTCGCGAATCGGGCGATGACCGCGGCGCTCGGCTCGCCCTACGACGTCTCGGGTGCGGCGCATCTGCCGAATTCGGCGTTCCGTCCCGCGACCGGCGTACTTGCAGGTCTGTCGGCGCAGGGGCGGGCGGTCACGCTGCTGCGGCTCGAAGGCATCGCGGCCTCGGTCGCGGACCGCGCGGCTTCGCTGGCCAAGACGCTTGCGCCGTTCGGGCCCGTGGATACGCTGCAGGATGCAGCCTCGGCATCGGTCTGGAGCGCCATCCGCGACGTCGAACCCTTTGCCGCCAGCGGGGCGCTCGGCGTCTGGCCGGTGTGGCGGATCGTCTGTCCGCCGGCTTCCGGCGGCGCGCTCGGCCAGGCGCTGGCGCGCGAGACCGGGGGCGATGTGATCTATGATTGGGGCGGCGGCCTGATCTGGGCAGCCTTGCCGCCCAAGCCGGATGCTCAGGCGGCGTTGGTGCGAGCGCGCGTCGAGGCGGCCGGGGGCCACGCATCGCTGATCCGGGCGTCCGAGCAGGCCCGGCGCGATGTTGACGTCTTCCATCCACAAGCGGAGGGCCTTGCCGCCTTGAGCGAGCGCGTGCGCCACAGCTTCGATCCCAGGATCATCCTCAATCGCGGCCGGATGCTGAGGGGATTAGCGACATGAAAACCGAATTTTCCCTGGCCCAACTCGCCGACCCCGATATCGCCGTAGCCGACAAGATCCTGCGCGCCTGCGTGCATTGCGGCTTCTGCACCGCGACCTGTCCGACCTATGTGCTGCTCGGCGATGAGCTCGATAGCCCGCGCGGGCGCATCTACCTGATCAAGGAGATGCTGGAAAAGGACAGGCCGCCGACGGCGGAGGTGGTCAAGCATATCGACCGCTGCCTCTCCTGCCTCGCCTGCATGACTACCTGTCCCTCGGGCGTGCACTACATGCATCTGGTCGATCAGGCACGGGTGCGGATCGAGAGGGACTATTCGCGGCCGTTGGCCGAGCGGGCCTTGCGCGCGGTGCTGGGGCTGGTGCTGCCGCGGCCCAAGCTGTTTCGCGCCAGCATGGTCATGGCGCGGCTGGCCCGGCCGTTCGCGGCCCTGTTGCCGGCGTCAGGCGCAGCCGCGACACCCGGCCTGTTGCGGCGAATCAAGGCGATGCTGGCGCTCGCGCCGAAAGGCCTTCCGGCGCCAGGACCCTCGGGCGGCAGCGTCTTTCCGGCGATCGGCGAGAAGCGCGGGCGGGTGGCGCTGTTGCAGGGCTGCGCCCAGCAGGTGCTGGCGCCGCGCATCAACCAGGCCGCCATCAATCTCCTGACCCGCCACGGCATCGAGGTCGTCCTGGTCAGGGACGAGCAATGCTGCGGCGCGCTCACCCATCACCTCGGGCAGGACGGCGACGCGCTGGCGCGGGCCCGCGCCAACATCAACGTGTGGAAAAAGGAAGCGGAACAAGGCGGCCTCGATGCCATCCTGATCACCGCATCGGGCTGCGGCACGGTCATCAAGGACTATGGCTTCATGCTGCGCGAGGATCGCGATTATGCTGCTCCCGCAGCGCAAATCTCCGCGCTGGCAAAGGATATCACCGAGTTTCTCAGTGGCATCGCGCTCGCGCCAACGACGCAAAAAGGCGACGTCACAATCGCCTATCACTCGGCATGTTCGCTACAGCATGGACAGAAAATCACAGGCCTTCCGAAAGAATTGCTTTCCAAGAATGGATTCGTGGTGAAAGATGTGCCCGAGAGCCATTTGTGTTGCGGTTCGGCGGGGACCTACAACATTCTCCAGCCCGACATTGCGAGCAGGTTGCGCGATCGAAAGGTCGCCAACATTGCGACAGTCAAACCGGACATGATCGCTGCAGGCAATATTGGATGCATGGTTCAGATTGCCAGCGGTACGTCAGTTCCTGTGGTGCACACGATTGAGCTTCTCGATTGGGCGACAGGAGGTCCAAAGCCTGGATCGTTAACAGGATTGAACTGATCGATCGGCCTAAAGGGCATGATCTGGGAGAGCCTGCCCTGCACTGGGGGCGCCGGTTGGGGGACGGCTTTTCACCGGGATAGACGCGAAAATGTCTGCCTGGAGATCGTGCCTGGATACGGGATGGAGCGGGAGGACACTTCGAAGAAGTGTCGCCCCGGTCTGGCCCAGGACTATTCGAAGCGCTCGACAGACATGGACAGCGTCAACAGGAGGACCAGATGGCGAAGAAGAGTAAGAAGGCCAAGAAGTCTAAAAAGGCCAAGAAGGCCGTAGTGGCGAAGAAGAAATCCGCGAAAAAGGCAGCGAAGAAATCGGCGAAGAAGGCTGCAAAGAAGACCGCAAAGAAGTCGGCCAAGAAGGCCGCCAAGAAATCAAAGGCTGCGCCGAAGAAGGCTGCCAAGAAGAGCGCGGCCAAGAAGAGGGCGGCCAAGCCCGCTGCTCCCAAGACGGAGCCGGCGCCGGCTCCCGAGCCGGAACCCGCGCCCGCTCCAGCGGCGAGCTGGGCCAGCCCGGAACCGTCCAATCCCTCATGGGCCGCCGGCTCGTCCAACGGCGGCGACCACAACTAGACGGTCCCTGTCAGGGGCTGAATTTTTGAAAGGCCGCAGCGTCAGCGCTGCGGCCTTTTTCGTGGACCCTGCGAGGCCCCAGAGACCGTGTTTTCCCGGAAAAGTTGATTCGCAAAAATGCGCTCTGTGGTGTGTCGCCGGCGTCGCTTTTTGCCGTTCCGAATGTCGCGCCGACGGGCGGGCGACCCCCAAAATTGTTGTGGGAATGCAACACACGCCGACAAGATTTATCGAAATCGGCAGAATGCCTAAAAAGGCGGCGGCTGCTTGACTTTTTTGCTTCACGACAATGGCCCCTCAGCCCACTGTGTGACTGCGTTAAGACATTTGGCCGCAGTCGCTTATCGTTTGCCCCGGGGGGCCGGAGCGGGACTGTCTAGAAGGTGGATGGGGATCGTCATGAAGAAACTGGCTTTGTTGGCAACGGCGCTGGCAATGGTATCGGGCTCGGCTCTCGCTGCGGATCTGCGGGTGAAGGCCGTGAAGGCGCCGCCGCCGCCGGCATTCGATCCCTGGGATTTCGCCTTCGGCGCCGGGATCACCAACGACTACATCTTCCGCGGCATCACCCAGTCCAACCACAAGCCGTCGGTCAACGCTTACTTCGAACCGCGCTACAACGTCACCAAGGACTTCCAGCTCTATGTCGGCCTGGGCGCCGCGAGCATCTCCTTCCCCAACCGCGCCGCGGCTGAAGTCGACGCCTACGGCGGCGCCCGCCTGACGGTCGGTCAATTCGCCTTCGACGTCGGCGCCTGGGGCTATCTCTATCCGGGCGGCACCTGCCATTACGGCTTCGGCGCGACTACCGATTTCGCGGGCGTCCCGCTCAGCAACGAGTGCCAAATCAACCAGCTGGTCAACGGCAACGTCATCAAGAAGGACCTCAGCTTCTTCGAGGTCTATGGCAAGGTGAACTACACCTTCAACGACAACTTCTCGATGGGCGGCAACGTCTATTATACGCCGAGCTTCCTCAACAGCGGCGCCGAAGGCACCTACGCCTCGATCGTCGGCAAGGCGATCGCGCCGAGCGCTTGGTTCGGCGCCAGCGGCATCGGCATGTATGTGTCGGGTGAATTCGGCCGCCAGTGGCTGGGCACGTCGGACTCCTTCTACGGCGTCGCTGCGTTCCCGAACGGCATCAACTATGCCGATTACAACACCTGGAATATCGGCATCGGCTTCACCTACAAGGTGTTCACGCTGGACTTCCGTTACTCCGACACCAACCTGTCGAAGGGTGATTGCAACGCTTTCACCAGCGACTTCGCCGCTCGTGGCAACGTCAACGGAACCACCCTTGGTACCTTCGTGACGCCGATCAATCCGTCGGGCGTCGGTTCGAACTGGTGCGGCGCCGCCGGCATCGTCAAGCTCTCGGCTGACCTGACCGCGATGACCAACCTGAAGTAAGATCTTCCTGTCGAAGACGAGGGGGCGGCAGAGCGATCTGCCGCCCCTTTTCTTTTGGGTGGCGCGATGAAACGGAATTGGCGTCGCGTGATGCGGAAAGCGATCGCCCGCAACGATCACCGCAGCGTTGTGGCGGGCGCGGTTGCGGGCCTCGGCGGCGCGATTGCCATCGGCGCCATGGAGTGGTTCTCGCTCGCTTTGCATTATCCGCTCGCGGTGATTCCGTTCGCCACCTCGATCGTGCTGGTGATCGGATCGCCCGAGGTGGCGCCGGCGCAGCCGCGCGCTTTGATCGGCGGGCATCTGGTGTCGGCGCTGGTCGGCCTTGCCGTGCTGAAACTGACGGGGCCGCAAGCCTGGGCCGCGGCCATGGCCGTCGGCCTCTCCATTCTGGCGATGTACGTGACCGGCACCTTTCACCCGCCCGCGGGCATCAACCCGCTGCTGGTGGTTTCAGGCAACCTGCCGTGGACGTTCCTGCTGGCGCCGGTGCTGGCCGGCGCGCTGCTGTTGACCGCGTTCTCCTATGTCTGGCACCGCTGGGTACGCCGCCAGCCCTGGCCGCAGCGTTGGATGTAGAGCGCTCCACGACTACGACGCAGCGGCGCGCGTTCCATCCTGAACCGCAAAGCGGTCGCCATCGCGGGTGAAAACGACATTGCGCCCGTGAAACGCGTCGAGCGTCGAGCGGTGGCCGATCGAGACGATCGTGCTCTGCGGCAATTTCTGCTCGACCAGGCGGTACAGCGCGGCCTCCGAAGGTTCGTCGAGCGAGGCGGTGGCCTCGTCGAGGAACAGATAGTTCGGCGCGTGCAACAACGCGCGCGCAAGTCCGAGGCGCTGCTGCTCGCCGAGCGAGAGCGTGCGATTCCAGTGTCCTTCTTCGCCGATTTGCGACGCGAGCTTCGGCAGTCCCACCGCTTCGATCGCGCTGCTGATCTGGCTGTCGGTGAACGTGCCGTCCTTGGCCGGATATTCGACTGCGCTGCGCAGCGAGCCGGTCGGGAAATACGGCCGCTGCGGCAGCATCATCAGTGTTGCGCCGGCAGGGATCGCGATCGTACCGGCGCCGAACGGCCAGATGCCGGCGATGGCGCGGAAGAGCGTGGATTTGCCGGAGCCGGACGGGCCGGTGACCAGCGTGCGCTCGCCCTTGCGCAAGGTGAATCCATCCGCGGTCACCAGCGGCGTTCCGTTCGGCAGGCGCAGCGCCACGCCCTTGAGGTCGATCGCGCCGCCGCCTCCCGCGGTGACATGAATCCTGTCATCGCTGGTAGCGAGCTTTTCTGCTGCCACGACGCCCGCCTCGAACCCATCGAGACGGTTGACCACCGCCTGCCACTCCGCCAGCGATCGATAGATGGAGATGAAGAACGAAAGCGCACCCTGCACGTTCGAAAATGCCGACGCGGTTTGCATCATGCCGCCGAGCTGGATCTTCTGCGCAAAATAGGCCGGCGCCACCAGGACATAGGGAAAGATCACTGAAGCCTGATTGTAGCTCGCCGTGAACGCCGTTATCTTCTTGGTCCGGCTCATGATGGCGAGCCAGTTCTCCACCACGCGTCCGAATCGAACCAGCAGGCGTTCGCGCTCCGCGGCCTCGCCGTGCAACAGCGCGATCTGTTCGGAGTTCTCCCGGACGCGCACCAGATTGAAACGAAAATCCGCTTCGTATTGCTGTTGCCGGAAATCGATGCCGACCAGCCGCCAGCCGATCAGATGCGTCAGCACGGTGCCGAGCACCGAATAGATCAGCGCGACCCAGACGAGGTAGCCGGGAATTGCATATTCCTCGCCAAACAGGTGCAGCGGTGCGGCGTTCGAAAGGCTCCACAGCATCACGACATAGGACGCCAGCGTGACAATCGAGTTCAAGAGGCCGACGCCGATGTTGAGCGTGCGATCGACGAACAGTTTGACGTCGTCGGTCATGCGCTGGTCGGGGTTGTCGGCCGCATCCCCCTGAAGCTGCATCCGGTAGTGGTTGGCCTGATGCAGCCAGTCCCCGAGATATTGCGCTGTCATCCAGCGCCGCCAGCGGATCTGCAGCCATTGATTGAGATAGAGCTGGTAGACCGCCAGCACGATGAAGATTGTCGCGAGGACGCAGAAATAGATGATCTCGCTGACGAAGGAGTCCCAGTTTCGGTCCTGCAGGGCGTTGTAGAAGCGGGCGTTCCACAGCGTGATCAGGACGTTGATGCCGACGACGGCAAGCTCAATGGCGATCACGGCGGCGAGCAGCGTCAGGCCCGCCCACTTGTCCTCGGAACGGAAATAAGGGGCGGACATGCGCCACACGGTGGCGAGCGTCGAGCGGATATTGTTCACAGATCACCGTCTCCGGGGAATCGGGCCTAACGCCCTGAAAGGATGGAAGAATTGGGGTCTACTACGAAGGTCTGGGCAATTTACCGCCTGCGACGGCTTGTCGCAGCCCTTGGCTAGACCCTAGCATGGCTGCGGCGGCGAGGGGCGGTGGCCATCGAACTTCGCGAGGTTGTGAGCGTTGGCGAGCCCAAAGCAAGTCCAAGGCAAAGTCCAAGGCAAAGTCCAAGGCAAAGCTCGAGGCAGCCCAACCCCGCTTTTCCACGGTTGTTCCCGCCGATCGATTCAGCACGTGACCGGCCATCCACGCCGGCACGCCAACAACAATGTGGGGAGAACCGCAATGTGGGACCAACACTATAATCCGCTTGGCAACGCCGCGCTGTCAACGATCGCCGCCGCCGTGCCCGTCGTCACCCTGTTGGTGCTGATTGCGAGCGGCAAGGTCAAGGCGCATCTCGCCGCCATCGTCGCGCTTGTTGTCGCCAACATCATTACGATCGTCATCTTCACCATGCCCGCCGGCATGTCGATCCGCGCCTCGCTGCTCGGCGTCGTCATCGGCTTCTTCCCGATCGGCTGGATCGTGCTCAACGTCATCTTCCTCTACCGCATCACCGTCGAGACCGGCCGCTTCGAGTTGTTGCAGCGAGCGATCGGCGGCGTCACCACCGATCGCAGGCTGCAGCTTCTCCTGATCGCATTCGCGTTCGGCGCGTTCTTCGAAGGCGCGTCCGGCTTCGGCACGCCGGTTGCGATCACCGGCGCGGTCCTGATCGGTCTCGGCTTCTCGCCGCTGGCCGCCTCCGGCCTGTCGCTGATCGCCAACACCGCGCCGGTCGCTTACGGCGCGCTCGGCACGCCGATCCAGGGGCTGGCGTCGGTGACCGGCCTTGATCCCTATGTGCTCGGCGCCATGGTCGGCCGGCAGTTACCGTTCTTCTCGCTGATCGTGCCGTTCTGGCTGATCTGGGCCTTCGCCGGCTGGCGCGGCATGATCGCGATCTGGCCGGCCATTCTCGTCACCGGCGTCTCCTTTGCGGTCCCGCAATTCGTGATCTCGAACTTCATCAACCCCTGGATCGTCGATATCGGCGCGTCGCTGATCTCGATGGGCTGCCTGATCCTGTTCCTTAAAGTTTGGCAACCGCGCGAACTCTGGCTGTCGCCCGCGCTCCGCAGCCACGATGAATCGGCTTCGACAATGAAGCCCGCCAAGCCATTGGATACAACGAAGCTCAGCCAGGCCCAGCTCTGGAGCGCGCTGCTGCCGTGGATCATCGTCTGCATCGTGATGCTGATCTGGGGCACCGGCGCGTTCAAGGGCTGGGCGAACGCGAACTTCGCCTGGAAATTCGAGGTGCCTGAGCTGCACAATATGATCAACAAAGTGCCGCCGGTGGCCGCCAAGCCGACGCCGGAGGCCGCGCTGTTCGACTTCACCTATCTGTCGTTCACCGGGACGGGCATGCTGATTGCCGCCATCATCTCCGGCCTGCTGATGGGTTATTCGCCGGCGAAGATGACAGGCGAATACGGCCGCACCATCAAACTATGCGCGATCTCGCTGATCACGATCTCGGCGATGCTGGCGATCGGCACGCTGACGCGGCTCTCCGGCGTCGACGCCACGCTCGGCCTCGCCTTCGCCGCCACCGGCGTGCTCTATCCCTTCTTCGGCACGCTGCTCGGCTGGCTCGGCGTGGCGCTGACGGGATCGGATACATCGTCGAACGTGCTGTTCGGCAACCTACAGAAGATCACCGCCGAACAGCTCGGCCTGTCGCCGGTCTTGATGGCGGCCGCCAATTCTTCCGGCGGCGTCATGGGCAAGATGATCGATGCGCAATCAATCGTCGTCGCCTCGACCGCCACCAACTGGTACGGCCACGAAGGCAGGATCCTGCGTTACGTCTTCCTGCATTCGATCGTGCTGGCCTGCCTCGTCGGCGTACTGGTGACGCTGCAAGCCTATGTCTATCCGTTCACGCTGATGGTGTTGAAGTAGGACCGCAGATGGAGCGACCCGCCAACGATCCCCGCGGCCGACGCCGCGGGGATTTGTTATTGGTACGGGATTCGTGCTGAGGCCCCGTTTTGCGTGTGGTCTCGCAAGACCGACGGGCGTAATCAAACGCGGCCAAGCTCATCCCGGAACCAACCACCGCGGTGTTTTGGATCAGGTCTCGCCACCGGCGAAGATATCCTTCTTGATGACCGCATGGACGCCCCAATTTCCATCGACCACCTGGGTGATGCCGAAGTCGACGCCAACCGTAATCAAGGAGATTGCCTCATCTTCGGTCAGCTTCTTGGTTGTCATCAGGAATTTGCGCATCTTGCGGAAAGCATCGCGCAAAGCCAGGTCAACCGACGATTTCGAGTAAATGTCTGACTGCGCCTTGTCTCCCAGTTCGGTGAGATAATTGGCGAAGCTGAAGCCGTGCACCAGCCACTCATCCCTGGTTTCCAGCATCGGATAGTCGAGGGCTTCGAGAGCCGTGCCGACGAGGTCGGCTTTCTTGTGCAGAATGATCTGGAAGGTGCCGTTCAGCGAGCTTTCGATGGCCGTGCCGCAAAGCTCGGAGTCTCCCTGCGAAGCGTGTGGGTCGCCAACAGACAGCAGGCCGCCTTCGACCGCGACCGGATAATACATCGTGGCGCCCTTGCCGATCCGCCAATTGTCGATGTTGCCTCCGGTATAGCTCGGCGGAATTGAATCGACGATATCGGCTTCCTTTGGTGCCAGGCCGATGACGCCGAAATGCGGACGTATCGGAATGCGCACATTCTTCAGGATGCCGTGGTTCTCCTTGATTGTGGAGTGATCGACCGGAACGCCGGGATAGTCGATGGTTTTGTGCACGACGCCCGAAGGATCGGTCTGTGGAGTCCATTGGAAATTGTACACGGCTTTCGCCCAGTTGCGTTCGCCTGATGCGTCGACCTCATAGATCGTGATCACTTCGCGCGGTTTAGGCTCGGTCAACAAGTCCTTGTAGTGAAAGCCCCACCATGCCGCCGCGTTGCTACCGAAAGCTTTTCCACGATATTGAGGATTGGCGCATGGCCGGGGCGTGACGTCGATAATACGCAACTCGATCACGTCGCCCTCCTGGGCGCCGCGGACGTAGACCGGGCCTGTGCAGATGTGCACGCCAAGGCCCTCGCCGGCGCCACGCCCGAATAGCGAGGCATCCATCGGTCCGGCGCCGCGCCGGTTTACGCCCTTCTTTTCCTTGGTCCACAGGAACACGCTTTCGGCGCCGGGATCGCCCTTCACCATGCGCTCGGCGTCATCATTGGCGTGGTGCGTTAGCGCCTCAATCGTAATGAAGTCGCCGGAATCGATCTCGACCTGCGGTTTCAGTTTCTTGCTGAAATAGCCCCAATGCACCGTTTCGGCACTTGCCGGCAGATGATGATAAGACCGCTTGGCGGGTTGGTTCCTTTCGGCAGCAGCCGCCATCTGCGGCGTCACCAGAGAAATGCCGCCCGCGGTCATCGCTGCGGCGCCTCCGGCCGCGGCGAAGCTGGACCTCAAGAACGATCGGCGTTCGCGATCAAGCGTTTCCTTGAACTCGCGATGGTGCAATTCAAATTCCGGACAGTTTTTGTCATCACCCGCGCACATCGTATTCTCCCCGATTTGAACGCGTATCCAGGCGCACGCCTGATCCCACCTCAGTTCATCGCAACAGTCAAAGCGTTGCTGCATCATGAAGTGAATGAAAAATAGCTCCTTTGCTTATTGCTTGAGCCTTGCGTGCTCAACTATTGGGAAATTCCACATCATTGCCATGCGCATCGATGAGGTGGTCGAATGATGGGCGCTGTTCATGCCGACGGGTGGACATTCCGTTTGTTGAGGCGGCTCCGATAATAGCGGCAATACCATTGAAACCAGCCGCGCGGATCGTCCGGATGTATCCAGCCTTTCCTGCGCCACACCGAAAGAGGTTGGCTGTCGGCGACGCCAAAGAAATTCAGCCTGGCGTCTGCGCGTTCGGACGAGAGTTTGGCCTTCGCGAACCAGCTTGCCGGAAACTCCTCCCTGCAATCAGTCATGTATCTTTCGCCGAAGATGCCGAGGCGCAGCATTTCCGGCGGCGTGAGATCGCGACGGAAGCCCAGATCAAAGCTTCGGCCCACGGGCGCGACGAGAACGTACCGGTAACCCCGCTGCATCCGATCGTTCACGACTATGGTTCGCTGCTGCACCGCGACAGGACCCTCGCTCAGCGACTGCTGGATCGCTTCACCAACGATAGGACGTCGGGGAGGGAACGCAAAGACGGGGGAAGATAGCTGCAATTTATCGGGCGGTGGCATTCACGGCCCTAGCCAATCACGTCGCCGTCCAATAGAACGGCGCGCGGCGCGGTGGGGTCCGGTATTTTCGGGAGGGTGCATGATTTCATTCGTACGTATGGCCCGGGCAGGCGCCGCTTCGCTTCTGGTGACCGCAATGGTTTTGCCGTTCAGCCCGGCGCGCGCCGATGACGGTTTTCCGTTCGGAGCGGAAATGCAGCTCGATGTGGATCGTCAGCGCGGGTCGAAGCGGATTCCCAATCTCGAAATCGGCGATGCCGGCGAGGTGGCCCTCGAACTCTGGTGCAAGGGCGGCAAGGGCCAGTTTTCGGTGGCGGGCAATACGGTGATCTTCGTGCCCGGCGCGATGGAAGATCGTCCCTGTCCACCAGACCGCGCCCAGCAGGACGACGAGCTGATCGCCGCGCTCGCCGCTGTGGGCACCTGGAAGCGGCAGGGCGATTTCGTATCGTTCATCGGCACGTTGACGCTGCGCTTCCGCATCAATACGAACTAGGTCGTGACCCCAGAAAAGCGATTGAGAACCCACGCATCCTGATCCATCGTGCCCGGGGTAGGTGGGTGGGGGTACATGGTTCAAGAACCGGTCAGAGAGCTTTGTGAGATTGGCGCGAAGCTGACAGATGGTCTCAGTGCGGAGCAACTGAAGGCCGCTGAGAAATACGTTGATGAACTTACACAGCCTCTTGGTCAGGATGACATTGAGGCGCTCTTTTCTTGCTACCGCCAAGACGGCAACACTGCTTTCGGCATTAATTGGTCGATTTTGCATGGATCGAGGCGTCGCCTGACTGGCCCCTGTGGAACTTGCTCGAAGATGAGCGAAACGAATGGGTTCGCACATTGCGCCTCCGCCTAGCGAATGGAGGCTTTCACCCTCCCGCCGAAAGTGATTCAACATCGGCATGAGCCGATATGATCAGAACCGATAATGCTCTAGCCGGCGGTTACTGCGTCGCAATCAAGCCGCTGGCGGTGGCAATGATCCAGCGGTTGCCCCAGCGCACGATGGACTCGACGCGTCCGAGTCCGGGAATGGTGTCGCCACGCGCGGCCATCTTGATACCGTCGGGACCTTCGAGAACGGCGGTGCCGTCGCGAACGTCGACAACTGTCCACCCGGGAATTGTCGCCGGCCTGGTTTCCGGCGCCGCGACCAGAGGCTGCCGCATTGCGAAGGCAGCGGAGGGGGCCGCATTGGCCTGGGAGGCCGGACGCGCGGCGGCCGACAATGGCGCGGATGGCTTGGGAATGCTTCCGACAATGGCGGGCGAGTCTGCCGCGGATGCCGTCTTCCGGGCGCTTTCGATCTTGCCCGGCCGTGCTTCGGCAGTTCGCGGCGCGGGCGTTTCCGTCTGCGCAACTGTTTCAAGGCCGAGCGTGCCTGCGAATTCGGGCCAGCTCAGACCGCCGGTCCATCCGAGCCCAAAGCTTGCCACCACAGCCACGATGACCAGCGAGGCGTTGCGCGCCCGGTCGCGAGATGACTCCCGCACCACCAGGACGTCGTCGCGATCGTCCTTGAAGAAATTCCACGAGTTCGCCGGCTGTTCCGGCCCCCGGCCGTCAGCCACATTCCCCGTCCACATGCTCTCAAAGGTACTCGGCGCGCGGTCTTGCATGGCGTTACCCAGGTTCAACTGGCCGATGATGTCCCCTTAAGCTGAATCGAGTCTTAACGATCAAAGCTCGCAATGTGCTCGGGGCTATTTTTCCTTTGAGGGCGCGCTGCGGGGCGACCGATCACTGTGCCGATGCATGCTCCGGCAAAGGCATCGTCAAGCGCGCAGCTACCGCTATCGTGCATACGGATCATTTCCACACACTCTTGTCGGCGTCCCAGCGCTGGCCCTTGAACTCCTTCGCCAGCGCCTCGATAGAGCCGTTGTCGTCGTTCGGTTCGCCGCCTTCCTCGTCGCCGGTGGAATCTTCCGACAAATGCAGTTTGGGACCGGTGCCTTCATCCGCGGTCGTGATCACCGGGCTCGAGATCCACAGCATCAGCCGGTCAGAAGCGCCCGGTTTGTCCGGCGAAACCAGCGCGGTGATTTCGACAGTTTCGGTCAGCGCGAGCGCGGGATAGATCGGGCTTGGCCGCTTGAAGCTTAGCGTGAGTTTTCCGGTGTTGGCGTTCCAGTCGGCGCCCGCCGGCTTGGCGGCCAGCGTTTTCGCGAGCACGCCTGAAACGGCCGACGCGATCTTGTCCCGGTTGATCTTGTCGCCGTCGCGCCATTCGGCTGCCGCAAAGCGGATGGTGCGGTCCATCTCGACGGAGCCGCTGGTCCATCCGGCTGCGACCACGCCTTGCGTCGACTTGGCTTTTGCAATCAGCGCTGTGGCGCGTTCCGGATCGGCGGTAAGGTTGATGGTCTGCTCGCCGGCGCGCAGCGCGTCGCAGGAGACCGAAAGGCTTGACAGCCCGACCTCGACGGCCTCGCCCTTCAGACCCTTAAGGAAATCAAGCGCCGCGTCGAGTTTTATCCGCACGCTGATCGCTTCCGGCGAAACGTCGGTAAAATCCTTTGGCGCCGGCGTGATGCCGTCGTCACTGGTCTGATTGTCCAAAAACTCCTTCTCGCTGAGATCGGAATTGTCCGTAGAGGCCACTTCGGTCACGTTTGAGCCAATGGTGATCTGGCCGCGGAATTCGAAGGTGTCGCCGACAGGCTTGCGCAGCAGTTTGACGGTGACCGGCAACTTGTCACCGAGGCTCTGCGTGGTGCCGGTCAGGTTCTGACCGTTGACGGTGAGGGTGGCAACGAAGCGGTCCTTGCGGTCGGAGCCCTTGGCGGCGGGATAGCAGACGTCGAGGGTAGCCGCGGTGACGGTCTTGCCCTGGCGGGTTTCCTTCAGCACGACGTCGGCGTTGCCGTCCATCAGGCCGTCGATCGCGGTGAAGTAGCGCGTCTCGGTCGTGCCCGGCGCCGTCTTGGGCTGCAGTTTCATCTGGGCGAAGGCAAGGTTCGGGGAAGCCATCATCAGACCGAGCAGGCAAGGCAAGAGCGCGCGCATATGGAAGTTCCTCAGACGGAAGGGAATTGGCGTCGTCGTAACTAGCAAATCCCGGTAGCATTTTCGAGCGAAGTGGATGCCGGTTCGCGTGAAGAAAACGAGTCAAAACAAAGAGAAAGCGCGGTATCGGTTCTCCGTCTGAACCGATACCGCGCTTGTCATTCGCCAAAAAAGAAGGCCGCCCCGGAGGCGGCCTTCGATCTGTTTGAGGGAGAAGGGCAGGGCTTAGAAGCCCATGCCGCCCATACCACCCATGCCGCCGCCACCGCCGGGCATTGCCGGCGCTGCTTCCTTCGGCAGTTCGGCAACCATCGCTTCGGTGGTCACCAGCAAGCCGGCGACGGAGGAGGCGTCCTGCAGCGCAGTGCGCACCACCTTGGCCGGGTCGATGATGCCCTTGTCGACCATGTCGACATATTCCTCGGTCTGGGCGTCGAAGCCAAAGGTCTCCGACTTGTTCTCGAGGATCTTGCCGACCACGATCGAGCCCTCGACGCCGGCGTTCTCCGAGATCTGGCGAACCGGGGCTTCCAGCGCCTTGAGCACGATGTTGATACCGGCCTGGACGTCGGAATTGTCGTTGTTGATGCGGCCGACCGCCTTTTTGGCGCGGAGCAGCGCCACGCCGCCGCCCGGCACGATGCCTTCCTGCACGGCCGCGCGGGTCGCGTTGAGGGCGTCCTCGACGCGGTCCTTCTTCTCCTTGACCTCGACTTCGGTCGCACCGCCGACCTTGATCACCGCGACGCCACCGGCGAGTTTTGCAAGGCGCTCCTGCAGCTTCTCGCGGTCGTAGTCCGAGGTGGTTTCCTCGATCTGCGCCTTGATCTGCGTAACGCGGGATTCGATGTCCTTCTTCTTGCCCGCGCCCTTGACGATCGTGGTGTTCTCCTTGTCGATCACCACCTTGCCGGCGCGTCCCAGCATGTTGATGGTGACGCTTTCGAGCTTCATGCCGAGTTCATCTGATATCAGCTGACCGCCGGTCAGGATCGCGATGTCTTCCAGCATGGCCTTGCGGCGATCGCCAAAACCCGGCGCCTTGACGGCGGCGACCTTCAAGCCGCCGCGCAGGCGGTTGACCACCAGCGTCGCCAGCGCCTCGCCCTCGACGTCCTCGGCGATGATCAGCAACGGGCGGCCGGACTGCACCACGGCTTCCAGCACCGGCAGCATCGACTGCAGGCCGGACAGCTTCTTCTCGTGCAAGAGCACGAAAACGTCTTCCAGCTCGGCCGTCATCTTCTCGGCGTTGGTGATGAAGTAGGGCGACAGGTAGCCGCGGTCGAACTTCATGCCCTCGACGATGTCGACCTCGGTCTCGAGCGACTTGTTTTCCTCGACCGTGATCACGCCTTCATTGCCGACCTTCTGCATCGCCTGCGCGATCATCTTGCCGATGGCGGTGTCGCCGTTGGCCGAGATGGTGCCGACCTGGGCAACTTCCGAGGAAGCCGCGACCGGCTTGGCGCGCTTCTCGATATCCTTGACGACGGCGTGGACGGCGATGTCGATGCCGCGCTTGAGATCCATCGGGTTCATGCCGGCAGCAACCGCCTTGCCGCCTTCGCGCACGATCGCCTGAGCCAGCACGGTGGCGGTGGTGGTGCCGTCGCCCGCGGTGTCGTTGGTCTTGGAGGCGACTTCGCGCAGCATCTGCGCGCCCATGTTCTCGAATTTGTCCTCGAGCTCGATCTCCTTGGCGACGGTGACGCCGTCCTTGGTGATGCGGGGAGCGCCGAAGCTCTTCTCGATCACGACATTGCGGCCCTTGGGACCAAGCGTCACCTTCACCGCGTTGGCGAGAACGTCGACGCCGCGCAGCATACGGTCGCGGGCGTCGCCGGAAAATTTAACGTCTTTGGCAGCCATTGTTTGGACTCCTGAATGATTGGATACGGTCGTGCGCCGCGCTAATGCGTCATTGCCGGGCTTGACCCGGCAATCCACCACCTTCGCGAGACTCTTCCGAAGGGATGGATGCCCGGGTCATCCAGCGCGAAGACGCGCTTCCCGCTTTCGCCCGGGCATGACAAGGATTGCTTACGTCAGCACGCCCATGATGTCGGACTCCTTCATGATCAGGAGTTCCTCGTTGTCGATCTTGACCTCGGTGCCGGACCATTTGCCGAACAGCACGCGATCGCCGGCCTTGAGGTCGATCGGGATCAGCTTACCTGCCTCGTCACGGCCGCCCGGGCCGACGGCGACGACTTCGCCCTGCGACGGCTTTTCCTTGGCGCTGTCGGGAATGATGATGCCGCCCTTGGTCTTCTCCTCGGCATCGATGCGCTTGACCACAACGCGGTCGTGCAGCGGACGGAATTTGGATTTGGCCATGACGTCTCCTCTTGAAGTTCCTCTGGGGAGGCTCGGTTTCAGGTCTGCGCCATTGAAAATGGCTGATATGCCGGGTATTCGAAGCCGCCCCGGGCGGGACAGCACGCCCCTTAGCAATCTTTGAGTTTGAGTGCTAAACGTGGGGCCGGGAAATATGGCTTGGCGCTGTTCCTGTCAAGCAAACAAGGGGGTTAAGGCCTTCTTGAGGCCAGTATAGGATGCTCCACGGAAACCAAATCGGTGCAGCGGCGTAAACTCAACCGACGTCATTGCTCCGGCAGGCTTTTTACGGTTGGCTGCTTGACGGGAGCGGCCAAAAATTGCTCGGGGGAATGCGATGATCAGCTCACGTAATGCGCATACGGTTGCCAATCTGGCGATCGCGTCGGCGCTGACGGTCTTGCTGGCGGCGTGCAGCAGCATGAGCCTGCCGTCGCTGTCGTCCGGCCCGGCACCCGATGCCGAACCCGCCGTTGCGCCGGAAATGCCGGCCACCATCCGGTCCGACGAGATCGTCGGTCGCTGGGGCCTTGCCTCGTTCCAGAATCCCAATGACCGCGCCCGCACCGAAGCTGCCGCGCGCGGGCAGTGCAAGCAGCCTTATGTGATCGGCGCCGGCACCTCCGGCGGCGTCGTCATGCATCTGGCCGACCAGGCCACGCCGCAGGAACTGCGCCTCAAGGGTAGCCCGAGCGGCAAGAACTATATCGGACCGGCCGGTCCCGCCGGCGGCGAACAGGACCGCGAGATCGTCTCGTTCGACGGTCGCGTGCTGGTGACCCGCTTCATCGAAAAGGACGCCGCGGTCCGTTACGGCAACATGGTCTATGTCCGCTGCGCCCCCCGGGCGTGAGTAGACGCCGTCATTCCGGGGCGATGCGAAGCATCGAACTATGGTGCGCAATTGCGCACCTGAGAATCTCGAGATTCCCCGATGCGCAATTGCGCATCTGAGGTCTGGTGCTAACGCACCATCCCGGAATGACGGTGCGAGAGACAACAAAAAAACGCCGGCATCGCTGCCAGCGTTTTGTTTGGTCCGCGTTAACCGTCCGATCAATCGAACAGCGCGTCGATGTCGTCCTGCGAGGCGTGGCCGGCGTCGCCGTCGAGCTTCGGGCCGTTGAGCAGCTTGGCATCGCCTTCGCGGGTGTCGACGATCGGCTGGGCGTGCGCCTTGATGGCGTCGACGCCGCCCCAGATGTCCATCATCGTGTAGATGTGCTGCTCGATGAACTTCATCGTGGTCATCACCTTGCTGATGCGCTGGCCGGTGAGGTCCTGGAAGTTGCAGGCTTCGAAGATCGAGACGACGCGTTCCTGAATTTCTTCGCTGAGCAACTTCTGCTGGTCGGGCGAGATGTTCTTCGACAGCGCGGTCGCCGCCTGGTCGATCGCCTCGGTGGCTTCCAGAATCTGCTGGGTGGCCTGTTCGGTGCCGCCGACGACGGCGCCGAGTTCGCCGTTGACCTTGGCCATTTCCTGGCCGTCAAAGCTCTTGCCGTGCAGGGTGGCGATTTCGCGCTTGGTGCGGTTGATAGCGTCGTGAATGAGGTCGAGCTCGACCTTCAGCTTCTCGCACTGCTCAATCTGCGCGCGATAGGTTTCCAGGAGCGCGTGGGACTCGGCAATCTCGCGCGCGACATCCGCAACCTCGGTACCGGCGGCGCGGACGTGGCCGAAGCTGGCCATCTGCGAGCGGATCGCGCGCAACTCGGCCATGATCTCGCGATGCATCGGGCCGATCTCGCCGCCTTCGGCAGGCAGGACAATTGGCGCGTCGCCCAGAATGGCTTGTTCGATACGAAAACGTTTGCGATTGACCGACATGAGTTTTTCCCACCCCTTCATTGCCGAGGTGTTCTAAACCATGGCGATTTAACGTCAGGTTCACGGCGCAATATTGCGTGTCGGCGCTTTGCCTGCGGCCGCACACCAACGATTAACCATGAGGGGCGCGCGTTCACGCAAAATAAAGGCTACCGGGCAAATCCGGGTGCGATTGCCGAAATGGTGAATCGAAACGCCCGATCCGTTTACCAAACCGATTAGGTTTTGATTTGTATTGATCGCGTGCAGCGGCGCTTCAATCGCGCCATTGCGCCGAACCCGCAGTGACGAACAGTACAGAGTACGTCGATGTCCGGAAAAATCCGTTTTGCGCTCCTCGCGAGCGTGTCTTGCCTTTGCTTTGCCAGTGAGGCCGCAGCGATTGATGTCTCAGCATCAACTGAGCCCACCGTGATCTACGCCCGCCAGCCGGCGCCGGTGCGCATGGCCTCCAATATGGGCGGCGGCTTCATCGAATTCCTGTTCGGCGATGCGCCACAGGGCGGGCGCTACCAGCGGGAGCAGGCCTACCAGCCGCAGCCCGATTACGGCTATGGCCGGCGCACGCTGCTGCCGCCGATGGATCCGCAGCAGTCGATGCGGCGCGAGGAGGATCTGGTCGATCCCGCGCAGCACCGGCTCGATCCGAAATATGAAAAGCAGGTGGTCGAGTATCACGGCAAGGAAAGCCCGGGCACCATCGTGATCGACACCCCAAACAAGTTTCTGTTCCTGGTGCAGGGCGACGGCAAGGCGTTGCGTTACGGCGTCGGCGTCGGCCGGCCCGGCTTCACCTGGTCGGGCGTCAAGACGATCTCAGCGAAGAAGGAATGGCCGGCCTGGACGCCGCCGCCGGAGATGCTGGCGCGCCGCCCCGATCTGCCGAGGCACATGGAGGGCGGCCCGGAAAATCCGCTCGGCGCGCGTGCGATGTATCTGGGCTCGTCGCTCTATCGCATCCATGGCTCCAACGAGCCCTGGACCATCGGCACCAACGTCTCGTCCGGCTGTATCCGCATGCGCAATGAAGATGTGATCGATCTCTACGGCCGCGTCGGCGTCGGGGCGAGGGTGGTGGTGATCTGATTTCCTGCGTAGCCCGGGTGAAGCGCAGCGTAACCCGGGGCCGTAGCGTGGCTACCGATTCCCGGATTGCGCTTCGCTCCATCCGGGCTACAAATAAAAACGGCCGCCCGATCGGGGCGGCCGTTTTCATTTTCAATTCTCGCGACGGTCACGCGTAGTCGCCGTCTCCGCCGCCATCATCGCCGTCGAAGTCGTCGGAATCGTGATCCATGCCGCCATCGTCGTCGTGCGAGGACTGATCGAAGAATCCCTGCCGCGAACCGGAATCGTTATCGTTGTTGTCGGCGCGCTGGCTAGACGAGCCGCGCGAACCGATGTCGTTGATCCCGGCCTCGCGCGCGAGATCACCGCCGGACTGATCGCCCCACGGCCTGCGGTCTTCGATCCCGCCGCTGTGGTTCGCCGTGTCGCCGAACGCCTGCTGGTTGCCGCCGCCGCCCATCATCGAGCGGATGCTGCCGGCCAGCAGCGAACCGCCGACCACGCCGGCCGCAGCCGCCGCAGCGGTGCCGAGGAACGAGCCGCCACCGCCGCCGAACGGCGGTTGCTGCTGTTGCGCGCCGCCATAGGGCTGGCCATAGGCCGGCTGATTGTACTGTCCGGGCGCCTGGTTTTGCTGCAGCACCTGACCGCTGTTCCAGGTCGGGCGGTTAGCCATGTCGGGCGCGCGAACGTTCGGCACCGAACCTTGCGATGAGCCTTGCGGCTGGTTCTGCCCGAAGATCGCGTCGCGCATCGAATCGAGGAAGCCGCCGGATTGAGCTTGCTGGCCCGACGTCGCCGCTTCCAATTCCTGAATGCGCATGTCGGCGCGCTTCAGCGCCTCGTCCTGCACCAGCGTGGTCTGCACCAGCGCATACACCGCGTTGGGCGCATTGCGCAGGCCCTGCATGATCGCCGACATCGCCTCCGGATCGCGCTTGGCGCTTTCCAGCTTGGCGAGCCGGTCGAAAAGATCGTCAATCAGTTGGCGTTCTTGCGGTGTCATGGCCCTCTCCCTCGCGCCGGGTAGTGATCGACGCGCGGGCAAGATGTAGGGCGGGCTTTGTGTCGCAAGTAGTGGGCGGCCGAATTAAATTTTGGTATGCGACAAAACGCCGGGTGGATTGCCCGGATATGCGTCAACTCAGTGTAACTTTATTCGCCGCCAGCAATGCCGCGAATCGATCGCTTGCGAGAAACGCATGTTCCGCCTCGCGCTGCGTGGTCAGGGGATCGAGGCCCTCCAGCGTTTCGTCGACAAAGCCGGGATGGCACATCACCAGCCCGCCCTCCGGCAGCCCTTCGAGGAACTGCCCCATCAGCGCGCCGAAATCGGGCGACGTCGAAAAATCATAGGCGCCGGCAAAGGCGGGGTTGAACGGGATTTTGGCGCTAGTCGCACGCTTGCGGAATTGCGCACTGAGGACGTCGAGCACCAACGCCTTCGGCGCGCCGAGCAGTTGGCCAAATGGCTTGAGGCGTCCGCCCTGGCGGACCCAGGCGTCCGGCGCCGCCTCCTTGACCGCGCGCAGAAAGGCGTCGCGCACGCCGGGGAAGAGTTGCGCGTGCTGATGGCCGTCGACGAAATCCGGCGCGCGGCCGAACAGCTCCTTGAAGGCCGCAAGCTGAGCCAACAGTTCATCCTCGATCAGGCCTGGATCGATCCGCCGCAACAGGCCGGCGCGCAGCAGTTTTGGAAACGGCAGAAACAGGCCGCCGTCGACGGGGCGAAAGTGCATCGTCAGCGGACGAAACGGCGCGGTCAGCGTCGCGTGCAGCCCGATCGCGCAGCGCGCGCTCGTCGCCGCAACCTCCTGCAACGCGGTGACTTCGGCGCGGCCGATCGCAGGTCCCACCACCATCACGGAGGTGGCGTTGAGACGGCCGCGCGAGATCAAATCGCGGATGGCGCGGTTGACGCCTTCGGCCAACCCGTAATCGTCGGCGCACAGCCAGATCCGGCGCGGCGGCGCGGCATCGTTCATTCGGCAGCGGTCCGTTCGCTGGCTTTGGCCGTCGTCTCGCCATCGGCGCGCTTTTCGGAGTGCTCGGCGACGAAGTAGATCGGACGCGCCTTCAACTCGGAGAGAATCTTGCCGATATATTCGCCGACGATGCCGATCATGATGAGCTGCACGCCGCCGATCGTCATCATGCCGATCATCAGCGAGGGATAGCCGGGGACCTGTTTGCCGGTGGTCCAGACCTCCCAGAGAATGGTCAGGCCGAACAGGAAGGCACTGATGGCCAGCAGCATGCCGAGCAGGCTGGCAAAGCGCAGCGGCGCCACCGAGAACGACGTCAATCCCTCGATCGACAGGCCGATCAGGCGGCTTGGGCTGAACGTGGTGACGCCATGCGCGCGCGCCGCCGGCTCGTAATCGACGCGGATCTGGCGGAAGCCGATCCAGTTCGACAGGCCCTTGAAGAAGCGGTTGCGCTCAGGCAATTGGCGCAGCGCGGCGGCGGCGCGCGGCGACAGCAGGCGGAAATCGCCGGCGTCCTCGGGGATCTTCTGCCGCGCGCCCCAGTTGATCAGCGCGTAGAAGCCGTGCACCGCCTGGCGGCGCAGGAACGATTCATTGTCGCGATGCGCCTTCGCCGTATAGACGACGTCGTAGCCGTCATCGATCCAGTGCGAGACCAGCTTTTCGACCATATCAGGCGGATGCTGGCCGTCGCCGTCCATGAACAGGATCGCGCCAAGGCGGGCATGGTCGAGGCCCGCCATCAGCGCCGCCTCCTTGCCGAAATTGCGCGACAGCGACACCACCTGGACGTCGAGCGCATCGGCGGCAAGCGTGCGCGCGATGACAAGCGTGTTGTCGGCGCTGCCGTCGTCGACATAGACGACCTCGCTGGCCAGCCCGTAACGCGCCTTCAGCGTCCGGGCGAGGCCGACCAGCCGCTCGTGCAGCACAGCGAGCCCCGCCGCTTCGTTGTACAGCGGCACGACGATCGACAGTCCCTTGGCCGCCGCGCTGGAGGCGGTGGTCGTCAGGCGGGAAACGTCAGAGCCGAGCGTCATCGATCAGGTCCCAATTAGTGCTCCAAAACAGCATATGTTACTCGGCCCCACCTGTCGCAACGATGAACGAAACGGCAGCCTTATTGCCGCAGGAACGCCTCTAGCTTGGCGAACAAGGGGTTTTCGCGGTCGAGCACATAGTCCAGCGAGGCGATCGACACCGTATCGGCGCCGTGCTCGCGCAGGAAACTGCCGAGCGCGTAAAGATGCACCGGCGGGCAGTGCAGCGTCAGCATGCCCGACGACGTCGGCCCGCCGAACGGCGCCACTACGCCGAAACGGTTATGTGCGTCCTTGAGCAGCGCATCGTTGCAGCCGGCGAAACGGGTGCGGACTTCACGATATTTGCTGGCTCGCGCTCGGGCTGCGATGTGATCGAGGATGACGCGCGCGGTCTCGCGGGCGTCAGCCGACCAGTCGGCTTCGCGGGACGCCACGAGATTGGCCTGGCTGCGCAGGATCACGCCGTCGTCGAGCACCTTCAGCCCGTTGGCGGCAAGCGTGGCGCCTGTGGTCGTGATGTCGACGATCATCTCGGCGGTGCCGACAGCGGGCGCGCCTTCGGTGGCGCCGGCGCTTTCGACGATGCGGTAGTCGACCACGCCATGGGCGGCGAAGAAGTTACGCGTCAGATTGATGTATTTGGTCGCGACCCGCATCCGCCGGTTATGCTGGGCGCGGAAGCCGGTGGTGACGTCGTCGAGATCGGCCATGGTGCGGACGTCGATCCAGGCCTGCGGCACCGCGACCACGACATTGGCGCTGCCGAAGCCGAGGCTGTCGATCAACAGCACGCGCTTGTCGGTATCGGGGATGCTTTCGCGCAACAGATCCTCGCCGGTGACGCCGAGATGCACCATGCCGCGTGCCAGTTGCGAGGCAATTTCGCTCGCCGAGAGATAGGCGATCTCGACATTGTCGAGGCCAGCGATAGTGCCGCGATAGTCGCGCGCGCCGCGCGGCTTCGCCAGCGAAAGCCCGGCGCGGGTGAAAAACGCCTCGGCGTTTTCCTGCAGGCGGCCCTTGGAGGGGACGGCGAGAACGAAGGGGGCGGTCATGCGGCGCTCCCTTGCGATACGGGCTGGCCGTATTGCGTCAAGGCTTCGATCCAGACCGAGAAGCCGACCGCGGGGATCGGCGTCGGCGAGCCGAGCTGCGTCATCAGCCCGTCATAGCGTCCGCCCCCGACCAGCGGCTCGACGCCGTTGCCCTTCTTGTGCAATTCGAACTCGAAGCCGGTGTAATAATCGAGCCCGCGGCCGAACGAGGTGGAGAACCGCGTCAGCTTGGTGTCGATGCCGCGCGCGGCCATGAAGCCGACGCGGCTTTCGAACTGGTCGATCGCCGCCGCAAGATCGAGCTTGGCGTCCGATGCCAGCGTACGCAGTTGCTTAACCGATTCGTCCGGGTCGCCCGCGATCGCGAGGAAGCGCTTGATGGTGTCGAGTGCATCGCGCGGCAGCGCGCCGCCTTTCAAGGTCGATTGTTCGAGGAAGCGGTCGGCGATTTCGTCGACCGTCCGTCCGCCGACATTGGTGGTGCCGGCTATCGACATCAGGTCGGTGACCAGCGCCAGCGCCGCCTTGCGGTCGGAGCCGGCCAGCGCCGCCAGCACGCCCTCATACTCGTTGCGGCCGGGCGCGGTCGCGAGCGTCAGCCGCTCGATATCAGCGGTGAGGCTGACCTTGCGGTTGAAATCCTTGATCAGCCGCCGCCGCCATACCGGATAGAGGTCGAGCGCATCGATCAGCGCGTTGAACAGCGCGACGTCGCCGGTGCGGATTTCGACATCCTTCAATCCGAAGACTGAGGTCGCGTCCAGCGCCAGCGCCAGCATTTCCGCATCCGCCGCGGCGCGGTCCTGCCGGCCGAAGGACTCGATGCCGGCCTGCAGGAACTCGCTCGGCTGGCCGCCGCGATAACGGAACACCGGCCCGAGATAGGAAAAGCCCGCCGGCTGGCCGGCGCGCCCCGAGGCGAGATAATCGCGTGCCACCGGAATGGTCAGGTCGGGGCGCAGGCAGAGTTCCTCGCCGGAGGCGTCGGTGGTCAGGTAAAGGCTCTTGCGGATGTCCTCGCCGGAGAGGTCGAGAAACGGCTCGGCCGGCTGCAGGATGGCCGGATGCGCCTGGACGTAGCCGCCTTGTGCAAACGACAATAGCAGCGCGTCCGCCCAAGCGGCGGACCCGGCAGCACCTCTGACGGCAGCGGTCGCGGTCATCTTAGGTCCAAATGCCCGGAAAACCCGGGTTCAGGGTTGATTTGGGGGCTCCCGGCGGTTCCGGGGCGCTCGTTGGCGCAGGCCTTAGCATGGCCGGAGCAACGTTTCGACAGGGATCGGCCAACTGAATTAATGGGCGGTGGCCTCACCGGTTATCGCGTCACTGACCATCCGGGTCCCGCCAATCCCCCAGTGCCGCCTGGACCAGCGTCAGCGCGGCCACTCCGGCCGTATCGGCCCGCAGAATCCGCGGTCCCAGGGAGAGCCGGAGGATAGTCGGCTGGCGCAGGAGAAGCTCACGTTCCTCCCCGGCAAAGCCGCCCTCGGGGCCGATCAACACGTCGATGCCGGAAGCTGCGGCCTGCGCCGTCTGCAGCGCTTGCACCGGAGCTTTGACGTTGCTGGCCTCGTCGCAAAACACCAGGAGCCGCGCCGGGTCGCGCTTGTCGAGAAAGCGGTCGAGCACAACGGGCTCGGCGACCTCGGCCAGACTGAGTATCCCGCATTGTTCGGCAGCCTCGATGACATTGGCGCGCATCCGCTCACCATTGACCCGCGAGACCTGGGTGTGCCGCGTCAACACCGGCTGCAGGCTCGAGGCTCCCATCTCGACCGCCTTCTGCACCATGTAGTCGAGACGGGCGTGTTTCAGCGGCGCAAAGACATAGGCGATATCGGGCAGGCGATCCTGCGGCCTCGTCCTGGCTGCGATAATCAAACCGTCCGGCCGCTTTCGGCCCTCGATCGTCGCCTGCCATTCGCCGTCGCGGCCGTTGAACACCAGGATGGTGTCGCCGGCGGAGAGCCGCAGCACATTGCCCAGATAATTGCTCTGGTTACGTTCCAGCGCGATTCTCTCGCCCTCGCGCAACGGGGCATCGACGAACAGGCGAGGGGCGCGGAAATCGAGTTCAGGCATCGGTAAGGTTCCGTTTTCCGGGCGCTTTTAGCCTAAAGCGCTAGAATCCGGACGCTATTTTTAACTTTTGGGGCGGCCCTGCGCCGCGCTGCTGCCCCAATCCACGGGTTGTTAAGCGGCGGCAGGAATCGTAAAAAGCTGTTTCGCAAATCTGCTTCGTTCGGGACACGTTGGGGACTTGCCTGACCTCGCCGGAGAACCACCCTTGATGATCCGCCGCCTGATTGTGCCGCTGACCGCTGCCGTCGTGACGTTCCACGCGGGCCACGCCTTTGCGCAGGGCGCCTTTCCGGCGCCGCTCCCGAACCAGAGCGCCGCACCCGCGGCTTCGCCGTTTCCGCCGGTCAATGGCGCTGCGCCGTCGGCCACGGTCGGCGCGCCGTCGCCCTTCCCCTCGCAGGGCGCCGCCCCGGTTTCCGGCGGATTCAGCGGGCCGCCGCCGCAGGCCAGCGGTTCGGCAGATGCCTGCATGAAAGGGTTTGTTCCCTTGCGCGAGGAGGCCGAGAAGCGCGGCAAGATGATCAAGGCCGCAAGCGACCGCAAGGCGCCGCCGGACGAGGCTTGCAAGCTGATCAAAAATTTCGGCCAGGCCGAAGTGAAGATGATCAAATATGTCGAGACCAACTCGGCCAAATGCGGAATTCCGCCGCAGATCGCCGAGCAGCTCAAGAACGGCCACAAGAACACCGAGAAGATGCAGAATCAGGTCTGCGCCGTCGCGCAGCAGGCGGCACAAGCACGGCCGGCCGGCCCGAGCCTCAGCGAGGTGCTCGGCTCGGCGGCGCTGCCCGAGGCGCAAGCCGTGAAGAAGGGCGGTAGCACCTTCGATACGCTGAACGGCAACGTTCTCGCGCGATGACCCCGATCAGATGAGCGACGCGACCACCCGCGTTGCCGATGCGACCGGCAACTGGGTCGATACGCGTGCGCCGCTCTGGTTGCGGCCCTATTTGCGGCTTTCCCGTTTCGACCGTCCGATCGGCTCGTGGCTGTTGCTAATGCCGTGCTGGTGGTCGGCGGCGCTCGCCGCCGGTGTTGCGCGCGACATCTCGTCATTGCCGCTCGTGATCGTGCTGTTCTTCATCGGTGCCTTCGTCATGCGCGGCGCGGGCTGTGCCTGGAACGACATTACCGACCGCGACCTCGACGCCAGCGTTGAGCGCACGCGCTCGCGGCCATTGCCCGCCGGGCAGATCAGCGTGACGCAGGCGTTCGCCTTCCTGGTGCTGCAGGCGCTGATCGGCTTGGCAGTGCTGCTGCAGTTCAACCGCTTCGCGATCCTGACCGGCATCGCCTCGCTCGTCATCGTCGCGATCTATCCCTTCATGAAACGCATCACCTGGTGGCCGCAGGTGGTGCTGGGGCTGGCGTTCTCCTGGGGCGCGCTGATGGGGTTTGCGGTCACGCTCGGCCGGATCGACCTGACCGCGCTTGTGCTCTATGCTGGCTCGATCGCCTGGGTGATTGGCTACGATACGATCTACGCCCATCAGGACACCGAGGACGACGCGCTGATCGGCATCAAGTCCACGGCACGTCTCTTTGGCGAGCGCACTCATCTCGCGCTTTCGGTGTTTTATTCGCTCGCCGTGGTTCTGATCGGCGCAGCGCTGGTGCTCGGCGGCGCACGCTGGCCGGCCTGGATCGGATTGATTACGTTCGCCGCGCATCTTGCCTGGCAGATAAAGACGTTGGACATCCGCGATCCCGCGCTGTGCCTGCGCCTTTTCAAGTCCAACCGTGATGCGGGGCTGTTGCTGTTTGCGGGATTGTTGGTCGACGCGGTGCTGCGCGCTTAGTTCCTCGATCTCGTAGGGTAGGCAAAGCGCAAGCGTGCCCACCATCAAGCCGCACGATCGGTGATAGATGGTGGGCACGTCGCTAGCGCTCCTTTGCCCACCCTACGGCGTCCCGAGCTGATTTGCTTCGCGCGCAAGCGCAATCTCGACGCGCGGCTTGCGGCCAATTGGCTCGGCGGGCAAATCACTTCTGATTTTCAGAAATCGTGTCAAGCCCGGGAATCAAAAATATTCCGCTTAACATGTCACCCAAATCAGCGGCATGACTCCGTTCGTCTCACCCGATTGAGGGGCGCTCGCGAACGTCACGAACGTGCGGTGAGATGCGATGGACGCTGATGTCACGACGACGTACGTGACGTGAGGCGTACGGCGAAGTCGTGTGGTTCGGGCGCCGCGGTGCTGGCGCTAAGTCAAAGAGAAGCGAAGCTTCTCTCGTGGCGACGGAGGCAAAAGAGCCGTTCTCCGGGAAGAGCACGAAGTAAGCCGTAAAGCCATTGCGCAGGGAAGGCCGGAGTGTTCCCGCTGCCCTGTATGCTCGTGTGCATTTTTGTTTGCGCAAATCGCACGCGAGACCGCGGGTGCAGCAAGCACCCGGTCTTCCCTGCGCCCTCTAAGTTCTGGAGGGACAAACGAAGATGCAAACCTCGGGCGAAAGGCGTCGCGAGAATGCGAAACTATGTCCACCGTCATTGCGAGCCAACGGGTCGCGCATTTGCGCGACCCGTTGGCTCGCAATGACGGGTCTGGCCTCAATCCCGCGCGATGATCTCGCGCTCGTCCCGATGAACAGTCTCGGTGTTGTCGGGATTGCCGAGCCGGCGGCGCACCAGGAATTTCGGGCGGCGGGCGCGGACGGCGTTGTGGCGGCGGCGCCGGGCGGCCGGTTCGCGATCGTCATCTTCCGTCAGCAGTGGCAGCGCAAAGATGTCGCTCCACATCTGCCAGGCGGAGGCGATCTCCTCGTGGTCGGAACTCACGCACAAGGGAATGTTCAACGATGGATCGCGATGCGCCAGCACCAGCATCTGCGCGTCGTCGTCGAGGCCGCGCAATGCGACGCCGAGAAAGTCGCTGACGCGGACGTTGATCGCCATCCGCATGCCCTTGACGGCACGGTGCAGCACGACGCGTTCGCGATGAAGTTCGATTTTCCGCACGCCGCCATCCGCACGGGTGTCGTGCGCTTGGAAGCTCAGCGGCAGAGAAAGAGGGTCGAGCCGCATGACGCAGCTCGACCCGGCGGGATTGATCCCGCTTGTTGCTGTTTGACGCCTCACGGCTCTCATCTCCCCGCCGGGATTATGTTCCCGGTCGATACGCGAGACCTTAGCGGAAGCGTTTCCGTTTCGCCTTAAAAAGCCTGGTTAAGGAGTGGTCACCTGCCATGGATCTCCCCGCATGATTGACAAGACCTTGGCGCGCATGATTGACGAGACCTTGCGCCAATGCCGAAAATGTTTGGTATTTGGCGGCGCAAAATGCTTGAAATGCCCGTGATTCCGGCACATCTGAAGGCCTTGGCGATTGGCGCCCTAAAGCCCCTCCATTTCAGGGATTTTGTTTGTGAACTCTTCACCATCCAGCTCGCCACAGCTTTCGAAAGCCTCCGCAACCACCGACCTGTTCGATCAATCGGCGCTCTCGACGCTGGCGCAGCGCCTGGTCGAGGCCGCCAAGCGCGCCGGCGCGGATGCCGCGGACGCGGTTGCGGTGCGGGGCGTCTCGCAAGGCGTCGAAGTGCGCGATGGCCGGGTCGAGGAATCCGAGCGATCCGAAGGCGACGATGTCGGCCTGCGCGTGCTGGTCGGCCAGCGCCAGGCCGTGGTCTCGACCAACGATATTTCCGGCGACGGCGTTGCCAAGCTCGCCGAGCGGGCGGTGGCGATGGCCCGCGTCGCGCCTGACGACAAATATGTCGGTCTTGCCGATCCCTCGCTGTTGGCGCGCGAGTTCGCCGAGCTCGATCTGCTCGACCGCAATATTCCGACCACAAGCGAACTGGAGCGCCGCGCCTGCGAAGCGGAAGCCGCAGCTCTTGCGGTCAAGGGCGTGACCAAGTCGAGCGGCGCGTCCGCCTCGAGCGGCATCGGCGGCATGGTGCTGGTGACCTCGACCGGATTCCACGGCTCATATTTGCGCTCCAGCCACGGCATCTCGGTGACCGCGATTTCGGGCGAAGGCACGAGCATGGAGCGCGATTACGATTTCACCTCGGCACCGCACGCCTCTGACCTCGATTCTCCCGAAAGCGTCGGCCGCAGGGCAGGCGAGCGCACCGTGGCGCGCGCCAATCCGCGCAAGGTCGAGACCTGCAAGGTGCCGGTCGTGTACGATCCACGGGTGTCGGGATCGCTGGTCGGCCATCTGGTTGGCGCTATCAACGGCGCCTCGATCGCGCGCAAGACCAGTTTCCTGAAAGACCGGATGGGCGAGCAACTATTCGCCAAGAACATCCGCATCATCGATGATCCCTTGCGCGTGCGCGGCCTGCGCTCGCAAACCTTCGACGCCGAGGGCGTAACGGTGAAAAAGCACGCGCTGATCGACGAGGGCGTGCTGACCACGTGGCTGCTCGACTGCGCCACCGCGCGCGAACTCGGGCTGGTCACGACCGGACATGCCCATCGCGGCGTCTCGTCGTCACCATCGCCGGGATCGTATAATCTGCATCTCGAGGCCGGCGCGATGACGCCGAAGGAGCTGATCTCCGACATCAAGCAGGGCTTTTACGTCACCGACCTGATCGGCTCCGGCGTCAACGGTGTGACCGGCGATTACAGCCGCGGCGCCTCCGGATTCTGGATCGAGAACGGCGAGATCACCTATCCCGTCAGTGAGGTGACGATCGCAGGTCATCTGCTGGCGATGTTCAAGTCGCTGGTTCCCGCCAACGACCTGGAATTCCGTTACGGCGTGAACGCGCCGACGCTGCGCATCGAGGGCCTGACGCTTGGCGGACGCTGATACCGCCGACCGAATCTGGGCGCGCGATGCCGCGCTGTTGCGGGACACCGTGCGCGAAGCCGGCGCGCTGGCGCTATCGCTGTTCCGCACCGAATTGAAGAACTGGACCAAGGGCGCCTCCTCGCCGGTCTCGGAGGCCGACATCGCCGTCAACGATCTCGTCGAGCGGCGGCTGCGCGCGGCGACGCCGGATTATGGCTGGCTGTCGGAGGAGAGCGTCGACGACGACGCGCGTCTCGGCAAGGAACTGGTCTGGATCGTCGATCCGATCGACGGCACCCGCGCCTATCTCGCCGGCCGCGAGGACTGGTGCGTCAGCGTGGCGTTGGTGGCGGGAGCTGAGCCGGTGCTGGCGGCGGTGTTCGCGCCAGTCAGCGACGAATTCTTCTTCGCAATCCGCGGCCAGGGCACCACCTGCAACGACAGGTCGGTGCGTGCGACCGCGGGAACGGAGCTGGATTTTTCCCGCATGGCCGGCCCGAAGCCGCTGGTGCAGCGGCTAAGCGGGTCACCGGATGAGATCACGCTGCATCCGCGGATCGGGTCGCTGGCACTGCGCCTGTGCCGGGTCGCCGACGGCAATCTGGATGCCGCCTTTGCCGGTGGCCAGAGCCGCGACTGGGATCTTGCTGCGGCGAATTTGATCGTGCACGAAGCGAATGGTAGAATGACCGCGCTCTCGGGGGATGCGATTGAGTATAATCGCCGGGAAGTGGTGCACGGGGTGCTGGTGGCGGCGGGAAACGATCGGCATGCGCGCATTGTCGAGCATTTCCGGGATCGTCGGCTGCCCTGAATCGGTCGAATCCGTGCCACAAATCATTCCATTCATACCGCGATTCAGAGTATCGCTCCTTTGCCGGGCACCTCGTTAGGAAAGTCCATCATGCCAGATAGTGCCCCGCAGCAATTGCTGCATCTCGTCATCGGCGGCGAATTGACCGATCTCGAACACGTCACGTTCAAGGACCTCGACCAGGTCGACATCGTCGGCGTGTATCCCAATTACGCATCCGCACACGCCGCCTGGAAGGCGAAGGCGCAGCAGACCGTGGACAACGCCCACATGCGCTATTTCGTGGTTCACCTCCACCGGCTGCTCGATCCAGGTCAAGACACGAAGTAATCCAGTTGAAACGGTTCATTCGCGACTTGCTGCGCAGCACCTTCGTTCAGCGCGCGCTGGGTGTGCTTGCGGCCGAATATCTCCGGCTGGTCTGGCTGACCAATCGCTTCACTTATGAGCCGACCGACGTCTATGCGCGGGTCGAGCCGGAGATGCCGGCGATCTTCGCGTTCTGGCACGGCCAGCACTTCATGACGCCGTTCATCAAGACCAAGGAGAGCCACCGCGCCAAGGTGCTGATCTCGCGGCACCGCGACGGCGAATTCAACGCCATCGCCGCCGAGCGGCTCGGCATCGGAACCATCCGGGGTTCCGGCGATCATGGCGGCGCCTTTCACCGCAAGGGCGGCGTCGGCGCCTTCAGGGAGATGCTGCAGGCGCTGGAGGACAAGTGGAACGTCGCCACCACCGCCGACGTGCCGAAGCGCGCGCGGGTGGTGGGGCTCGGCATCATCATGCTGGCGCGTGAGTCGGGGCGGCCGATCATGCCCTTTGCGATGGTGACGAGCCGCTTCATCCGGTTGAAGAACTGGGATTCTTCCACCATCAATCTGCCATTCGGGCGCGGTGCGGTGGTCGGCATCGAAGCTGTTCATGTACCGCCGGATGCCGATGCCGAGACTATGGAAAAGCTGCGCCTTCAGGTAGAAGAATATCTGAACGAAGCGACCCGTCGCGCCTACAAGGCGGTCGGGCGTCCGGAGGCCGCTCTTGGCTAATTCGCTGCCGATGACGTTGCGCGTCTACCGGAGTCTTTCGTCCGCCATGGTACCGTTGTCGCCTGCGTTGATCAGCCGGCGGTTGAGGCTTGGCAAGGAAGACCCTGCGCGGGTTGGCGAGCGCCGCGGCATGACCGCCGATGTCCGCCCCGCAGGGCCGCTGGTCTGGATTCACGGCGCCAGCGTCGGCGAAGTGCTGGCAGCAGCGGCGCTGATCGAGCGGCTGCGGGCCTTGAACCTGCGCATTCTCCTGACCTCGGGCACGGTGACGTCGGCTGCGATCGTCGCCAAGCGGTTCCCGCCCGATGTCATTCACCAATATGTTCCCTACGACTCACCGCGCTACGTGGCGCGGTTTCTCGATCACTGGCGGCCGTCGCTGGCGTTGTTCATCGAATCCGACCTGTGGCCGAACCTGATCCTGTCGAGCGCCGCGCGGCGGCTGCCGATGGTGCTGATCAATGGGCGGATGTCGCAGCGCTCGTTCCCGCGCTGGCGCCGAGTCCAGGGGACCATCTCGGCGCTGCTCGATAAATTCGACATCTGCCTGGCGCAGTCGCAGACCGATGCGGATCGATTCACCGCGCTCGGAAGCCACAACGTCATCGTCACGGGAAATCTCAAGCTCGACGTTCCCGCGCCGCCGGCCGACGGCAACAAGCTGGACATGCTGATGTCGATGACGCGCGGCCGGCCGGTCGTGGTCGCTGCTTCCACCCATCCCGGCGAGGAAGAGATCCTGACCGAAACCCACCGGACGCTCGCCGGCTATTTTCCAAAGCTGTTGACCGTGATCGTGCCGCGCCATCCCGATCGCGGCGAAGCCATCGCCCGCATGATTGCTGCGTCCGGTCTCAATCCGACCCTGCGCTCGCACGAGGACTTGCCGACCGCCACCACCGACATCTATGTCGCCGATACCATGGGCGAACTGGGGCTGTTCTACCGGCTGGCGCCGATCGTGTTCATGGGCGGATCGCTGGTCGAGCATGGCGGGCAGAATCCGATCGAGGCGATCAAGCTCGGTGCCTCCGTCGTCCATGGCCCCCACGTCTTCAATTTCACCGACGTCTATGAGGCCCTCGATTCCGCCGGCGGCGCGCGGCGTGCCGATACGCAGGAAGCGCTGGTGAAGCAGTTCGGGCAGATGTTGGCCGATCACAAGGCGCGCGAGGCCGTGCTGACCGCGTCCGAGCGCGTGGTCGGGCAACTCGGCGGCGCGCTGGAGCGAACACTCTCCGCGCTCGAGCCGTATCTCTTGCAATTGCGGATCGAGATGGGAGCCGCCAATGCGTGAGCCGGGCTTCTGGCACGGCCCGGCTTCGCTCAACTCGCATCTATTGAAACCGCTCGGCGCGCTCTATGGCGCCATCGCCGTCCAGCGCCTTCAGCGCAAGGGATTGAATGCCGGCATTCCGGTGCTCTGCGTCGGCAATTATCACGTTGGCGGCGCCGGCAAGACGCCGACCGTGCTGGCGCTGGCGAAGCTGCTGGGTGAGCTCGGCGAGACGCCGGTCGTGCTCAGCCGCGGCTATGGCGGGGCATTGCGCGGACCGGTCAGGGTCGATCCGGAGCGGCATGCAGCGGCCGATGTGGGCGACGAACCGCTGATGCTGGCGGGCCATTTGCCAATCGTGGTGTCGCGCAACCGCGCGGACGGCGTGCCGTTGGCGCGGTCGCAAGGCGCGACCGTGATCGTGATGGACGACGGCTTCCAGAGCCCGGCGATCGTCAAGGACGCGTCGCTGATCGTGATCGACAGCGGCCGCGGCATCGGCAACGGGCAGGTGTTTCCTGCCGGTCCGCTGCGCGCCCCGCTGCGGCCGCAACTGGCGCGCACCGACGCGCTCATTGTCGTCGGCGACGGCACTGCCGCGGCGTCGGTGGCGGCAGCGATTGCAGCCCAGGGCAAGCCGGTGCTGTCAGCGCATCTGAAGCCCGATGCGGCGGCGGTGGCAAAGCTTCGCGGCGAGCGCGTGCTGGCGTTCGCCGGCATCGGGGATCCCGCGCGATTCTTCAATACGCTGCGGACCAGCGGCGTCGATGTCGTCCAGCAGCGTGCCTTCGCCGATCATCATCCGTATTCGCAGGGCGAGACCGAAGGCTTGATTGTCGAGGCCAAACGCGATGGGCTGACGCTGGTGACGACGGAAAAGGATCTGGCCCGGCTGCGACGCGGTGACGGTCTGCCGGACTGGGCGAAACAGATCGTGCCGTTCGCGGTGACGCTCGAATTCGACGACGCGGCGCTGTTGCGGAAATTCGTCGCCGACCGGTTATTCAAAGCCCGAGAGAAACCGTAGATGGGGTAACGGGCCCCGGTCCACCCTCCAGGCAAGCCGCGCTTGCTACGGCGGTGTTGGGTGGCGCGCTTCGCGCGACCTGCCTGGAAGGCGGGCGGTCGTCCCTCACATTGATGGTGTTACGGAGTCAGAGGGATGAGCCTCGCTCCAAGCATCAAGGAGAGACGACCATGGAGCATTATGCCGGAATCGACGTGTCATTGGAATGCTCGAGCGTGTGCGTTGTCGACGCCAATGGCAAGATCGTGCGCGAGGCCAAGGTGGCGAGCGAGCCGCAAGCCCTAATCGCCTGGTTCGGTTCGCTGGGCTTCGGCCTGGAGCGGATCGGGCTGGAGGCCGGACCATTGTCGCAATGGCTGTTTGCGGCCATGAAGATAGCCGGCCTTGCCGTGGAACTGCTGGAGACGCGGCACGTGCGGAAGGCGTTCGAGGCGATGCCGGTCAAGTCGGATCGCAACGATGCCCGCGGCATCGCGCAACTGATGCGGCTGGGCTGGTTCCGGCCAGTGCATTGCAAATCGATGAGTGCGCAAGAGACCCGATCGCTGCTGACGGCGCGCAAGCTGGTGCAATCGAAGCTTCACGACGTGGAGAACAGTCTGCGCGGGATCCTGCGCGGTTTTGGCCTGAAGGTTGGCAAGACGACCGGGCAGACGTTCGCGGGACGGATCGAGGAGCTCGTGGCGGGCCACCCGCACCTGCAAACGATCGCCAAGGCGCTGCTAGCGGTGCGAACAGTGCTGCGGGCCGAGTTCGCAGCCTTCGAGAAGCAGATCCGCAGGATGGTGCGATCCGACATGCAAGCACGGCTGCTGACGTCAGTCCCGGCGGTCGGCCCAATCGTGGCGCTAACCTATGCCAGCGCGATCGACGATCCAGCCCGGTTCAAATCGTCGAAGCAGGCAGGAGCCCATTTCGGGTTGACCCCGAAGAAGCATCAATCCGGCGAGACCGACTACACCGGCCGGATCAGCAAGATCGGTGATGCTTCGGTGCGCACGGTGCTTTACGAAGCCGCCAACGTCATGCTGACCAAGCCGGTCAAAGGCTGTTCGCAATTGAAGAGCTGGGCCATGCGGATCAAACGGCGCGCCGGCACGAACAAAGCCAAAGTGGCGCTGGCGCGCCGGCTCGCGGTGATCATGCATCGCATGCTCGCCGACGGAACACCCTTTAACGCCGCTGCTGCCGCAGCCTAACAGGAGAGACACAACAGTTTTCGGGCGGGTCACAACACCAGGCCTTCTCGAAGCGAAGTCCCTTCGCCGGGACGATGGATCAGGTCAGGCCGTTGCCCACCAGGTCGCCCTCGTGAGCACGCACAACGTAGATTGGTCGACCTATCCTCTTCCAACCCCATCAGGTGGCGGCCCTGCGCCGACCCCGTACAGAAGCGAGACCCCGGCGGGCGGACAACGCAAAGGGATTGACTAATCGAGGCCCGTTACAGAAGGGTGGGCAAAGCGAAGCGTGCCCACCATTAACGATGACTGTGCAAGACATGGTGGGCACGGCGCGATGCGCCTTTGCCCACCCTACGAACGACGGCTCACCCCTGCGACTTCAGCGCGCCGGGAAAATGCCGCTGCAGCACCGCACTCGGCACCGAATAGGCCTCCTGCAGATCGACGCTCCAGTATTTCAATTCATCGAGCGGAATCCGTACGTCGGTGATGGCGCAGCGCACATAGGTTCCGGGTGAGATGACGCGGAAATCGCCATCGAGATACTGCACCTGCGCTTCGCCGTGGCCCGAGGGACCGAATTTATTAAGCACCGTCAAACTCTCCGATGGGCCGATCCGGAAGGACTGGCCTTAAGTGTAATTTCCAAGATTCGATCTATCACAGATAGGTCGTACTGTCCGCCCCCGAAACCCACCGACTTGTGATGATTTTGTGTCCGGGTGCATGATAGCGTGAAATTTTACCGGGCCCGCAGCGTTATCCCGATACGACAGAGACCGATGCGCCTGTTGTCAGCAACGCTATTCCTGACGCTCCTTGCTACGGCTTGCACGGCAAATGCTGCGCCGTTGCCGGCGCCGCAGCAGGTCGATATCCCGGCGGCGGCCAGCCTGATGCTGCACGCGCAGCTCTACAAGCCCGCCGGGGAAGGGCCCTTTCCCACCGTGATTGCGCTGCACGGCTGCGGCGGATTGGGTGGGCAATCGGAGCCGGTGCTGGCGCGCTACCGCGACTGGGCGGAGCAATTGCTGAAGACCGGCCACGCGGTGCTGCTGCCGGACAGCTATGGTTCGCGCGAACTCGGCCCACAGTGCCAAGTCAAGGAGCGCCGGGTGCTGGCCCGCCGCGAGCGGGTCGCCGATATCAATGCGACGCGGCAATGGCTGTTGCAGCAACCCTGGGCCGCGCGTGACCGGATCAGCCTGATCGGATGGGCGAACGGCGCCAGCGCGGTGCTGTGGGCGGTGCGCCCGCAATCATTGTCGCGCAGTGCCGAGCCGGATTTCCGTTCGGCCATCGCCTTCTATCCGGACTGCCGGATCTCCTCCGGCCTCGGCTGGAGCACGCGCGTGCCGACGCTGCTGTTGATCGGCGCCAAGGACGACGTCAGTTCGCCGTCGGCCTGCCGCCAGGTGGTGGAGGGCGCTCGCGGCCGCAGCGCGTTGGCGCGGATCGTGGTCTATCCGGGGGCGGCTCACGATTTCGACCGCGCCAACCTTCCGCTGCGCGCGATCACGGGGGCCGACGCCGCGTTGCCCGAACGCGGGCATATCGGCACCGATGCGGAAGCACGAAAGGATTCGCAGCAGCAGGTCACGGAGTGGCTGGCGCGCTAATTGAGATTGTGTTGTTCGTCATGGCCGGGACAAGCCCGGGCATGATGGAGAATGGGTAAGCTTAGAACAGGCTTCCCTGATCGACCGGCTTGACCACGCGCTTCGGCGCCGCCGGCTTGGGCTCACGCGGTGCCACCTTCGGCGCGGTTGAATTCGGCGCCGTCGCCTGAGGCCGGTCCGCATCCGCGGTGGCGCCGACGCGGCCGTCGGCAAATTCGATGGAGAGGCGTGCGCTTGGCCCGACTGCGGCGGCGGCACGGACCGCGTGGCCGTGCTCGTCGCGCACGAGGGCGAAGCCACGGGCGAGCACGCCGCGATAGGATAGCGCCGACAGCAATTGCCCGCTATGGGCAACGCGCGCATCGAGACGCTGCAGGGCGGTTAGCAGCGCACGGCGTGCGCGCTCGGCCAGCCGGTGCGTGCGTTCGCGGTCGCGCGCGATGGTATTGCGCTGGGCCTGGGCGTTGGAGAGCTTTGAGGCCTTCAGCCTGACCTCCAGCCCGGCGAAGCGATCGCGCCGGCTGCGCAGCAGGGCGCGCGCGGACAGGCGAATGCGCTCGCCAGACACCGTGAGGCGATGGTTGGCCTGCGCGACCTGTCCGCGCAAAACCTTCAGCGTCAGCCCGGCGCTGAGATGCGAAAAGCGGCGGTGATGGGCGTGCGTATTGGCCTTCAAGCCACGGGGCAGGGCGGCGCCGAGATGATCCAGCCGCTGCCGGGGGATCGCGAGCAGTTCGCTCAAGCTGGGCAGGGCGCGGGCGGCGGCGCGCAATTCATTGCGGCGGCTCTCCTGGCCGCGCTGCCAGCACACCATGGTGCGGCGCGCCAGGCTTTCGACCTCGGCGAACAATTCGCTGCGCACCGGGACCGCCATTTCGGCCGCCGCGGTCGGCGTCGGAGCGCGCTTGTCGGCGGCGAAATCGATCAGCGTGATGTCGGTCTCGTGGCCGACGGCCGAGATCAGCGGGATCACGCTGTCGGCGGCGGCGCGGACCACGATCTCCTCGTTGAACGACCACAGGTCCTCCAGCGAGCCGCCGCCGCGCGCGACAATCAGGAGATCGGGGCGCGGAATTCGTCCGCCTTCCGGCAGCGCATTGAAGCCGCGGATCGCCGCCGCGACTTGCTCGGCGGAGCCTTCGCCCTGCACCTTGACCGGCCACACCAGTACGCGGCGGGGAAAACGGTCCTGCAGCCGGTGCAGGATGTCCCTGATGACGGCGCCGGTCGGCGAGGTGACGACGCCGATCACTTCCGGCAACCAGGGCAGCAATTGCTTGCGCGCCTCGTCGAACAGGCCCTCGGCGGCGAGCTTCCGCTTGCGCTCCTCCATCAGCGCCATCAGCGCGCCGATCCCGGCGGGCTCGAGGGACTCGATGACGATCTGGTATTTCGAGGAGTTGGGGTAGGTCGTGAGCTTGCCGGTCGCAATGACCTCCAGCCCCTCCTGCGGCTTGAACCGCATCCGGGCGTGGGCGAACTTCCAGATCACCGCCTCGATCTTGGCGCTCTCGTCCTTCAGCGCGAAATAGCAATGGCCCGAGGAGTGCGGACCCCGGAAGCCGGAGATTTCGCCGCGCACGCGGACATGGCCAAACCGGTCCTCCACCGTCCGCTTCAGCGCGGAGGAGAGTTCCGAGACGGTGAATTCAGGCGCGTTGATGAGGTTCTCAGCAGGCATATGCCTAGAATCGGCCTTTTCCAGCGCTTCCGCAAGGTACGGAGGCCATCACGGGGGCGTCACGGCACATATCCACACAGGAATAGACCCGTTGTTGCGGCCGGCCGCTGTCGTGCTAAACCGTCGCGCAATTGCCGGCAACCCTCCATTTGGCTGCACTCCCCATGAACATTCTCCTGCTCGGTTCCGGCGGCCGCGAACACGCTCTGGCGTGGAAGATTGCCGCTTCCCCGCTGCTCACCAAGCTGTGGTGCGCACCCGGTAATGCCGGGATGGCGCGGGAAGCCGAGTGCGTGGCGCTTGACGTTGCGAATCATCCCGCCGTGATCGAGTTCTGCAAAGACAACGCTGTCGACCTTGTCGTGGTCGGCCCGGAAACGCCGCTGGCGGCCGGCATCGTCGACGATCTCGCCGCGGCCGGCATTAAGGCGTTCGGTCCGAGCAAGCAGGCTGCCCAGCTCGAGGGCTCCAAAGGTTTTACCAAGGCGCTCTGCACCGAGTTCAATATTCCGACCGGTGCCTATGGCCGCTTCACCACGGCTGACGACGCGCTGGCCTATGTGCGCAAGCAAGGCGCGCCGATTGTCGTGAAGGCCGATGGGTTGGCCGCCGGCAAGGGCGTCGTCGTCGCGAAAACCCTTGATGAGGCCGAGGCCGCCATCGCGATGATGTTCGAGGGCGCGTTCGGTGCGGCGGGAACGGAAGTCGTGATCGAGGAATTCCTCGCCGGCCGCGAGATCAGCTTCTTCGCGCTGTGCGACGGCGAGACCGCGATCCCGCTCGCCACGGCGCAGGACCATAAGCGCGTGTTCGATCATGACGAGGGCCCGAACACCGGTGGCATGGGCGCGTACTCGCCGACGCCGTTCGTGACTCCGGAAATCCACGATCAGATCATGGCGCGGATCATTTTGCCGACGGTCGCCGGCATGAAGAAGCGCGGTACGCCGTTTCGCGGCGTGCTGTATGCCGGCGTGATGCTGACGGAGCGGGGGCCAAAACTGTTCGAATACAATGTCCGCTTCGGCGATCCCGAGTGTCAGGTGCTGATGCTGCGGATGATGTCGGATATCGTGCCGGCGTTCCTGGCGTCGTGCGACGGGGAGTTGAAGCACTTTGATCTGCGCTGGTTTCCGGATCCCGCGCTGACGGTGGTGATGGCAGCGAAGGGCTATCCAGGCGATTACAGGAAGGGCACGCGTATCGAGGGGCTCGATGATGCCGCCAGGATCGAGGGCGTGGAAATCTTCCATGCCGGTACGGTGGCGAAGGACGGCGCCATCCTCGCCAATGGCGGGCGCGTGCTGAACGTCTGCGCGATGGGGAAGACGGTGTTGGAAGCGCAGCAGCGTGCCTATCAGGCTGTCGATCGTATCCAATGGCCGGATGGCTTCTGCCGCCGCGACATCGCCTCGCAGGCGGTGGAGCAGGAGAGGAGCGGCTAGTTTCCGGTCATTCCGGACGACGCGCATGCGCGTCGATCCGGAATCTCGAGGTTGCCTTGCGCGACTCATCTCGAGATTCCGGGTTCGATGCTGGCGCATCGCCCCGGAATGACGAAACAAGCCTTACAACAAATCCCCGCCCGCCGCGCTTGCCGTGGTGCCGTGCTCGCGGAACGCCTTGATGACGTTTTTGCCGATCTTCCACTTGTGCACTTCGTCGGGACCGTCGACCAGCCGCTGCGAGCGCACCTGCGTGTACCACTTTGCGAGCGGCGTATCCTGGCTGAAGCCGAGCGCGCCGTGGAGCTGGATCGCGGTGTCGATCACCTTGTGCACCATATGCGCATGAAAGATTTTCGCGATCGAGTTTTCCTGCCTGATATCGAGGCCCTTCTCCGCCTTGTAGGCGATGTGCAGCAGCATCAGGCGTCCGATATAAAGCTCGCTGGCGCAGTCGGCGAGCATGAACTGCACCGCCTGGCGGTCCGCGAGCAATTGGCCGAAGGTCGAGCGCTTGGTGACATGGGCGACGGCCATGTCGAGCGCGCGCTGCGCCTTGGCGACGTTGTGCATGCCGTGGCGCAGGCGGCCATAGGCGAGGCGGTGCTGGCCCATGGCAAAGCCGTTGCCTTCGCCGCCGACGAGATTGTCGGCCGGCACCACGAGATCCTTGATCTCGATCTCCGAGTGGCCGCCGTGCAGGGCGTCGTCATGCGGTCCCTCGATCGCCATGTTGGCGACGTTACGCTTGATCTTGTAGCCGGGGTTCGGCAGCTCGACGAGAAAGGTGGAATACTGCTTGTGCCGCGGCGCGTTCGGATCGGTCTTGGCCATGACGAGCGCCATGTCGGCGACACTGGCGGAGGAGGAAAACCACTTCTCTCCGTTCAGGACGTAATTCTCGTTGCCGTCCTTCACGGCGGTGGTCTGCATGCCGGTGGCGTCGGCGCCGGCGGCTTTTTCCGTCATCGAGAAGCAGATGCGCTTGTCGCCGTTGAGCAGGGGTTTAAGGAACTTTTCCTTCTGATATTCCGTTCCGTGGGCCAGGATCGTCATCATCGAGGCGTCATCGGGGCCTTGCGTGTTCATCGACAGCGCGCCCAGCATGCTCTCGCCGAGCTCCATCTGCACCAGCGCATTCGCCAGCGGACCGAGGCCCATGCCGCCATATTCCTTGGGCACCCACGGGCACCACAGGCCTCGCGCGCGGGCCTTGGCGCGGAGCGGGCCGAGCACTTCGGCGAGCGGCTTGGTGTCGAGTTCCTTCTCCGCCGGGATGCATTCCTCATGGACCCATTTGCGGACCTTCTCGCGGATCGCCTTGGCTTCGGCCGGAATTTCGAAATCGATCGACATCGCTGGTTTCCTCGGGTCTTGTTGCTCTTGGTCGTACCTGAGGGATGGCATAAACCTGCGGTCTGAAAGCGGCAACGGCAAACAAAGTTTGAAGCAAGAGCCGCAGCTCATGGAGGAGAGGCCATGCCCGATCTTGCCGATCTGTTTCCTGGCTACGCGTCCGAATGGATCAACACCTCGTCGGGCCGCATCTTTGCCCGCGTCGGCGGCAAGGGGCCGCCATTGCTGCTGCTGCACGGGTTTTCATCGACACATGTGATGTGGCACCCCGTCGCGCCGCAGCTTGCGGACCAGTTCACGCTGATCATCGCGGACCTACCAGGCTACGGTTGGTCGGACATGCCCCGCAGCGACGAGAGCCATACGCCCTACACCAAGCGCGCGATGGCGAACGCGATGGTCGAGGCGATGGAGCAGCTCGGCCATGTGCATTTCGCGCTCGCCGGGCACGACCGCGGTGGTCGCGTATCGTACCGGCTGGCGCTCGATCATCCGGGCCGGCTTTCGAAACTCGCGGTGCTCGATATCGCGCCGACCTATGATTATTGGGAGAGGATGAACCGGCTCTCGGCGCTGAAGATTTACCATTGGGCGTTTTTGGCGCAACCCTATCCGCTGCCGGAGACGCTGGTCTCAAGCAACGGAGAATTTTTCCTGAAGTACAAGATGGCGAGCCAGACAAAATCGAAGACGCTCGATGCCATCGATCCGCGCGCGCTGGAACATTACCTCGCGCCATTTCGCGATCCCGCCCGCGTGCATGCGATGTGCGAGGACTACCGCGCCGGTGCCTATGCCGACTACGAGATCGACAAGGCCGATTTCGACGCCGGCAAGAAGATCACGATCCCAATGCTGGCGCTGTGGGGCGATGCCGGCATCGCGAGCGCTGCAACGACGCCGCTCGACACGTGGAAGAAGTGGGCGACGAAGGTGGAGGGTGCGCCGGTGGATTCCGGACATTTTCTGACGGAGGAGAATCCGGAAGCGACGGCGAAATTGTTGCGGGAGTTTTTTACGGCGGCATGAGTTGCCGCTGAACTCTCCACGTCATTGCGAGCGCAGCGAAGCAATCCATCTATCCCCGCGTTGAGGAATGGATTGCTTCGCTGCGCTCGCAATGACGGCTGAGTGCTACCGTCGCTCCCTGAAAAATTCCCGCAGCAGTGTCGCGGCCCGGTTCTCGCCCACCGCCGAATAAACCTCCGGCACGTGGTGGCAGGTCGGCTGGGCGAAGAACCGCACGCCGGAATCCACTGCGCCACCCTTCGGGTCCGCCGCGCCGTAATAGAGCCGCCGGATCCGGGCAAATGAGATCGCGCCGGCGCACATGGTGCAGGGCTCCAGCGTAACGTAGAGGTCGCAATCGACCAGTCGCTCGGTGCCGATGACCTCCGCCGCCTGCCGGATCGCCAGGATTTCGGCGTGCGCGGTCGGATCGCGGTCGGTCAGGGTCCGGTTTCCGGCGGTGGCGATGACCTCGTAATCCCTGACGATGACGCAGCCGATCGGAACTTCACCGGCTTTTCCGGCGTTTTCGGCCGTTTTTAGCGCCAGATCCATGAAAGAAGGGGCAGTCATGCCTCGTATCATCCGAAGAAACCTGCTACTAGCTGCGCCTTCAGCAAACGTGGATGCCGGTTTTGCGTGAGAATGCGCCTTGAGCGAAGCGCGCGCGCGTTACCGCTTTGACAGCCCATCCGCATAAGCCTGATAGCCATTTCATCTGTATTCGAGAGACCATTCATGCCCCGCGATAGCGATAAAAACAACGATTCCCGCGGCCGGCGTGATCGACCCGGCGGCAAGGACCGCACCGGCGGAGGCAAGGGCCGCTCCGGGGCGGCGAGGGGGCCTGAGAAGAAGTTCGCCAAGCGCGGGTTTGGCGCCAGGGACGATGGTGACAAGCGGGACGGCGATCGGCGGCCGTATGCCGGGAAGTCGGACGGCGCAAAATCGTTCGGCAAGAAGCCCTACGCCGGCAAACGGGAAGGTGGTTCGTTCCGCCGCGACGATGACCGTCCGCCGCGCCGGGATATTGGCGATCGGCCACGGGCGCGATTTGACCGGGACGACCGGCCACGCGGCGATCGACCAGAGCGTGGTCCGCGTAAGGACTTTCGTCCACGCGAGGATCGCGACGGCGAGAAGCGCTCGTTCAAGCCGCGCGGCGAGCGACCGAACTATGATCGCGACGATCGCCCGTCGCGCCGTAGCCGCGACGACGCGCGTCCGGCCGGGCGTTCCCAGGACAAAAAATTCGGCGACAAGCGGCCTTATACGCCGCGTGGGGAAGGGTTCCGGAAGGATGGCGACCGTCCGCGCGGCGATCGCTCGTATGGCGATCGGCCTTCCCGCGATGGCGAGAAGCGATTTTCGCGCGGGCCGCGCAAGGATTTTGGTGACCGCCCCGAGCGTGGTGAAGACAAGCCGTGGCAAAAGCGCGACGAACGCGGCGGACGCGATTCCCGTCCCCCGCGCGAGGGTGCGCGCAACTTCGACAAGCCGCGTTTCGATAGATCGCGCGACGATCGCGGCGGCGACGAGCGTCCGCGGTTTGCGCGCTCGCGCGAGGATCGACCGAAATTCGATCGTCCGCGTGAGCGGCGTGACGGTGACCGTGAGCGGCCTGCAGGCCGCACCGAGTGGCAGGAGCATCCGCGCAGCGAGGGGCGGTTCAGCGACCGGCCGCGCCGCGACAATGAGGACGACAGCAGGGTTTTTGCAAAGCGCCCGGCGTTTGGCGGCCGCGGCGCCTATCGCGAGCGCACGCCGGATTTCGACAAGCGCGCCCCCCGCGCGGAGCCGAAGCCGAAAAAGGCCGGTGAACGCATCGCCAAGGTGCTGGCGCGCGCCGGCCTTGCTTCGCGCCGCGATGCCGAGGAAATGGTCACGCAGGGCCGCGTCACCGTCAACGGCCGCGTCATCAATTCGCCGGCGCTCGACGTCACCGCCCATGACGTGATTGCGCTCGACGGCAAGGTACTGCCGCCGCGTGAGCGCACGCGGCTGTTCATGTATCACAAGCCACGCGGGCTGATGACCACGCATGCCGACCCCGAGGGGCGGCCGACCGTGTTCGACAACCTGCCGGAAGGCTTGCCGCGGCTGATCTCGATCGGCCGGCTCGATTTCAACACCGAGGGGCTCTTGCTGCTGACCAACGACGGCGGGCTCGCGCGCGCGCTCGAATTGCCGGACACGGGCTGGCTCAGGCGTTACCGCGTGCGCGCCCATGGCGAGGTGACGCAGGCGCAGCTCGATGAACTCAAGAAAGGCATCGAGGTCGATGGCGTCAAATACGGGCCGATCGACGCAACGCTTGAGCGTGACCAGGGCGCCAATGTCTGGCTGGTGTTCGCGATCCGCGAGGGCAAGAACCGCGAGGTACGCAACGTCATGGCGCATCTCGGTCTTGAGGTGAACCGGCTGATCCGCGTTTCCTACGGACCGTTCCAGCTTGGTGAGCTTGACGAGGGGCAGGTCGAGGAGGTCAAGACCCGCGTGCTGCGCGAACAGCTCGGCGAGAAGATCGCAACGCTCGCCGGCGCCGATTTCAACCGGCCGATGCCGGGCGAAAAGTCCGACGACGAAGAGATTGACGCGCCGCGCGGCAAGAAACCGTTCAAGCCGGCCGGCAAAAGCGCGCTGATCGCCGACCGCAAGGGCCGCCGCGTGCTGGTGCAGCGCACTGGCAGCGAGGAAGCCCGCGCGCGCAACGAGGGCGAGGCCAATGGCTACGGCCCGCCGCGGCGCCCCAAGCGCGGCTATCACGGCAAGCGCGATCTGAAGCCGCGGGACGAGTAGCTGGGCTATGCGCGTCGTCGGTGGACGATTGAAGGGCCGTAACCTGGCCTCTCCTTCTTCGCAGGCGATCCGTCCGACGGCGGATCGCCTGCGCGAGTCCGTGTTCAACATCCTGATCCACGCCTATGACGACCCGATCGAAGGCGCGCGCGTGCTCGACCTGTTCGCCGGCACCGGCGCGCTTGGCATCGAGGCAGTCTCGCGGGGGGCAAGCTTCACGCTGTTCGTCGACAATGGCGCCGAGGCACGCGCGCTGCTGCGCAACAATGTCGAGGCGCTGGGCTTGGGCGGCGTCACAAAAGTCTATCGCCGCGACGCGACCAATCTGGGACCGGCGCATCCGGTCGAGCCGTTCTCGCTGGCCTTTCTCGATCCGCCCTACGGCAAGGGACTTGCGGAGAAGGCACTGGCCTCGCTGCGCGACGGCGGCTGGCTGACGCCGGGTGCGCTATTGGTGGTGGAGGAGGCGAAGGCTGCGGCGTTCGTCGCGCCTGAGGGATTCGAGGAGCTGGAACGGCGGGCGTATGATGATACGGAGTTCGTATTTTTGCGAGGTCCGTAGGGTGGGCAAAGGCGCACTCGCGCCGTGTCCACCATCAGGCAACGTGCTCGTAATGGTGGGCACGCTTCGCTTTGCCCACCCTCATATGAGGGCTTTCGAGTCAAGCGTGCCGACTGGTGGCTTGGATGTGAATTTTGTATTCGGTGGAGTGGCGGCGCGCGGAGCCATGCGTAGCGCAGCGTGCCGCCGCGGTCGGTGCGCTCAGGAACTGGCTTCCGACGATTTATGCAGCGTCTCACTGCATCACCTCATATCCGGTCGGGCGTACAGCCCGGTACCCACATTCCGCATGCATGCGGCGAGGAAGCCACGAGGATGAGACCCATCTACGAAACGGCCTGTTGATTTGGCCCGAGGGTGGCACGGTCATCATCCATTCCGCGCGGACCGCGGCCGATGCCGCGACGCCTTGGCGTTGGTTGAAGCGGTTACGCCTTTGCGGTCTTGAGTCTTGCGCCATCCGGCACAAGCCCGGTCGTGAGATAGCGCCAGAGCGCCACCACCAGCTTGCGCGCCAGGGCCACGATGGCGACGCGCTTGATGCGCTTGCCGGCATTGAGCGTGCGTCGCCGGTACTCTTGGGTGAGTTTGCTGTCCGGCTGATGCCGCAGCCACAGCCAGGCCAGTTCGATCGCGGCACAGCGGGCGCGTGGATTGCCCGCCTTGCTGATCCCCTGGTCGCGGTCGACCCCGCCGCTCTGCCACGGACTGGGCGTCAACCCGAAATAGCTCCCAACCTCACGCCGGTTACGGAAGTCCTTGTAGAACACCTCGTTGGTCAGCGTCGTCGCGAACGCAGGGCCGAGGCATTTGAGCCGGAGCAACAGCTCGCTACGCTCGGTCATCTGCGCCGCCCCAGGGGTTGGATCCGCTGAGGCCTGCTGCGCGAGTGCCTCAAGCCGTTCGCGCACCAGCATCAGTCGCGCGTGTTCGTGCCTGATCTCGCTCAGCATCCGTGGCGGCACCGCCTGGCCCTGCCAATCCCGCTGCACCGCCAGCCAGCTCAGCCAGTCGCGCCGGCGCGGATTCCCGACCGCCATGCCCAACAGCCGCAGCAGCGCCTTGATCCGGCTGGTGTGAGCGGTCTGTTCCTTGACCAGCCGGCCGCGTTCGCGGCTGGCGCGGCGGGCGTCCTCTTGCTCCGGCGCCGGCACCCGCACGATCCGCACCACCCGTGGCTCACCGCGCAGATACGCCATCAGCGAGATTTGCGGAGCGACAGTTGGAGCAGACGGAGATTTCGCCAACTACGTTTGCGTCACAACGATGACACTTGCCGCGCTCGCGAGTGATATGAAACGACAGGGCCTTGGCCTCACGGAGATAAAAACCAAATCTTGAAACGGCAAGCTTTGCACATTTCAGGCCGCTGGATCGACGTTCGTCAGCAAGCGCCGCTTTATCTTGTAACGATAGAGATTGTGGCCAAACAACATTCTGTCTGCACTTTGCGCACGCCACGTACGGTCGCCCGTTGGGTTCGATGATTGTCATTGAGGCCTTACCGCCGCCCGAACAGCTTCTCGATATCGCTCAGCTTCAATTCCACATAGGTCGGGCGGCCGTGGTTGCACTGGCCGGAATTCGGTGTGTCTTCCATCTCGCGAAGCAGCGCGTTCATCTCTTCGGGCTTGAGGCGTCTTCCGGCGCGGACCGAGCCGTGGCAGGCCATGGTGGCGGAGACATGCATCAGGCGGCGCTCCAGCGGCAGCGCCTCGTCCCATTCGGCCATGTGCTCGGCAAGATCGCGCAATAGTCCGGCGGCATTCGCCTTGCCGAGCAGCGACGGCGTCTCGCGCACCGCGACCGCGCCGGGGCCAAAGGATTCGATCGCCAGGCCAAACGATGCCAGCTCTTCGGCGCGATCGAGCAGTTTTTCGACGGTGGCCTCATCAAGCTCGACAATCTCCGGGATCAGCAAAATCTGCCGCTGTACGCCATTCTTCGCCAGCGAAGCCTTCAGCTTCTCGTAGACGATACGCTCGTGCGCGGCGTGCTGGTCCACGACGATCAGGCCGTCGCGGGTCTGCGAGACGATGTAGGTCTCGTGAATCTGGGTGCGCGCCGCACCGAGCGGGCGGTCGAGCAGGTCGGCTGCGGGCTGCGCCTCGAAGCGCACGTCGGCGGTTGGCGTGCCGACATCGAAGGCGGCCTGTCCCGCTTCGGCGAGGGCCGTTGCAGCAGCGCCTTCGAACGAGGTCGCGGGCCGCACCGGATAGGCCGGTGAACTCCGCCAATCCCAGTTGGTCGGGCGGGGCGCAAAAGACGGACGGAACGCCGACAGCGCGGCGCCATCGGTATTCGCCGCGGTGCGCCGGCCCTCGCGGGCAAGCCCGTCTTTCAGCGCATGCACGATCAGCGCGCGGACGAGGCCGGCGTTGCGAAACCGAACCTCGGTCTTGGCCGGATGCACATTGGCGTCGACCTCCTGCGGTGCGAGCGTCACGAACAGCGCCACGACGGGATGGCGGTCGCGCGGCAGGTAATCCGAATAGGCCGCGCGCACCGCGCCGAGAATGAGCTTGTCGCGCACCGGGCGGCCGTTGACGAACAGATACTGCCCGAGCGCATTCGCGCGCGTCAGCGAGGGGGCTGCGGCGAAACCCTCGACCACGACGCCTTCGCGCTCGGCGCGCACTTCGATGGCGCAAGAGCGAAAGTCGCTGCCCAGGATGTCACCGAGCCGCGTCAGCCGGCCTGCAGCGCCGGGCAGCGCTGCGGCCCATGTCACCGGCGCGCGCTCCTCGCCGGCCAGCGTGAAGGCGATATCGGGTCGTGCCATCGCGAGCCGCCGGACCACTTCGCGGATCGCCTCGGCCTCGGTGCGGTCGGTCTTGAGGAATTTTAGCCGCGCCGGTGTCGCATAAAAGAGATCGCTGACCTCGACTCGAGTGCCTTGCGACAGCGCGGCCGGCATGATCTCCGATTTCGCGCCGCCTTCGACCGACAGCGACCAGGCATGCGGCTCGCTGGCGTGGCGCGTGGTGATGCCGAGCTTTGCCACCGCGCCGATCGAGGGCAGCGCCTCACCGCGAAAGCCCAGCGTGCGAATGCGCAGGAGATCCTCGTCGTCGAGCTTGGAAGTGGCGTGGCGATCGACCGCGAGCGCGAGATCGGCAGAGGTCATGCCGCTGCCGTCGTCGGTGATGCCGATGCGGCGCCTGCCGCCACCGTCGGTGAAGACGTCGACGCGGCTGGCGCCGGCGTCGATGGCGTTCTCGACCACCTCCTTGACCACGCTCGCCGGACGCTCGACCACTTCGCCGGCGGCGATGCGGTTGACGACCTGTTCGGGGAGCTGGCGGACGGGCATGAATTTTCGAGGACTCGATTCGAAGGTCGGGTGAGCGATTTTAGGCGGCTAGCGCATCAAATGCATGCATCAAAATATTTTTACGGAACTTTTCGGGTGCTGCAGGGGCGTCGCATATGCGGTCAGTCGATGGCCAAGGATTCGCAAAATGACCCTGAAATCCCTGCACGATCACCACATCGCGCGGCTTGCATGGCGCCCGCGTCGTTCGCCACGCGACTGATCCGGCGACGAGCATGTTCGGCCGCGAACGGCGCATTGAAGTAGCCGAACTGTTTGCCGCCAACCAAACCTGGGAGAAATGGATGAAGCTAGTGAAAACCTCGGCGATCGCGGTTGCAATCTCGGCCCTGCTTGCCGGCCCCGTACTGGCGCAAGGCGCCTCATCCGACACGCAGATCCGCGGCGGCGCAAAGGGCACGACCCAGATGCAGGGCGGCGCGTCAGGCAGCATCGACGAGGATACGGCGGGCGCCCCCAGCCAGAGGGCCGGCGCGAAGACGGGCAAGGGCACCGTCGGAGCCGGCAGCGGCTCGCCTCACGCAGCGCCGAAGACCACGGGCGGGGCGGCTACCCCTCCTGCGGCCAGCCGGTAGCAGTCATCTGGAGGAAACCCGCCTCCTCCGTCGGGTTGCTCTCCAAACAGAACTCCGGTCGCCATGGGCGGCCGGAGTTTTTTTGTGCCTCCCGCGAACCGAAAAGGCGGCCCGGCGGCTCTAGGGGGAGAGAACGGTTTGAGGTTCTCGCGCACAATCAATGGGAGCTGCTATGTTCTATCGCAAGAATTTGCCGGGTTGGGAGCGAACGACAAGGGTGGTCGCGGGCGCAGCCATGATAGCTTGCGGGCTTCTCGGCCTGCGGGGATTGCCGATCGGCTATTTGATCGCCGGAACGGGAGCAGTGGCGATTATGACCGGATTTATCGGATTTTGTCCGATGTGCGCCCTGGCCGGTCGCAGGTTGCCGTCGCAATGACGGCATTGGCCAGAGCAAGCCGCTGCGATCCCTCGTTGATCGAGGCCGCGCGTGGCGGGGACGAGAGGGCCCTGGCGTTGCTGATATCTGCGGCGCAGCCCGACGTCCGGCGCTATGCCGCGCGCAATTGCCGAATGTCTGACATCGACGATGCGGTGCAGGAAACGCTGTTGCTGCTGTATCGGCGCATCGGCACCTTGCGAGTGGTGACCTCGTTCTCGGCGTGGCTGTTCGCTGTCGCCCGGCGGGCCTGCCATCGCTTGCTGCGAATGTCGGTCGGAATGCCCGACGTGCCCGTCGATACGGCAGACGAACGATGGGCGCGTCTCGCACCCGAAGACATTCGCATGGACCTTTCGCGTGCGATCCAGTCGCTGCCCGGGCACTACCGTGAAGTCATCCTGCTTCGCGATATCGAGGAGTTCTCGATCGACGAGATCGCCGCGGCATCGGTCTGTTCGAAACCGCGCGCGAGGCATCGAAGCGGCGGCGCGACCTCAATCGTCGAAGCGCGATGGACCGCGCCGCGCCTTGATGTCGCTGCGCCGCTTCTTGCCTTCCAGCCGTCGCTGCTTGGAGCCGAAGGTCGGCTTGGTCGCGCGGCGCGGTACCGGGCGGATCAAGGCTTCGCGCAGCATTTCGAGCAGGCGGTCGATGGCGTCGGCCCGGTTGCGCTCCTGGGTGCGGAAGCGCTGGGCGTGGATCACGATCACGCCCTCCTTGGTCATGCGCTGGCCGGCAATCCGGTGCAGCCGCAGCGCGGCATCCTCCGGCAGCGTGATCTTGCGCGTGTCGAAGCGAAGCTGGGCTGCGGTCGAAAGCTTGTTGACGTTCTGTCCGCCGGGGCCGGAGGCGCGGACAAACCCAATCTCGATGTCGTTTTCGTCGATCGTGAGGTCGCGGGAAACCCGCAGCATGGCGTTCACCGGAAATCGTCATGCCCGGGCAAAACCGCGAAGCGCGTCTTCGCGCCAGATGTTCCGGGCATCCACCTCTTACCAGTGTCTAAAGAGAAAAACACGTGGATGGCCGGGGACAGGCGAGCAGAAGCGACGCCGTCCGTCGAACGGCTATGCCCGGCCATGACGGCAAAGGGTGGAAGGGTGAACGCCTCAATTCGCCTTTGGCGGCGCGGCGACCGGTTGAGCGGCGGCCTGCGGGGCGCGGCCGACGATGACGGTGAGGAGGCCCTGGCCCCACAGCTTCTGGGCGGTCTTTTTGGCATCATCGAGCGTCACGGCGTCGACGAGGGCGTTGCGCTTCTCGATGTAGTCGATCGGCAGCTTGTCGAGCTGGTATTGCAGCAGCGCCTGCGCGAGCTTCGAGGAGGTATCGAGCGCCAGCATCTGCGAGCCCTTGAGATAGGACGTGGCCTCGTCCAGTTCCTTCTGGGTCGGGCCTTCCTCGGCGATGCGGCGGATTTCCTGCTCGATCGCATCGACCGTCTCGCCGGCGCGGTCGGCGCGGGTGCCGGTATTGCCGATGAACAGCGCGGAGCGATCCATCCAGAGCAGGGATTCGTAGACCGAATAGGCAAGGCCGCGCTTTTCGCGCACCTCCTTGTAGAGCCGCGACGACGAGCCGCCGCCCAGGATGTGGTTCACGACATAGGCGGCCATGAAATTCGGATCGTGGCGTCGAATACCGGGGCCGCCGAACGTCACTACGGTCTGCGGCACGTCGAGTGGCACAAACGCGCGCTGCGGCGGTTTGGTGGCCTCGACCTCGGCCACCGGCGTCAGGCTGGCCTTGGCCGGCAATCCGCCGAACGTCTGGTCCAGCAGCTTGCCGAGCGTGTCGGCATCGACATCGCCGACCACGGCGATCCGCAACGTATCCTTGGCGATCACGCGGCGGACGTAATCCTTCATGTCGGCGACATCGATCTTCGGCACGCTGTCGAGCGTACCGTTGCTCTGCCTGCCATAGGGATGATCGCCGAAGGCGACTTCGAGGAATTTGCGGCTCGCCAGCGAGGTCGGGTTGGTGGTGTCACGGCGCAGCCCCGAGAGGATCTGTGCGCGAATGCGCTCGACGTCGCTGGTGTCGAAACGCGGCGAGGTCAGCGCCAGATGCAGAAGGCCGAAAGCCTCGTCCTTGTTGTCCTTGAGCATGCGGAGCGAGCCGCGGAAATAATCCCGGGTCGACGAGAAGCTCAGCTCGATGGCGCGGCGCTCGAGGCGCTCATGGAAGGTCTTGGAATCGAGCTCGCCGGAGCCCTCATCAAGCAGGGCGGCGACCATGTTGCCGACGCCGGACTTGCCGGCAGGATCCTGGGCGGCGCCGCCGCCGAAGGCGTATTCCATCGCGATCAGGGGCACGGTGGCATCCTGCACGAACCAGGCCTCGATGCCGCCGGGCGAGACCAGCCGCTGAATCTTGGCCGCGGCATGCGACGGGTTCGCCGCCAGCACCAGCAGCACGGCGCCGGCGATCAGGGTGGAAGCGAGGCGCTGCGCGCCAATCGAAAAACGGATCACGAGCGCTTCTCCTCGCGTTTCGGCGCAGCATCCTTGATCAGATAGCCGGTCACCGAGCGTTTCTTGTCGAGCCATTTCTGGGCCGCGTCCCGAACCTGTTCGGCGGTGACGGCGCGAATCCGTTCCGGCCAGCTCCTGATGTCGTCGATCGACAGCCCCGTGGTCAGCGCGCCGCCATACCAGCGCGCCAGCGTGGCCTGATTGTCCTGGGCGTAGATCGCTTCCGCAATCAACTGGGTCTTGACCCGCTCGAGATCTTCGGCGCGGGCGGGATTCTGGATGACCTCCGCGATCACGCCGTCGATCACCTGCTCTACTTGCGAAAACTCAACGCCGGGCTTTGGCGAAGCCGAGATCGAGAATTGCGTGGGGTCCAGTGAGGTGCCCTGATAACCGGCACCGGCGCTGATCGCGAGCTGGCGGTCGATCACCAGCGCCCGATAGAGATAGGAATTGGAGCCGCCGCCCATCAGTTGCGCGAGCACGTCGAGCGCCGGGCCTTCGCCAGCCGCCGCTGTGGCAGAGGAGGGGACCAGGTAATAGCGCCGCAGGCTGGTCTGCTCGACGCGCGGATCGGACAGCGTCACCGTGCGCGGCGCCGCCGGGACCGGCTCCTGCGGACGGACGCGATGCGCTGATATCGCCGGCTGGGCGGGAATGCCGCCGTAGGCCTTCTCCACCATCGCGCGGATTTCCTTGGCGTCGACATCGCCTGCGATCACCAGGATCGCGTTGTTCGGCGCATAGAAGCGCTTGTAGAACGCCAGCGCATCCTCGCGGTCGAGTTTCTCGATCTCCTGGCGCCAGCCGATCACCGGGCGGCCATAGGGGTGGTTGAGATACAGCGCCGCCATGATCTGCTCGGTCAGCCGCGCGTCCGGATTGTTGGCGACCCGCATGTTGAACTCTTCGAGCACGACGTCGCGCTCGGGCAATACGTTCTCATCCTTGAGGATCAGGCCGGTCATGCGGTCGGCCTCGAACTCCATCATCTTCGCCAGTTGCTCGCGCGGCACGCGCTGGAAATAGCCAGTGTAGTCGAGCGAGGTGAAGGCGTTCTCGTTGCCGCCGATCCGCAGCACGGTCTGCGAGAATTCACCGGCGGGATGTTTGGCGGTGCCCTTGAACATCAAATGCTCGAGGAAGTGCGCCAGTCCCGATTTGCCCGGCGTCTCGTCGGCGGAGCCGACCTTGTACCAGATCATCTGCGTGACGACGGGGGTGCGGTGATCGGGGATCACCACCACTTGCAGGCCGTTGTCGAGGGTGAAGCTGGCGGGACGTTCCGACGTGACCGTGGTCTGGGCAGTCGCGCTGCCGGCGGAGAAAGCAAACGTCGAGATGAAGGCTGCAACGAGCGAGGCGGCAAAACGGTGCGATGACATCATGACCTATCTGGCGCGTAATTCCGCAAAAGGCGTTACCGGTCCTGCGACTGGAATTCGCGCAAATGTTTGAAGCGAAACCCGAACAAGATGGTTCGGAACGAAGCCGCGGCATCGTACACCGCGCCGGCGCCGGCAATCGTCACGAAGGCGAGAGATGAGCTTAACTCTTCGCCATGCTTAACTATTCGCCATACTTGCCCTTGGCCGGGTTGTATTCCTTGTTCAGCGATTCCTTCGGCCCGGTGCCGTAGGCATAGTTCGGCGATGGCGTCTGGTAGCCGGGCGGCGGCTGGGTCAGCGAGTCGCGCGTCGGTTCGCTCTTGAAGGTGGCCGTCTCGGACTTGTTGCCGCCGAACAGGCCGCTGAAGCCGCCGGTATAGCCGAGCTGCGACGGGCTCAGGATCGGATTGTTGTTCGAGGTGCCGGGCTGCACCGGATCGTTGTCCTTGCGCGAGGGCGCCGCGGTCTTGCCTACCGCGAGTTCAGCCGGGGTGAGGATGCGGGCCGCTTCACGCGGGTCCTTGTTCTCTTTCTTGCGTGCCGCGATCGCGGCCTTGCGGCGCTGCTCGTCGGGATCCTTGGGCCAGTTCGGCGCCTTCGCTTCAGCCGCGGTGGTCGATGGGGGCGGCAGATCGAGCTTGGGCGGAACCACCAGCGGCGAGCGCTCGCGGTATTCGATGCCGCGGTTTTCCATGTTGGTGCCGCCGATGCCGCGCATGATGCCTTCGATGATCTTTTCCTCGAAGGTCTTGTCGTCCTCGTCCTCGTCATCGGCCGCGCGCACCGGGCCGGCGGCCATCACAAGGCCGATGCCGAGGGAAATAGCGGCCAAGCGCAGCGTCCGGCTCAACGAGGGGATCTGCATCATCCAGAAGCGGGCTTCGGTCTCGCGCATCGCGCTGTTCCCATTCACAATTTCTGCAACATAGGGGGCCCGGCCTGAGGGCCGTACCAGCTTCATACCCTAAGGGTCCTTTCGGCCGGGATCAGGGCGCTTTTGCGGCGGGTACCCCCAGGAACGAGTCATACAATAGGCCCGCTACCCCGGCAACAATGGCCACATCCGCGAGGTTAAACACGTACCAATTGAAGGTTTTTCCCCCGATCTCGATGTGGAACAGGGCAAAATCGACCACCGCGCCGTGCAGAAAGCGGTCGATGCCGTTGCCGACTGCTCCGCCGATGATCAGACCCAGCGCCAGCGTCGCCAGCAGCGTGCTGGAGCGCGCCATCCAGATCCCCAGCACGATCACCGCAACCGCCTTGATCGCCATCAGCGCGATCTGGGCGAGCTGGTTGTCCGTCTGGAACCAGCCAAAGCTGATCCCGACATTCCAGGCCAGCACCAGGTCGAAGAACGGCGTGACGCGGACCGCGCCGCGATTGGCGAGGTCGAACACATAGAGCAGCCAGAGTTTCGAGGCCTGGTCCAGCACCAGCGTCGCAACCGCGGCAATGACCCCGGCGCGCAGGTGAGGGGTGCGTGCGTGTTCGAGGCCAGACACTTATCTGGCCTTCTTTTTCTTCTTCTTTGCCTTGGCCGCCGGCGGCTTTTTCCCTGCCTTCTTGGCGGTCTTCTTGCTGGCTTGCTTTACGGCCTTCTTTGTCGCCTTCTTGGCCGCCTTCGTTGCCGAAGGAGCTTTGGATTTGGCGGACTTCTTGGCTTTCGCTTTCTTGGCCTTGGTTTTCTTTGCCTTGGTCTTCTTGGCGCTAGCTGGCTTGATCGTCGTTTTGTTGGCCGTAGTTTTCTTGGTCTTGGCTTTCTTGGCCGGGGCCTTCTTGACTTCCGCGGTACCGCTTTCAGGCTTGGCTTCGGCAGCCTTGTTGGCTGCCGTGGCCTTGTCGGTCGTTTCCGCAGCCGTGGCTTTCGCAGGCTTCTTGGCTCTGACCTTCTTGCTGGTCTGATCCGCGGTCACCTCTGCTGAATCAGCCTGCTCCGGCACTTCCTCCGTTGGCTGCACTGGTTCGACAACTTGCTTCTCGACCAACGCGACGGGCTTGGCGCGTGCTTCAACCGCAGCAACCGGCTTCACGCCCTCGGCTAGCGCCTTCCATTCCCGCAAGGCCTGCGCATCGCGCGGGGAGACGTCGGGATATTCGGCGTCTTCGCCGACGGTTGGCAGGATCTTCCAGGAGCGCGCGCATTTGGTGCCCATGGCCTTTTCGACCACGACGGCAACGCCAGGCACGTCGGCGAGGGTGAATGCGCTTGCCGGCGCGTCGTCATTGGTCACCATCGCGTTCGAGGTGATGCAGACTTCCGCCAGGTCGATGTCGATCAGCGTGTTGAAGATGTTCTTGTCCGACACGTAGACCAAGGGCGACGCCTCCAGCGAGGAGCCGATGTTCTTGGCGGCGCGTTCCAGTTCAAGTGCACCAGTGACGACGCGGCGGACATCGCGGATGGTCTCCCATTTCGCGGCGAGTGCTTCGTCGCGGAACTGGTCAAACCCTTCCGGAAACAGCGTCAGATGCACCGAGGCTTCCGCCTCCGGCTTGTACATCCGCCACGCTTCTTCGGTCGTGAAGCTGAGCACCGGCGCCAGCCAGCGCAGGATCGCGTCACAGATGATGTCGATCGCGGTCAGCGCCGCCTTGCGCGCGACCGATGACGGCGGATCGCAATAGAGCGTGTCCTTGCGGATGTCGAAATAGAACGCCGACAATTCGGTGTTCATGAACGCCGCAAGTGTCGCGACCACTGTCTTGTAGTCGAACTCGGCATAGGCCTGGCGCACGGTTGCCGCGCGTTTGGCGAGTTCGTGCAACATCAGCCGCTCCAGCTCGGGCATGTCGCCATGGGCGACCGCATCACTGGGGTCGAAATGACGCAGCGTGCCGAGCATCCAGCGGATCGAGTTCCGCAGCTTGCGGTAGGTCTCGATGGTGTTCTTCAGGATCTCGGGGCCGATGCGCTGGTCGTCGGCATAGTCGGTGGCGCAGACCCAGAGACGCAGGATATCCGCGCCCGAATCCTTCATCACCTTCTGCGGCTCGACGGTGTTGCCGAGCGATTTCGACATCTTGCGGCCGTTCTCGTCCAGCGTGAAGCCATGGGTGAGCACGACATCATAGGGCGCGCGGCCACGCGTGCCGGCGCTTTCCAGCAGCGAGGAATGAAACCAGCCGCGATGCTGGTCGCTGCCTTCGAGATACATCACGGTATCTTCGCCGCCATCGACCTTGCGGACGATGTTGCCGAGGCTGGGAAAATTCTGTCGGTCTTCCAGCACGAAGGCGTGGGTCGAGCCGGAATCGAACCAGACGTCGCAGATGTCGTCGACCTTCTTCCAGTCCTCAGCCGCGCGGTCCCCGAGGAAGCGCTCGCGGGCGCCTTCCATGTACCACGCATCGGCGCCTTCTTCCGCGAAGGCTTCGCAGATACGCTGGTTGACGATTTCGTCCTGCAGGATTTCAGCCGAGCCGTCGCCCCTCTCGCGCACGAACACGGCGATCGGCACGCCCCAGGCGCGCTGGCGCGAGATCACCCAGTCGGGGCGGCCGGCGATCATGCCGTTGATGCGGTTCTGGCCGGCGGGCGGCACCCACTGCGTCACCGAGATCGCGTGCAGCGCGCGGGCGCGCAGCGTGTCGCCGGGCCTGGTCTTGCCATCCACCGCAATGTCCTTGTCCATCGCGATGAACCATTGCGGCGTGTTGCGGAAGATCACTGGCTTCTTCGAGCGCCAGGAATGCGGATATTGATGCTTGAGCCGGCCGCGCGCGAGCAGCTTGCCGGCTTCGACCAGCGCCTTGATGACGGCCTCGTTGGCGTCGCCCTTCTCGCCCTTGTCGTTGATGACGCGCTTGCCGGTGAAGCCCGGTGCATGATCGGTGTAAGCGCCGTTCTCGTCGACAGTGTAGGGGATCACGGGGTGGATGCCTCGGGCCTCCAGCTCGCGCACGTTCGCGATCCAGGCGTCGAAGTCCTCGCGGCCGTGGCCCGGTGCGGTATGGACGAAGCCGGTGCCGGTGTCATCGGTGACGTGGTCACCGGACAACAGCGGCACGGTGAACTCATATCCGCCGCTGAAGCCTCGCAACGGATGGGCACATTCCACCGCGTCGAGCGTGTCGCCGGGCAGGTCGCGCAGCTTCTCGTAGGCGGTGACGCGCGCCTGCTTGAATACTTCTCCAGCAAGCGCGTCGGCAAGGATCAGGAGATCGCCGGTCTTTGCCCAATTGTCAGCGGGTGCATCGGTGACCTTGTAAAGGCCATAAGCGATCTTCGGCGAGAACGAGATGGCGCGGTTGCCCGGCAGCGTCCACGGCGTGGTGGTCCAGATCACCACGGACGCTTCCGCCAGCACGCCATGCGCGGGCGAGGTGACCGGAAATTTCACCCACACCATGTCGGAGGTGTAATCCTCGTATTCGACCTCGGCCTCCGCCAGCGCCGTCTTCTCCACCACGCTCCACATCACCGGCTTGGAGCCGCGATAGAGCGTGCCGTTGGCGGCGAACTTCATCAATTCGCGCGCGATCTGCGCTTCGGCCGGATAGCTCATGGTGGCGTAGGGATGGTCCCAGTCGCCGATGATGCCGAGCCGCTTGAACTCCTCGCGCTGCACGTTGAGCCAGTGCGTCGCATAGGCGCGGCACTCTTTCCGGAACGCCACCATCGCCGTGGAGTCGCGGAAGTCCGGCTTCGGCTTGCCCTTGGAGCGGTAGTTCTCTTCCTCGATCTTCCACTCGATCGGCAGCCCATGACAGTCCCAGCCGGGCACGTAGTTGGAATCGAAGCCGAGCATCTGCTGGCTCTTGGTGACAACGTCCTTGAGGATCTTGTTCAGCGCGTGGCCGATATGGATGTTGCCGTTGGCGTAGGGCGGCCCGTCATGCAGCACGAACTTGGCGCGGCCCTCGGCACTCTCGCGCAGCTTTCCGTAGAGGTCGATCTCGTTCCAATATTTGAGGATCTCCGGCTCGCGCTGCGGCAGGCCGGCGCGCATCGGGAATTCCGTCTGCGGCAGGAACAGGGTTTTCGAATAGTCTGTGACGTCGGACTTTTGCGGCTGTTGGGACATGAATGCTCTGGTTGGCTCGAAGGCGGCGCTGAAAAGCGGATATTGCGGGGTGAACAGGAAAATCCCGGTCTTGCGCCGAGCCAAAGCTCAGGCGGAAGCCGGGCCGCTAATGCTGATGGTGCGCCGCGCAAACATGGGGCTTTCCATAGCAGGGGGCCGGGAAAATCGCAAAGGGCGACGCCTCAAGCCTTATTCTTCGTGGGCGGTCAGTCGACATTCCCTCCATGGACCGGCATCGGTCGTCACCGCGGTCATCGGGCCGTGGCGCCGGATACTTCGATGCGGCCACTTTGGATTGGGGAACGGCTGGTTGCAGAATCTTCCAGAGATACTAATCTATTGATTATTGAAGAGAAATTCATGAGTCCGAAGACCCGCGCGCAAGTTTACGAGGACTTGAAGGATCTGCGCCGTCGCGGCGAGCTGCAGCAGGTTGGGAAAGCTGCGCTGGAGAAGCTGCCGGCCGCCGCTCAGAAAGAGCTGAAGAAAAACGGCGTATTCCTCGTCCCCGGTTTTGCGAAATTCGTCGTGGTCAAGAATCCCGCGGCGAAATCCGGCAAGCGTATTAATCCCTCTGCCGGTGGAGAAATGATGTTCGAGGCCAAGCCGGTGCGGCATCGCGTTCAGCGGCGTCCTGTCTCGGCATCAAGCCAACGGCACGAATTGTTCCGCGTCCTGGAGATCGAAGCGCTGGCAGACCGTGTTTTTGGTGACGGGAAGAAGGCGAAGGCCTGGCTGCGCCGTCCGAATGCCTCGATGTCGGGCCAAATACCGCTCGAGTTGATGAAGGACGAACTCGGCGCTGCGGTAGTTCGCGAAGCGCTTGAACAAATCGATCAGGGAATTTTCGCCTGAGCTAGTTCGATGGAGCTTTGGCGGATATCGAATTACGCAGATCTGTCCGGCGAGGGCGGGCTGCGGGCAGCCGGCCGGTGGCATACGCGCGGCAAGCGGATCGTCTATCTGGCGGACCATCCGGCAAGCGCGCTGCTCGAGCTACTGGTTCATATGGATCGCGATCTGATCCCCTCAACACACCGATTGCTGCGAATACGCGTTTCCGAGGCGATCGAGATTCAAAAGGTCGATGTCGATCGGCTGGCCGCCGATTGGCGCGAGCGGCCTGACGTGACGCGACGGATCGGTGACGAGTGGCTCGATCGCGCCGCAACGGCATTGTTGCAGGTGCCATCGGTCATCGTTCCCCGTGGTTGGAATTTTCTCCTCAATCCCGGCCATCGGGGTGCTGCAAAGGTTGATATTGAGGAGGTCGTGGACGCGCCCCTCGATTCCCGCCTCGTTGCCGGCTCGCCATAGCAGCCAATCGAAAAGGCCCGAAGGCTCGGCGGAGGTTTCAGCTCGAGCGTGGCCGGGCCGGGTTTCCGGCGACGGTCACGCCTGCGGCGACATCGCGCGTGACCACGCTGCCGGCGCCGATGACAGCGCCGTCGCCGATCGTGACACCGGGCAGGATGATGGCGCCGCCGCCGATCCAGACATCGCTGCCGATCCGCACCGGGCGCCCCAATTCGAGCCCCGTTCGTCGCGTTTCGGCGTCGCGCGGGTGGTCGGCAGCATAGATTTGAGTCGCCGGTCCGATCTGGGTGCGGTCGCCGATCACGACTTCGACCACGTCGAGGATGACGCAGTTGAAGTTGAGAAACACCTCGTCGCCGAGCCGGATGTTGTAGCCATAGTCGCAAAAGAACGGCGGACGGATTACGGCACTGGTTCCGACATGGCCGAAATGTGCTGAGAGCAGCGCATGCCGCTCAGCCACAGGCGCTGCAAGCGCCGCATTGTAGCGCGCGAGCCAGGCCTTGTTGGCGACGGCATCCGCCTGCAGCTCGGGATCGCCGGGGCGATAGAGCTCGCCGGCCAGCATTTTTTGTTTTTCTGTCTTGTTCAACCGATCGTTCCGAGCCTGGGAAATGCGTCCGGCGCTGCAGCAAGGGCCGCGCGCGCCCTGGCGCTGTCATCATCCATCTGACGTATCAACGCTTCGATGTTGTCGAATTTCAGTTCGTCGCGGATGAATCCGATGAAGGCGACGTCGAGCACCGTGCCATAGAGGTCGCCCTTGAAGTCGAACAGGAACACTTCCAGAAGCGGCGCACCATTGTCGAAGGTCGGGCGGCGGCCGAAGCTGGCGACCGCATCGAACCGCTCTGCACCGCGGCCGATCCGCACCGCATAGATGCCGTGCTTCAGGCTGCAATTCTTGTCGAGGCGGATATTGGCGGTGGGGTAGCCGAGGTCGCGGCCACGCTTCTCGCCATGGATCACCTCGCCGCTGACGAACCACGGCCCGCCCAGCATGGCGGTGGCTTCGTCAATCTGGCCTTCCGCCAACGCCATGCGGATCGCGCTGGAGGACACCGGCCGCTCCTCGATATCGACATGGGCCTGGACGTCGACCTCGATGCCGAGCCGCGGCCCCTCGCTGACCAGCAGGCTCGGCGAACCGGCACGGCCCTTGCCGAAATGAAAGTCGTAGCCGACTGCAATGCCGCTGACGCCGAGGCGCTCAATCAGGTCATGGTGAATGAAATCTTGCGCCGAGGTTCCGGCGCGGGTCTTGTCGAAGGTCATCACGACCGCGCCGTCTAGTCCCGTTCCGGCCAGCAGCCGCAGCTTGCTGGCCTCGTCGGAGAGACGGAATTGCGGGCTGTTCGGGCTGAAAAAGGTGCGCGGATGCGGCTCGAAGGTAAGGGCAAAGGCCGGCTTGCCGTGGGCGCTGCCCATCCGCAGGGCGGCGTCGATCACGGCCCGGTGGCCCAGATGGACGCCGTCAAAATTGCCCATGGCGACCACCGCCCCGCGGGGGATGTCGGCGGCAGGGGTGGTGTCTCGGATAACGGTAAAACCAGTCATTTCAGGGATTCTTCAGAAATTTCGGCTCGGTGAACGCGGCCGGACCGTGACGCGGGGGGCCTGCTGAAGTCAAGCGGGGAGGGTTGGACCAAAACGGATGCAATCCGGCTCCGGCCGTTTACGGGCTGTTTAAGGGCTGGATGCTAGAGGTGGGGAGAGGACTGCGGGTCGCGCAGGCCTGTCGAATAATTGTGGCGTAAGCGTTGAGTGGGGGAAAAGATGGCGGTTGATTTGTCTATGCCGGTTCTGGTGGTTGATGACTACAGCACCATGATCCGCATCATCCGAAATCTTCTGAAGCAGCTCGGCTTCGACAATATCGACGATGCCAGCGATGGCTCGGCTGCCCTCAACAAGATGCGCGGCAAGAAATACGGGCTGGTGATTTCCGACTGGAACATGGAGCCGATGACCGGCTACGACCTGCTCAAGGAAGTCCGCGCCGACCCCAACCTGGCTACCACGCCCTTCATCATGATCACTGCGGAATCCAAGACCGAGAACGTGATCGCGGCCAAGAAGGCCGGCGTGAACAATTACATCGTCAAGCCGTTCAACGCGGCGACGCTGAAGACCAAGATCGAGGCGGTCTTTCCGGATATGGCGACGGCGTAAGCGCTGAACCACATCATAGATTTTTTCGTCATGCCCGGGCTTGTCCCCGGGCATTCGCGTTTTTGGGACGGCATGTACGCGCGATGCTACCAGCGCAATTCCCGCATCAGCGCGCGGGGCGGATGACCGAACAGCTCCTTCACCGAGGCCGGATCGAGCTGGTCGATGCCCTCGAATTCCTCGGAATGGATGCCGCGGGTCAGGAAAAGACAATCGATTCCGAAGCCTAGCGCGCCGGTGAGGTCGGTCCGCACCGAATCTCCGATCGCCAGCACACGGTCGAGCGAGGTCGGCTGGCCGCGGCGTTCGGCGGCGAGCGCCATAGCGCGTTCATAGATCGGCCGGTGCGGCTTGCCGTAGAAGATCGCCTCGCCGCCAAGCTCGCGATAGAGTTCGGCGACGGCGCCCGCGCAATAGATCAGGCGGTCGCCGCGTTCGACGACGATGTCGGGGTTGGCGCAAACCAGCGGCAGCTTGTGCTCGCGCGCCTGCAGCAGCATCGCGCGATAGTCTTCTGCCGACTCGGTTTCGTCGTCGAACAGGCCGGTGCAGATGATGTAGTCGGCCTGCTCCAGCGGCGCCATCACGGCGTCGAGCCCGCGGTGGATCGACGAATCGCGCTCCGGTCCGATCCAGAATATTTTCTTGCCGGGATGGTCGGCGACGAAGCTTCGGGTCAGGTCGCCGGAAGAGACGATGGCGTCGTAGGTTTCGTCAGCGACGCCGAGCTTGCGCAATTGCCGCTGCACGGAATCGGCCGGCCGCGGCGCGTTGGTGATCAGGATGACGGTGCCGCCGCGCTGGCGATAGGTATGCAGCGCCTCGCAGGCTTCGGGAAAGGATTCTAGCCCGTTATGCACCACGCCCCAGATGTCGGAGAGGATGACCTCCACGCCGTTCACGAGGTCGCTCAACCGCTCGACGAAGCGCAATGAAGTCATGATGTCGGAAGCCTGTTAGGCCGGTCCTGCGGCACGGCGCGCCAGTGCGGCATTGCCGGTCGCCCGCATCGGGGGCTCTGTGGCCGGGCTGGCCATGGGGACCGTGTTGCTGGGGCCATTGGGATTGGTGGATTCCTTGTTTGCTGCCGCCCCGCCGGTAGCAGATGCCCCCTCGGGCCGCAACGGCCGCGGCGGCGCAAACAGGAAACCCTGTCCAAACCGTACGTCATAGTCGAGCAGGTCCACCACCGCGCGCTCGCCCTCGATCTTCTCGGCGATCAGGTCGATGCCGAAACGGCCGAGCAGGTCGGAAAGGTCGGAAGGGTGGATGTCCGAGGTCGAGCTCTGCTTGGGATCGAGCAGCAATGCCGCCGGTACCTTGATGAAGCGGACGCCGCGATCGGCAAGGTCGCGCGGCTCGATCCGCAAGTCGGTGACATGGTCGATCGAGAAGCGGTAGCCACGCTGCGACAGCGCGGCGAGATTCTCGATTTCGGTCGGACGGAGATGGCGGAACGTCGCCTGCTTGAATTCGAGCACGAAGGACGACGCCAGCGCCCGATTGGCCTCGAGGAAGTCGAGGCATTGCGCGAAATTGGCGGGATTGCCGAGCGTCGCCGCCGAGACGTTGCAGAACACGCCGACGTCCTTGTTGCGCACCATCAGGCGGCGCAACACCTGGACACAGCGCAGCATCACCATGTGATCGATCTTGCCGATGAGCCCGCCGGCTTCGGCGGTGGGGATGAAATCATCGGCGGCGAGGACCTGGTCCTTGTCGTCGCGCAGCCGCGTCACCGCCTCATAGAAGCGCACCTTGCGCTGCGGCAGCGTCACCATCGGCTGCAGGTAGATGTCGAGCCGGCTCTCCTCGATGGCGTTCTTCACCGCGGCAAGCAGTTGCGGCTGGTTGCGCGAGGGCGAAGCGGCTTCCGCAGCCACCGCAGCCGGCTTTGCGGCTGTGGTCGGCGCGGATCTGGCGAGCGGCGCCGGTTGCTCGGCGGCGACCGCCGGTTCGTGCTGGGGTTCGGGATCCGGCCGGGCCGCCGGGGCGGAGGCTGCGGCCGCCGCACCCGAGGCCAATAGATCTTCATGGCTCGCCACCGAGACGGCCAGTTGCTTGACCAGCACGCCGAGTTCGCTGATCTCGCCGACCACGGCCTGGATGCGATCGGAGCTTGCGGAGTTCGCCGACACCAGTCGGCCCTCGACGGCGGCGAGGCGGCGGCCGAATTCGGCGACTTGGCGGGCAAGGTCGGCGGTGCCGCGGGACAAATCGGCGATCTGGCCGCCAACATCGGAGCGGTCGCGCAGCCGCATCGACACGGCGTTGTAGAGGATCAGAAAGGTCAACGCGGTAAGCGCGACGATCGCGGATTCGGTGCCGCTGAAACCCGCCACCGCATGCAGGACGAGGCCGAGGGAGGCTGCAACCAGCACCATGCAGATGGCGATGAAAATCGTCGAAATGCGAATCATGTCGCGCGCTGCGCCCTCAGGTCCGAACTGGTCTTACCCGGGAAAACACGGAAGTTTCAGATGTCATCCAACTTGCGCTGTCCCCGGCGCCGCAACCTTAGCACCAATGTTGATTCGCAGAGCTAGTGTTCTTTGGACACGGCCGGAACTGGAAACCGAGCGCCGCGTCGGAGGCGCCTTGTGCGCTGTCAGATCTCCATCCGTCGCGCCTGCCGTCGCCGTCGCGTTGCCGCCAAGCCCAGCAAGGTCGCGATCAGGATAAGGCCGGCCTGCAAATGCCTGTTGTCCCTTGAGGGGGACCGGCGCCTGCCGCGGTTGCTCGCTGGCGGTGCCGGAGGCGTCTGTAAAATCGACCTGGCGGTGTCCTTCGCGGCTCCGATCTGGTCTGGTTTGAGCGGACTGGCCTTGACCGCCACGCGCAGGCGGCTGGCGAGCGAGGGGAAGTGCGGCATCTTTTGCCTAAGTTTAACGGTAGCGAGCCCCGCGCAAATTGCGGCGATCATCGCCAGCAAGGCGCCGACCGCGCCGAAAGCCCAAAACTGCCCGTAATGGATCTCGATCCAGCGAAACAGCGCGGTGATGCCGACGAACCAGGCGGCGACCATGAAAATGCCGGCCGCGGCGAACAGACCGGCGGCGATGGCATAAGAAGTGATAGTCGAGGTCGCCTGATCGGTGCGGTCTCGCAGATAGGATCGCGTCGCCAGCTTGACCTGGTTCAGCTTCAGTTCCATCCCGGCACGCAGCAAGCTGCTCGAAGGCGCGAGCATGTCCGCATCCCTCAACCGGCGGAGGCATGACCGCTTTCCCGCCGGCGGAATCAACGCGGGCTAGTTTCGAATGTTCCTGCCCGGTCGGAGCCGATGCAGCCGCTACGCCGTCGCGCGGATCACCTTGGCGACCTTGTCGATGATCTCGCCGATCTGATCTTCGGTGATGATCAGGGGCGGGGTCAGCACCAGGGTATCGCCGGCCACCCGCACCATCAAATCGTTGTCGTGGAAGGCGCTATTGAGCCCGGCAAAGCCGCGCTTGCCCGGCGCATCGGCCATCGGCGCGAGGTCGATGCCAGCGGTCAGGCCGATGGTGCGGATATCCACGACGCCGGGCTCGCTGCGCAGCGACATCACGGCGTCGGCGAATTTCGGCTCCAGCCCATGAGCACGCTCAAACAGCTTCTCGTCACGATAGATGTCGAGGGTGGCAAGGCCCGCGGCGCAGGCCAGTGGATGCGCCGAATAGGTGTAGCCATGGGTCAGTTCGACGGCGTATTCCGGCCCGCTCATGAAGGCGTCGTGGATGGTGTCGCGCACCAGCACCCCGCCCATCGGGGCGGCGCCATTGGTGACGCCCTTGGCGAAGGTCAGCATGTCAGGCACCACGCCGTAGCGTTCGGCGGCGAAGGCAAAGCCGAGCCGGCCAAATCCGGTGATGACCTCGTCGAAGATCAGGAGGATGCCGTGCTTCTGGGTGATCTCGCGCAGCCGCTTGAGATAGCCCTTCGGCGCCGGCAGCACGCCCGTCGATCCCGCCATCGGCTCGACGATCACGGCAGCAATGGTGTTGGCGCCGTGCAGATTGACGAGGCGTTCGAGCTCGTCGGCGAAATGCGCGCCATATTCAGGCTCGCCCGTGCTGAAGGCCTGCTTCTCGCGGTCATAGGTCGCCGGCAAATGGTCGACGCCCGTCAAGAGCGAGCCGAACAGTTTTCGGTTGCCGACGATGCCGCCGACGGAGGTGCCGCCGAAGCCGACGCCATGATAGCCGCGCTCGCGGCCGATCAGGCGGATGCGGCTGCCCTGGCCGTTGATCTGGTGATAGGCCAGCGCGATCTTGAGCGCGGTGTCGGCGGCTTCCGAGCCGGAATTGCAGAAGAACACGTGGTCGAGGCCGGCGGGGGCGAGCTCGGCGATGCGGCTGGCGAGTTCGAACGCCTGCGGAATGCCGAACTGGAACGGCGGCGCATAGTCGAGCGCCTCGGCCTGCTTGGCGATCGCCGCCGAAATCTCGGTGCGGCCGTGGCCGGCATTGGTGCACCACATGCCCGAGGCGCCGTCGATGATCTTGCGGCCGTCGACGGTGAAGTAATGCATGTCCTTGGCGCCGGCGAGCAGCCGCGGGTTTTTCTTGAACGCCCGGTTCGCGGTGAACGGCATCCAGTGCGCGGCGAGATCGTTCGGAACATTGACGGGGGTAGGGCGGGGGCTCTTGTCCAGCATGGGCGGCCTCTTTGATGTTCGGGGCAGCGATTAGCTGCCAATCTATCAGTTTCGCCGCTGAACGGGAACGCCAGTACGCCGTGATATTTCCCCGCAATATGCCGGGTCAAAGATCGGTCGCAGCGATCCAGAATACCTCGCCCTCGGAATCCTCAGTATCGAGCCAGAGCAGCGGCAGATGCGGATAGGCGGCTTCGAGCTGCGGACGGCAGCGGCCGATCTCGCATAGCAGTCCGCCCTGCGGCGTCAGGTGCGCGGACGCCTCGTCGAGGATGCGGCGGACGATATCGAGGCCATCAGCGCCGCCGTCGAAGGCGAGCTTTGGTTCGGCGCGGCATTCGCGCGGCAGGCCGGCCATGCCTTGCGCATCGACATAGGGCGGATTGGAAATGATGAGGTCGTAGCGCTTGCTGTTCAGCGGCTTGAACAGGTCGCCGCGGTACAGCGTGAGGCGATCCTCAAGCCCGTAATCCCCGACATTGCGCGCGGCGACTTCGAGGGCGTCCTTTGAGATATCCACTGCGTCGACCGCGGCATTCGGAAAATTCCGGCTGGCCAGAATGGCAAGGCACCCCGAGCCGGTGCAGAGGTCGAGCACGCTCTCCACCGCGCCCGCTTCCGTGATCAGCGAACCGGCCTCTTCGTCGCCGTCGCCGCCGAAATGCTGGTCCAGCAATTCGCCGATGAAGGAGCGCGGCACGATGGTGCGTTCGTCGACATAGAAGGGCAGGCCGCGCATGTAGATCTTGTTGACGAGATAGGCCGCGGGCTTTCGTGTCGTGACGCGGCGCGCGATCAGATCGAGGATCTTTTTGCCTTCAGCCGCCGTGACCCGCGCGGTCGCGAAACTCTCGAATTGATCAGGGTGCAGATGCAGCGCCTCGCATACGATGAAGGCGGCTTCCGCCACCGGATCGGTGGTGCCGTGGGCGAATACCAGCCTGGCTTCGACGAAGCGGCTGACGGCGTAGCGGACGAAATCGAGCAGCGTCACCAATTCGCCCGCGCCGACCTTGGGCAGTTTTGTTGGGCTGGCGCTGCGCTTCGCCGCAGGTTTCGCACGCTTGGCCATCAGGATTTGGTCCAGCGCGCCGCGGCGGCGTCGTCATGGTCGCGGGCTTCGATCCAGCTCGTGCCTTTTTTGCTTTCCTCGCGCTTCCAGAACGGCGCGTTGGTCTTGAGGTAGTCCATCAGGAATTCCGCTGCTTCGAAGGCTGCCTGGCGATGCGGTGACGCCGTCACCACCAGCACGATGTTCTCGCCCGGCGCGATGCGGCCGAACCGGTGAATGATGGTGAGACCCTGCAACGGCCAGCGCGACAGCGCTTCATCGGCGTGGCGCCCGATTTCGGCTTCCGCCATGCCGGGATAATGCTCAAGCGTCAGCGCCGCGATCGGTTCGCCGTTCTCGCTGCCGCGACAAATGCCGCTGAAGGTGACGACTGCGCCGATATCGGTGCGACCTTTGGTGAGCGCCGCGATCTCCTGCGCAGCGTCGAAATCGGCTTCCTGGATGCGAATGGTCGCGGTGACGGACATGGGTAAAGATCAACCGCCGGTCATCGGCGGGAAGAACGCAATCTCGCGCGCGCCTGATATCGCGGCGTCCGGCTTGACATGGGCGTGGTCGATCGCGGCGCGGATCACCTTCGGCCTTTCGAAGGCATAGGCGTAGGTGTCGCCGCGGCTGGAGAGCCAGCCGATCAAATCGCTCACCGTGCGCACGTCGGCCGGCGGCTCGACGGTTTCCTCCGCCACGCCGATCCGTTCGCGCACCCAGGCGAAATATTTGATCCTCATCCCTCATCCTCCTTGATGAGGTGATGGATGCCGGCGCGGAAATAGTCGTAGCCGGTGTAGATGGTGAAGATCGCCGACATCCACAACAAGACGATGCCGATCAGGGTGGTCGCGGGCAGCAACTGCTCGCCGGCCTCCCCGGCAATCAGGAAGCCGATCGCGACGAGCTGGATCGTGGTCTTCCATTTTGCCAGCTTGGTCACGGGTACGCTGACCCGCAACGCCGCGAGATATTCCCGCAAGCCCGAGACCAGGATTTCGCGGCACAGGATGACGATAGCTGCCCAAAGGGTCCAGCCATGGATGCTGCTGTCGGCTGCCAGCATCAAGAGGCAGGACGCTACCAGGAGCTTGTCGGCGATCGGATCGAGCATGCGGCCGAAAGCGGATTGCTGGTCCCAGATTCGCGCATAGTAGCCATCGAGGTAGTCCGTCACCGCAGCGGCAATGAAGACGGCCAGGGCCACCCAGCGCAGCCACAGCGGGCCGTCCAGGATGGACTGGGCGAAAACGCAGCCGACCACCACCGGAATGGCGGCAATACGGGCGTAGGTCAGGATATTCGGCAGGGACAGGGTCTTGGTCTGCCCTTTGGCTGTTGCGATGTTCATCCGTCTTACCAATACCGCTGGAACGTGAAGGTCAACCGTGCGGGCCTAGATCATCTGTCGCAGGCGACGCCCAAATGACATGCCTTTGACCCAAGTCCCCTTAACCCGCCTGTGCATGGAAAAACTCGAAGATCTTGCGGGCGCTCTCGGCGCTAACGCCCGGAACCTTGCCGAGGTCCGCAATCGATGCCCGCTCGATCTCCTTCAGCGTTCCGAAGTGATGCAGCAAGGCACGTTTGCGTGACGGGCCGATGCCCGGGATTTCCTGCAAACCGGCTTCCCTGATGTCTTTTTTCCGCAGTTTGCGGTGCGAGCCGATCACGAAGCGATGCGCCTCGTCGCGCAGCCGCTGGATGAAATACAGCACGGGATCGCGCGGTTCGAGCTTGATGGCTTCGCGGTCCGGCATGAACAGGGTCTCCCGCCCGGCATCGCGGTCCGGGCCCTTTGCCACCGCCATCAGCGAGACCTGGGTAAGTCCCAGACCCCCGAAAATCTCCCTGACAGCGTTGAGCTGACCGCGGCCGCCGTCGATGATGACGAGGTCGGGCCATTGCGGGAACGAATCGTCGTCGGCTTTCGCTTTGGCCGCGTCGCCCTCCGGCGGCTTCAACAGCCTTTTGAAGCGCCGCTCCAGCACCTCGCGCATCATCGCGTAGTCGTCGCCCGGCGTCAGTCCCTCGGACTTGATGTTGAACTTGCGATACTGGTTTTTGATGAAGCCATCCGGTCCCGCCACGATCATCGCGCCGACGGCGTTGGTGCCCTGGATGTGGCTGTTGTCGTAGACCTCGATGCGCTTCGGCACCTGCGGCAGTCCGAGCGTGGCGGCTATCGATTCCAGGAGACGACTCTGCGTCGCCGTATCGGCTAGTTTGCGGCCAAGCGCCTCGCGCGCATTGGTCAGCGCATGCGTGACCAATTCCTTTTTCTCGCCGCGCTTGGGGACCGAGACTTCGACCTTGTAGCCGGCCTTCACGCAAAGTGCGTCGGCCAGCAATTGGCATTCCTCAATGTCGTGCGACAGCAGGATCAGTTTCGGCGGCGGCTTGTCGTCGTAGAATTGCGCGAGGAACGAGGCCAGCACTTCCTCCGGCGTAAACGACTTCTCCGCGCGCGGGAAATAGGCGCGGTTGCCCCAGTTCTGGCCGGTGCGGAAGAAGAACACTTCCACGCAGTAATAGCCGCCTTCCTGATGGATGGCGAACACATCGGCTTCTTCCACGGTGCGCGGATTGATGCCCTGCTGCGACTGGATCGCCGACAGCGCGGCGAGACGGTCGCGATACAGCGCCGCGGTCTCGAATTCGAGTTCGGTGGATGCCTTCTCCATCTCGCCGGCGAGCAGCTGCTTCACGGCGTGGCTGCGGCCGGACAGGAAGTCGTTCGCTTCGCGCACCAGCTCGCTATAGCCGGGAAAATCGATCTCGCGCGTGCAGGGCCCCGAGCAGCGGCGGATCTGGTAGAGCAGGCACGGCCGGGTGCGGCTCTCGAAAAAGCCGTCGGTGCAGGAGCGGATCAGGAACGCGCGCTGCAGCGCCGTGATGGTGCGGTTGACGGCGCCGGCGGAGGCGAACGGCCCGAAATATCGTCCGGGCCTTGTTTGCGCGCCGCGATGCTTGAGGATCTGCGGCGCCCAATGGTCGCCGGTGATCAGAATGTAGGGAAACGACTTGTCGTCGCGCAGTTGCACGTTGAAGCGCGGCCGCAGCTGCTTGATCAGGTTGGCTTCCAGCAGCAACGCTTCGGTCTCAGTCGTGGTGGAGACGATCTCGACCGTAACCGTCGCCGCGATCATGCGCAGGATGCGCGCCGGCAAGGGCGCATTGACGCGGGCATAGGACGACAGCCGCTTGCGGACGTTCTTGGCCTTGCCGACGTAGAGCACGTCGCTGGAGGCATTGAGCATGCGGTAGACGCCGGGCGAGGTCGGCGCCAGCCTCACCGCGTTTTCGATGGCCGTGTGGCCGACCGCCAGCGGGCCTTCGGCAATCGCCTCGGCAGGCTCCTCGGGCGCTTCCGGCAGGCGCGCCTCGTCGTCTTCCTCGGCGGCTGATGTCGCGGGATCGATGTCGGCGGCGGTCAGGTCCTGTGGCGGCAAGTCCGGCTGGGAACCCCGCCGCGCCTTGCGCGGAGGCTTCGGATGGTCGGTAGAATCGTGATCCATGGGCCTAAATTAAGCGCTGCAGGGCAGCATCGCCAGCCGCTCGCGGGAGAGGGCGCCGGTAACGCATTCTTAAGAATGATGAGCGGGCAAGTAATCCGGCTTAACAACCCTTTAACTTAAAACTCTCGATAAATCTTAGCGAAAAAAGTGGAGTTCCGTAACCAAGCCGGTCTCTTCGACCGGCGGGTCGCGGTGTTGCGTGGAGTTGCGTGATGAGCAAGGTGGTGTCGGGCGCGCTGGCGCTGATCGCTGCAGGCTGGACCGTGTCGGCACAGGCAGCCGATCTCTACGGATCGCGCGCACCCTTGACAGCCAACCCGACGCTGTACCGTCCCGATAGCTGGGCCGGCCCTTATCTCGGCGGCAACCTCGGCTATGCCTGGGGTTCGGTCGCAAACAATCCGACCAAGCCGTCCGGCTTTGTGGGCGGCGTCCAGGCCGGCTATAATTGGCAGAACGGACCGTGGGTGTTCGGCCTCGAGGGCGACATTCAGGCGACCGGCGCCGAAGAAACTTTCGCGCCGTGGAAGTTTTCCAATCCCTGGTTCGGCACGGTTCGCGGCCGCGCCGGTTATGCGTTCAACAACGTCCTGTTCTTCGGCACCGGCGGTCTCGCCTTCGGCGAGCTGCGCGCCGCCACGTTCGGCCTGACGGAATCCCATACCAATGCCGGCTGGACGCTCGGCGCCGGCGCCGAGGTGGGCCTGGACAGGAACTGGAGCGCCAAGATCGAATATCTCTATGTCGATCTGGCCAACAGCAACTTCGTCATTACAGGTGCGTCGAACGGTTACCGGTTCGGCCTGATACGGGCCGGCGTGAACTATCGCTTCTGAAAACAAGAAACTGGCGACTACCATCTCCCGGCGGCAGTAGGTCGCCGGGATTTTTTTTGCCTGTTGGGTTGCGCGTCACGAGGCCCAACGCTCCGGGTGGCGGTGCCGTGCCCAGCGTAGTCTTCGCAGCAAGAATTCAGTCCGCGTTCCGCGCGAGCGTCAGCTCACGATGAAATCACCAGGTTGACCGCCTTGGGGCCTTTGCCCTTCTTGTCCGGTTCGACCTCGAACGTAATGCGCTGCCCTTCAGTCAAATCCTTCAACCCGGCCCGCTCGACGGCGGTGATGTGCACGAACACATCGCGGCCGCCGTCATCGGGCTTGATGAAGCCGTAGCCGCGTTCTCCATTGAAGAACTTGACTGTTCCAGTCATGGCCATCGGGAAACTCCTCCCCCGTATTGCTCCGCCGCTACGCGCACCTCGCGCTTCGGCTGACCGGACATTCGCTGCCGGAAGCTTGGCCACCTGAGCCGGTCGGGGCCATGCCGCCGACCGACTTGGATTTTATTCGGCCTTGATCACTCCGCCGCAACCATTCGCGGAAGCGGAACGTAAAGCCAGTCCCAATGGCCTGAGCATAATACGGTTTCGCGTAAATTGCCTACGGTCCATTCGCACTTTTCGTTCAAGGCTGGCGCTTTAGGCGTAACTCTTAAGGCTTGGGTGTCTCCAGCTTGAACCGGCCGGCCCCGCCCTGGCCGAGCGGTTTTTCGAGTTCGGGTAGAATTGTCTTTAATTCACCCGCAAGCGTCCACGGTGGATTGACGATCAAAAGCCCGGTGGAGGCGAGCGGGCCGCCGGCCTCCTGTGGAGCGACGCTGAATTCGAGCCGCAGACATTTTCCGGCTGGCTTGCTGGCAGCGGCAGCGCCTGCGACCAGCCGCGCCAGGGTATCGGTGGCGCGACGGGTCTTCACCGGATACCAGATCAGATAGCTGCCGGTCGGCCATTTCGCGTAGGCCTCGGCGAATGCGCCGGCCAGCCTTTCGAACTCGTCCTTTTGCTCGAACGCGGGATCGATCAGCACCAGACCGCGCCGCTCGTTGGGAGGCACGAAGGCCGGCAATGCGGTCCAGCCGTCGAGATCGACCACCCGCGCCTGGCTATCGCGGCGCAACGCATCGACCAATTGCCGGCGGGAACCAGGCTCGATTTCGCAGGCCGTCAGTCGGTCCTGCGGCCGCAGCAGCGCGCGGGCGATCAAGGGCGATCCCGGATAGGCCTCGAGCGTGCCCGGCGCGTTGAATGCCCTGACGATGTCGAGGTAGGGGGTCACCAACGGCAGCGCGGTTTGTGAAAACCGTGCCTGCATCACCCGCGCAATGCCGGTCAGCCATTCTCCGCCGCGGCGCGCTTCCTCACCGGTGAGATCGTAGCGCCCGGCGCCGGCATGGGTGTCGATGACGCGAAACGGGGCCTGCTTTTCCTGCAGATAGGTCAGCATGCGCACCAGTACGATGTGCTTGATGACATCGGCAAAGCCGCCGGCATGAAAGGCGTGTCGGTAGTTCATGGTGGGACGGGTTACGACATTGGGACGAGGAAAGTAACCCATGTCGTCAAGCTGCGGGTGGCGGGATGACATCTCCAATTGCATTGGTGAGATGCTGGGGTCATCGGAGTCATACCGGTAACTTCAATCTTAGGATGTATCACCCTGTGTCGGCTGACGACGGCGATGACCATGTGTCGACCCGTGATTATTCCGTCGTCGATAGTGGCGCTGGCAACTGAGTCGGCGGAGCTTCGACCGTGACGGCCGGCACCGGTGACGATTAGATCAAGGTGACGGGTGATAATCCACGATCAATTTTGCCAAGGGGGATGGCAACGATGTCGTTCGGGTCGACAACGGCAGCGGCAGCGTCGATTTCTCGATCAGTGGTTATTCGCTGGATGATGGTTATCGTCACCCAGCAGTACGGCAGGACGACTATAGACTTCAAGGGCTCGAACGATTCCCTTGTTTTCGATCATGGCAGCAATGGATCGGCACGACTGGGCTAACCGATCACATCAGCCTTGATATTCTTGCCTGACGCGGCTTTGGCGGAGAAAAGGGCCCGGCCATCCACGTGCCTTGCAGACGACAATAAAAGCCGTGGATGACCGGGACGCAGACAGGTGTAGACAAGTCTGCGCAGGGCGGATTGCTATGTCTGGGCAGGCATGACGGAAGGCAGGCTTCAGCCGCCCCGCACCGGCGGCATCACCACCTCGTCACGCCGGCAGGTGCGGCGGTCGATTTCGTCGCAGGCGCGGAATTGCATGTCCTTGCTCAGGCAAATCCGCACCTCGCTCAGGCGGCGGCTCGAGCAGACCACCGAAATAGCCGAGCTGCTCAGGCCCGGGTTGATCTTGATGAAGGCGGCCTCGAGATCGCCGGGGGCGATAGTCTTCTGCTCGGACAATTCGAGGAATTCCTCGGGGATTTTCACCGCTGCGCGGGCCTTGCGGACGCTCTCGAAATAGGCGCGGGCGCCGAGGCCGGAGCAGGTGCCATGCTTGTCCCACTCGTTGAAGATCAGGCCGGGCGCCGGCATCAGGTCCAGCATCGAGGTCATGATGTTGCGGTCGAGCCGCGGCGACGGCCGCTGGCAATATTCGGGAAAGCCGCGCTCATATTGCGGCCACAGGCCGTGAACCACGAACGAATAGGGGCGGCTGCACTGGACCTGTGAACGCCCGCTATTGCCGCGCTCGGCCGCCGCCTCGCAGAACGAGGGCGACCACGACAGGGCCAGGACGTAAAAATCGAATTCGCCCGGGGCGTTCTGCCGGCGGTCCTGCGCGGACGCCAACCCGGCGGAGACGACAACAAGCGTCAGCGAAATCAGAAGTCGCGAAATAACAGACCGGTGCATCGAACGCCCCTCTACTCGACTACCGGGAGCCTAGCAGGGAACCGGAACATTTCAAGAACAAAATTTGAAAATCCCACAGGCCGGCCGGCTCGACCGGACTGAAATGCCGGGATCAGGGCCGGGCGGCCCTGCAGCCCGGGCTATAGGCCCAGTTGCGGTCAAGCCCGGTCACGCACCATTCGACGCCTTGGCCGAAGCCGGCAAAGCCGCCATCCTCGATGATCGAGTAGTGCACGCTGCGCATCTTGCCGTCGCTCAGCATCACGTCGCCGCTGCAGAAGCGGCGCGGAATGTTGTCGGACTGCCAGGGTCGAAACGCGGTTTCGTGGATCCGGCCGAAGCCGGTGATCACCAGAGCCGAATTCCAGAACTTGCCCTCCTTCTCCTGGAATTGCGACGCGATGGTCGGCAGCGCCCGCTCGCATTCGGCGACGCGGCCGTCATATTTCGGGCCGAACAGGCCGAAATTCAGCTCCAACGGATTGGCGGCCTGAGCGGCGTGGCTGGAGACCAGCAGGGCGAGAGCCGCAGCCGTTGGGCCGAGGGCTCTCAAGGATGTGAACAGGTTGCGCATGGGGAATCCGCCGGTAAACCAACACAGGGGACGGTGCCGCGAAGCCCCGACAAGGTCAAGTGCAGCGCGGCAACACCTGACGACCAAGTCCGTCCCGTGCTGCAACCATTCTTTTCACGGCCATCGGCGCACACTATGGTGGGCGTCGAGCGAAATGGAGTCTGCGATGCGAAGAATTCTGGCCGCGTGCCTGATTGCCATGGGTGGGATGCTGGCGGGGGCGCCGGCGCAGGCGCAGTGGTTCGACATCGACACGGTGCCGCCGTTCAAGGGCAACGACACCGGCGGCATCATCGCCTATACGCTCGCGACGCAGGCCGATGCCCGCCAGCTCGCCGTCGACCACTGCGCCCGCTACGGCAAGGTGGTGAAATTCCTCGGCGTGCAGCCGAATTACGGCGGATATGTTTCGTTTGCCTGCCGCTGGGTGCCCTATGGCGCCGCCGAGCGGCCGCTGCGCACGCTTTACTGAGCGCGACCTCCAAAGCTTCTCTGGCTGGACATGTTTTCGCCACGCAAAGCGTGTGTCACTTCGCGCGCGCACGATAGCGTTGAAAAATTCAGGGGAGCGCACGGATGAGACGACTGCTTCTTGTGTCCTGTTTGGCTGTAGGTTTGCTGGCCGTGTTACCGGCTAGCGGCGCCATCGCCGTGGAATTGCCGATGCGCAAGGCCGGGCTGTGGGAGATGAAGGTGGTGAGCGGCGGCACGGTGCCCGAGATGACCATGCAGCAGTGCACTGACGCGACCACGGACAAGGATATGAGCACGGCCATGGCGCCGATGGCCAAGGAGATCTGCTCCAAGCAGGATATCCAGAAGACGGCGACCGGCTATGTCACCGATTCCGTCTGCGGTATTGGCGGCATCACGGTCAAGTCACGCGCCGAAATCACCGGCGACTTCAATTCCGCCTACACCGTGAAAACGAGCTCGCAGAGCGAGGGTGGCCTGGCCGGCGCCGCGCGCGACAGCAAAAGCACGATCGAGGCCAAATGGGTGGGCGCCTGCAAGGCCGATCAGAAGCCTGGCGACATCATCATGCCCGGCGGTATGAAGATGAACGTCAAGGACATGGAAAAGATGAAGGCGCTGATCCCGAAGAAGTGAGGGTCAGTAATTCGCGTTGTCGCGCTGAATCCGCGTACTCCTTTAACTCTCCCGCTTGCGGGAGAGGTCGGATTGCGAAGCAATCCGGGTGAGGGGGTGCAGGTCTATCGATACATCACGATCGCGGAGAGAGCCCCTCACCCCGACCCTCTCCCCGCAAGAGCGGGGCGAGGGAGAAGTTACACCGGCACTCTTACCGCCGCGCGCAAGCCGCCCATTGGGCTGTCGCCGAGCGTGATGTCGCCGCCATGCGAGCGGGCGATGTCGCGGGCGATGGCGAGCCCGAGGCCCGTGCCGCCCTCGTCCTGGTTGCGGGCATCGTCGAGCCGCAGGAACGGCTTGAACACTTCTTCGCGCATGTTGACGGGAATGCCAGGCCCGTCGTCGTCGACCGTCACGGTCAGATAGCGGTGGTCGCGATGGCCGGTAATGGCGACCGTGTTGGCATGGCGCGCCGCGTTGGAGACGAGGTTGGCGATGCAACGCTTGAACGAGGCCGGCTTCACCGTCACGACCGGCAGGCCGTGGAACGTCACCGTCGCGGTGTGGCCATGGCGTTCGGCATCGCTGCGCAGTTCTTCCAGCGCCATCGTCATGTCGGTCGGCTGCGCGACCTCGCCGCTGTCGCCGCGCGCGAAGGCAAGATAAGCCTCCAGCATGCCGGCCATTTCGTCGACATCCTTGCGCATCCCGTCGACCTCGGGGCTGTCGCCGATCAGCGCGAGCTCGAGCTTGAAGCGGGTCAGGATGGTGCGCAGATCGTGGCTGACGCCGGCCAGCATCGCGGTGCGCTGCTCGATCGAGCGCTCGACGCGCGCCTTCATCTGCAGAAACGCCTGTGCCGCCTGCCGCACCTCGCGTGCGCCGCGCGCGCGGAAGTTCGGCACCTCGCGTCCCTTGCCAAAACTTTCGGCGGCCTCCGCCAGCCGCAGGATCGGCCTGATCTGGTTGCGCAGGAACAGCACCGCGACGATCAACAGGATCGAGGAGGTGCCGAGCATCCAGAAGATGAAGATCTCCGAATTGGAGGCATAAGCGGCGCTGCGTTGCGCGAACACCCGCATCACGGCGTCGTCGAGCTGGATGCGGATTTCGACCAGGTTGGATTTGCCGACCGTGTCGATCCAGAAGGGGCGCCCGATCTGGCGGCCGAGCTGCACCGAGAGTGTCTGGTCGAGCAGCGAGAAGAACGGCTTTGGCCCGGGCTGTGGCATGTCGCCGACGGGGAGGAAATCGACGACCAGTTGCAGGCGTTGGCCGATGCGACGCAACTGTGCGCGGTCCTTGTCCTGCGGAAATGCCTTGTAGACGTCGATCAGGCTGGCGATGTCCTGCACCACCGCCGCGGACAGCCGTCGCGTCACCGTGTTCCAGTGCCGCTCCATGAACACGAATGCCACGACCGTTTGCAGGATCACCATCGGCACGATCATGATCAGCAGCGCGCGGGCGTAGAGGCCTGTCGGCATCCAGCTCTTGAACGCGTTGCCCATCCAGCCATTGGCCCTGGAGACGCGTTGCGACGCATTGCGGATGAGCGTCAGGCCGGTGTCGAGCGTGCTCATGAGTTAGCTCAGGGCGACGCAACCAGGCGATAGCCGATGCCGCGTACCGCCTGCAGAAACAGCGGATTGGCGGGATCGCGCTCGATCTTGCGCCGCAGGCGGTTGATCTGCACATCGACTGCGCGCTCATTCACCGTGCCGCCGCTGGTCAGCGCCGCGCGCGGCACCGTCTCTCCGGGGCTATTGGCCAGAATGCGCAGCATTTCGCGCTCGCGGTCGGTCAGGTGAATGATCTCCTCGCCCTCGCGCAGCTCGCCGCGATCGAGATGGAAAACGTAAGGGCCGAACGCGATCTGCTCCAGCGCTTCCACCGGTGGCGGCGCGGAGCGCTTGAGGATATTGCCGATCCGCAAGATCAGCTCGCGCGGCTCGAACGGCTTGGCGACATAATCGTCGGCGCCGATCTGCAGGCCCTCGATCCGCGCCTCCGCCTCATGGCGGGCCGTGAGCATGATGATCGGCACCGAGGACGAGGTGCGAATGAACCGCGCCAGGTCGAACCCGGTTTCGCCGGGCATCATGACGTCGAGGATCAATAGATCGAAATGCAGGCCGAGCAGTTTGGAGCGCGCGTCGGTCGCGCTCGACGCGGTCGTGACGCGATAACCCTCGCCGGACAGGAACCGCGACAGCAGATCGCGGATACGGCGGTCGTCGTCGACCAAGAGCAAATGCGGGGCGTCGTCGGCCAGTTGCCGAGGCGGGCGCGCGGCGGCTGTAGCCATGGTTGCTCCTTGCGCCACGATCACTCCCTTGGCTTCTTGCTGCCGGCCCCGAAGATCGCCTCCAACACCTTGTCGGGGTCGTCGCGATCGATCATCGCGCGCAGGAACTGGCCGATCGCCGCGACGCCTTCGGGGTTGATATCCCGAAGCGCGCGGGTGATGCGATCGGTCTGCAATCCTGCGAGCTTTGCCACCAACGCTTCGCCCTTCGGGGTGGCGTAAAGAAGGCGCTGCCGGCGGTCGTTGTTGCCGGTCTTCTGGATGATGTAGCCCTCGTCGAGCAATTGCTTGAGCACCCGGCCAAGCGACTGCTTGGTGATGCGCAGGACGTCCAGGAGGTCGGCGACCTTGAGGCCGGGATAGCGGTAGACGAAATGCATCACCCGGTGGTGGGCACGACCGAAGCCGAAAGCCTCGAGCTCATGGTCGGCGTCGCCCACGAAGTCGCGATAGGCGAAGAACAACAGCTCGATAATGTCCCAGCGCATTTCCCCAAGCCGTGGGGCAGGGCTGGCGGACCCCTGCGAATCGGGGTTGGTTGGGCCCCTTGAGAAATTTATGTCAGTCATGTTGACATATCTTGGGTTCAATGTTACAAAACTACCAGCCACGACGAAACATTAAGTCGTTTCAAACTTGGTGACGTGTCAGGCAGCCGGAAAAGCCAACGATGGCGGCAACGGCCGCAAATTGAACTACCGTGCGATTGTCGAGCGGCATTTCGGCAAACATACTGGACTTCGGCATCCCGCAAAAGCATGTCGTCACGGACATGACGGCGCAGGAACCGGCCGCGTGGCGGTGAAGGTCCAGACCTATCAAGCCAGCAGGCCCACCGAGGCAGGCCGGCGCCAAATCGCGCCGATTTCGACAGCGGGAAGCAAGGGAATGAGCTTAAAATTCGAAATCCAGCCTGCGGCGAACCCGACCTCCGAGCAGGAGCGCACGGCACGACTCGCGGACCCCGGCTTCGGCCGGGTTTTCACCGATCACATGGCGATCGTCCGTTACAACCAGGCCAAGGGCTGGCATGACGCGCGCGTCGAACCCCGCGCCAATTTCTCGCTCGATCCAGCCGTAGCTGCTCTGCACTACGCGCAGGAGATTTTCGAAGGCCTGAAGGCCTACAAGCGCGACAACGGCGTGAACCTGTTCCGCCCCGAAGCCAACGCAAGGCGCTTTAATAATTCGGCCGAGCGCATGGCGATGGCGCCGCTGCCCGAGGCTATATTCATCGAAGCGGTCGAGCAGCTCGTTCGCATCGACAGCGCCTGGATACCGGGCGGCGAGGGCAGCCTCTATCTGCGGCCCTTCATGATCGCGAGCGAGGTCTTCCTCGGCGTGAAGCCGTCGGCAGAATACATCTTCGCCGTCATCGCCTCACCGGTCGGCTCCTACTTTAAGGGCGGACCCGCGCCGGTGTCGATCTGGGTGTCGGAGAACTATACCCGCGCCGCGATCGGCGGCACCGGCGCCGTCAAGTGCGGCGGCAATTACGCCGCGAGCCTGCGGGCGCAGGCCGAGGCCATCGAGCACGGCTGCGATCAGGTCGTCTTCCTCGATGCGGTCGAGCGCCGCTATATCGAGGAGCTCGGCGGCATGAACGTCTTCTTCGTATTCGACGACGGCTCGCTCTCGACGCCGCCGCTCGGCACCATCCTGCCGGGCATCACCCGCGATTCGATTATCGCGCTGGCGAAGGATTCCGGCACGGTCGTGCGCGAGGAGCTCTACACGATCGATCAGTGGCGCAAGGATGCCGCCAGCGGCAAGCTGAAAGAGGCGTTCGCCTGCGGCACCGCGGCCGTCATCTCGCCGATCGGCAAGGTGTGTTCGGCGAGCGGCGATTTCCAGATCAGCGGCGGCGTCGCCGGCCCTGTCGCCATGGGGCTGCGCAAGAAGCTCGTCGACATCCAGTACGGTCGCGCGGCGGACCCGCACGACTGGATCAGGAAGGTCCTGTGACCGGCGGCGGAATAATTCCGCCGCTCAAGCGATAGATCACTTCAAGCCCTCAGTAGCGCGCGTCTCGTCGAGTCGCGCGGGGCTGACGCGCGGCTCATCGAAACAGCGCCAATCCGGGAGGAGACCATGGGAGTTTCGTTCGACAAGATCGACGGCGTCATCTGGTACGATGGCCGGCTGGTGCCGTGGGCCGACGCCAACGTCCACATCCTGACCCATGGCCTGCATTATGCGAGCTGCGTGTTCGAGGGCGAGCGCGCCTATGGCGGCAGGGTCTTCAAGAGCACCGAGCATTCCGAGCGGCTGAAGGCCTCGGCCAATATCCTCGACTTCGAGATTCCCTGGTCGGTCGCCGAGATCGACGCCGCCAAGCAGCTCGTGATCGACACGAACAATCTGCCGGACGCCTATCTGCGCCCGATCGCCTGGCGCGGTTCGGAGATGATGGGCGTGTCGGCGCCATCCAATACCATCCATCTCGCCATCGCCGCCTGGGACTGGCCGAGCTATTTCGATCCGGCCGAGAAGCTGAAGGGCATCCGGATGGGCATGGCCGAATACCGGCGGCCCGATCCGACGACGATTCCGGCGATGGCCAAGGCGTCCGGCCTCTACATGATCTGCACCATCAGTAAGCACAAGGCGGAGCGCGCCGGCTATGCGGACGCGATGATGCTGGACTGGCAGGGCCGCGTCGCCGAATGCACCGGCGCCAACATCTTCTTCATCAAGGACGGCACGATCCATACGCCGATCGCCGATTGCTTTCTCGCCGGCATCACCCGCGCCACTACAATCGACCTTGCCAGGCGCCGCGGCATCGAAGTGATCGAGCGCCGCATCATGCCGGAGGAACTCGACGGCTTCACCGAATGCTTCATCACCGGCACCGCCGCCGAAGTGACGCCGGTCTCCGAGATCGCGAACTGGAGGTTCACGCCCGGCAAGATCTCCGAGCAGTTGATGGCGGACTACACCGCTGAAGTGCAGCCCAAGGGAAAGGCCGCGGCTGCCTAAGGTCCGTCATTTCCCTTGGCGGATCTACCTTCTTACCTTGCGGGAGAGGTGTCACCTCACGAGGCCAGGCGATGGCCTGCGCCGCGGATACAAACCCCTCATTCAGCACGGACTTCGTCCGCAATGGCCGCTGCGGCGCATTGGCCTCCTCGGTGCCGCATCCAAACGTCCCGCTCCTTCATCGACATTTAGCTTGATGCGCTCGCGGCATGAGCGAACGGCTTACTTCTTCTCGTCCTTTGGGGCCGGTGCACCGTCCTTTTCCCTTTTGATATTGCCCTTGGTTGCGCTCATGCCGGTCGTGTCCATCGAACCATCTGGTTTGGCGCCGCTCGTCGTTCCGGGCTTCTCCATGCCGGTCTGCGGAGCGGGACCGGTGTTCTGGGCAAAGGCCGAGCCGCACAGCAGCGTAAGTGCGGTGACGGTGATAAGCTTCTTCATAGCGCTCTCCTTTGGAGACCTACAGGTAATTCGGCGCGCAACGTGTGGTTCCCAGGTTGGCGGCCAAGCATGGTCCTCCATGCCTGCAGTGAGCCATCAAAAGGCACGGAGTAGCACTCCTCTTTGCCCTCTTCCCGTGCGAGCGGGAGTCGTGAACTCTTCAGCGCCCTTGTGCGACCAACTTTCCGGATTGTGGATAGATTTCGGTTGATAAAACGGTGACAATGACCCCAGCCCTCTCAATATGCTCCAAATGCGTCGTGGCGGCGGCCTTCGCAGCGGCCCTCGCGGTTCTCGGCTCCCCCACGGGAAACGTCTGGGCCCAGGATCGCTCCCAGGACCGCTCGCCGGTGATCGACATCAACTCCGGCAATCCGGAAATGAATGCTGCCATCGCAAAGGCGCGGGCCACGCTGCCGGCGTTCTGGGCCTCCTACGATGCCCCAAAACCGTCGGAGACCGGTCACTCCCTCAAGGCGCGCTTTCCCAAACGGGGAAGCGGGAACGAGCACATTTGGATGGCCGATGTGAAGAAGATCGGTGAGGGTCGCTATTCGGGAAGGTTCGCCAATGTACCGCGTGACTTGCCCGGCAAGAAGGCCGGCGACATGGCTGAGTTCAAGGAAGCCGACATCTCGGACTGGATGTTCATGCGCAATGACAAGATCGTCGGCGGCGAGACCATCAAGCCGCTCCTGAAATCAATGCCGAAGGCCGATGCCGAAGCGCTTCGGGCGCGAATGGAATCCCCTTAAGCGAAAGCCGGAGCCAGGAAGGCGGCGAGCTCCTTCCTTCGCCAACGCAGGAGAGGGGGCATCGGTCCGGGTTGCCCTGCCGCGCCTCGGCTGGTACCTAGCCGCCATGGCCGAGAAACCGAAAAAACCGCAGAAATTGAAGGCGCGTCTGCCGCGCGGGCTGGAAGATCGTGGCCCGGCCGCGATCGCGGCCACGCGTCAGATGGTCGAGAAAATCCGCGAAGTCTACGAGCGCTACGGCTTCGAGCCGGTGGAAACCCCGGCGATGGAGTTCACCGACGCGCTCGGCAAATTCCTGCCCGACCAGGACCGGCCGAACGAGGGCGTGTTCTCGTTCCAGGACGACGATGAGCAGTGGATCTCGCTGCGCTACGATTTGACCGCGCCGCTGGCGCGTTATGTAGCCGAGAATTTCGACGCGCTGCCAAAACCGTATCGCAGCTACCGCGCCGGTTACGTCTATCGCAACGAGAAGCCCGGCCCCGGCCGCTTCCGCCAGTTCATGCAATTTGACGCCGACACGGTGGGCTCGGCCTCGCCGGCTGCGGACGCCGAGATGTGCATGATGGCGGCAGACACGATGGAGGCGCTCGGCATTCCGCGCGGCTCTTATGTGGTGAAGGTCAATAACCGCAAGGTGCTGGATGGGGTGCTTGAATCCATTGGATTAGGCGGCCAAGAGAATGCGGGGCGCCGGCTTACAGTTCTACGTGCCGTCGATAAGTTTGATCGCTTGGGTGAAGAGGGCGTCCGTGCTCTGCTCGGAGAAGGGCGCAAGGACGAGAGCGGTGACTTCACTAAAGGAGCTGGCTTGCCGGTCGACGCTATCGACCGTGTACTCGCATCGACTTGTCCAGAGACGGGAACGAACGAAGAAATCGTTACGAACCTTACGCTTGTCGCGAATACGGAAGTTGGCCAGGCGGGCGCTAGCGAACTCACCGATATTTCAACGCTGGTTGCCGCGTCAAGCTACGGTGACCGCGTTCGCATCGATCCTTCCGTCGTGCGCGGCCTCGAATATTACACCGGCCCCGTCTACGAGGTCGAACTCACGCTCGAAACCAAGGACGAAAAGGGCCGCCTCGTGCGCTTCGGCTCGGTCGGCGGCGGTGGCCGCTACGACGGCCTCGTCTCGCGCTTCCGCGGCGAGCCGGTGCCGGCGACGGGATTTTCCATCGGCGTGTCGCGGCTGCAGGCGGCGCTGACGATGCTCGGCAAGCTCGATACGCGGCCGGAGTTTGGGCCCGTGGTCGTCACCGTGTTCGACCGCGACCGCGTCGCCGATTACCAGAAGATGGTCGCAGAGCTCCGCAATGCGAACATCCGTGCCGAGCTCTATCTCGGCAATCCCAAGAACATGGGCAACCAGCTCAAATATGCTGATCGTCGCAATTCGCCTTGCGTGATCATTCAGGGTTCGGATGAGAAGGCGCGCGGCGAAATCCAGATCAAGGACCTGATCGAGGGCGCGAAGGCCGCGGCCGCGATCGCTTCCAATCAGGAATGGCGCGAAACTCGCCCGGCGCAGTTTTCCTGCGGCGAGAGCGAGATCGTCGCCAAGGTGCGCGAGGTGCTGGCGCGCCATGACGTGAAGTGGGGTAGCTGAATTCGTCATACGCGGGCTTGACCCGCGTATCCATCTTCAAAATGATGGATTGCCGGGGCAAGCCCGGCAATGACAATCTGCGAGTAAGCAAAAACAAAGGGAGCACTACCAATGCCTGAGATTACCGTGAGCATGGCCGCCGGCCGCACTGACGAGCAGAAGGCCGGCATGATGCGTGACATCACCCAGGCGCTGGTGAAGAATCTCGGCGTCGATGCCGATGCGGTAGTGATCCAGATCAACGAAGCGCCGCTGGCCCACAAGATGAAGGGCGGCAAGACCTTCGTGGAGCGCGCGGCGGCTGCCGCGGCGAAGAAGTAACCCTGCCTTTTTCCTTCTCCCCTTGTGGGAGAAGGTGGCGCGGATGAAATCCGCGCCGGATGAGGGTTCTATCCGCGATTACCGACGCGAGAGATTCACTCGCGGACAGAGACCTCTCACCCGTCTCAATCGCGCGTTCGGCGCGATTGATCCACCCTCTCCCACAAGGGGAGAGGGAAGGGAGCAATCCATGGATGCACGCGATTTCATCAAGGTCGGCATGAGCGCGGAACGCAGCCTCGTCGTGCCGCCGGAGCGCACGGTCGGGCATTTCGTGCCTGATATGCCGATGGTCTATGCGACGCCGATGATGATCCTGGAAATGGAGATGGCCTCGGGCGACGCCATCAGGCCCTATCTCCAGCCGGGATGGATCACGGTCGGCACCGAAGTCGACATCCGCCATCTCGGCGCCTCTCTGGTCGGCGCCACGGTGCGGGTCACGGGAAAGGTCGTAGCCGTCGAACGCCGCGTGATCCGCTTCGAGGTCGAAGCCTTCGAGGGCGAGCGCAGAATAGGCGACGGCCGCCACGCCCGCGGCCTCGTCAATGTCGAGATGTTTACGAAGCGGTTTGCGGGAAAGTAGCGGCTTGCTCGGAGCCGTAGGGTAGGCAAAGGCGCATTTGCGCCGTGCCCACCATCAAGCATCGCGCTCGTGACGGTGGGCACGCTTCCGCCTTCGCTCTGCGAGCTAAGGCGGACAAGTCGCTTTGCCCACCGTACGATTCCACTTACTTCGCCAATTCCTTTGAACGCTTCGTCGCCGCGGCGATCGCGCGGATCATCAGCGGCTGCATTCCGTCCTTCGCCATCAGCACTTCAAGCGCGGCGGCGGTGGTGCCGCCGGGGGAGGTGACGTTCTGGCGCAGCGTGGCGGAAGCAAGTTCCGAGCGATGCAACAATTCGCCGGAGCCCGCGACGGTTTCGCGCGCGAGCCTGCTGGCCAGCTCCGCCGGCAGGCCGGCCTCGACGCCGGCGCGCGCCAACTCTTCGGCGAGCAGGAAGACATAGGCGGGGCCGGAGCCGGAAACGGCGGTCACCGCATCCATCAGGCCTTCGTCGTCGACCCATTCGACCGAGCCGGTGGCGCGCAGCAGCGCATCGGCCGTGGCGCGTTGCGCGGCGCTGACATTTTTCGCCGCGACCGCAACCGTGATGCCGCGGCCGATCGCAGCCGGCGTGTTCGGCATCGCGCGAACCACCATGCCGCCGCAGACTTTTTCGAGCGCCGCGATCGGCGTGCCCGCCATGATCGAGACGACAAGCGTGTTCGATCCGACGAAGGACTTCAATATCGGACCCGCTTCGGGAAACGTCTGCGGCTTCACCGCCACCACTAGCGTATCGACCGTGCCGGCGTCCTTCGGATTGAGACGGACGCCTTTGACGGCGAGCGCCTTGATCTCTTCGGACGGGTGGGGCTCGACTACCAGCACGCGGTTGGCGTCGAGGCCGCCGGCCAGCCATCCCGTCAGCATCGCGCCACCCATCTTGCCGGCGCCGGCCAGCGCGATGGTGTCGTGGAGGTTTTGAAGTGCGTTGGTGTTGTTCAAAGTCGTCACCACAAGCTTTGCCGTCGTCCCTGCCTAGCGCGCAATTGCGCTCGGGGGCAGGGACCCATAACCACAGCCGGTTCTAGTAAAGCTCGGAAGGGGCCACAAGCAGTTTGCTTGAGCCCCGCGGTCACGGAGTATGGGTTCCTGCGTTCGCAGGAACGACGCCGCGTTCGTGGAGACGACGGTGGGCTTACGCCTCGCCCTCGGTATCGAACATCGCCGCGCTCATGGCCTCGGCGGCGCTCTTTCCGGCCCAGACCACGAACTGGAACGCGGGGTAATAGCGCTCGCAGGCGTGGATGGCGCCGGCCAGCATCACCTCGCATTGCGAGGTCGAGGCGGTCAGCCCGCCCGGCAAGACCAGCGCCTGCCGGTACATGATCATGCCGGTATGGGTCCAGATATCGAAATGGCCGACCCATAGCTGCTCGTTGACGGCGGCGATCAGCCGCTGCACCTCGGCGCGGCGCGCCGGCGGAATCTTCATGTCGAAGGAACAGGCGAGGTGCAGCGCCTCGATCTCGGGCATCCAGGTGAAGGAGAGATGGTAGTCGGTCCAGTTGCCCTTGGAGACGATCGTGACTTCGTCTTCGCCGGAACGCTCGAACGCCCAGTTGTTCTCGGCGGCAATGTCCTCGACTGCCGCGAGCGGGTTGTTCCGGGAATCAAAAATGCTTTCGAGGAGGGACATGCCGTCTCGACCCTGTTTCTTGAATTCTTCTGATACGCACGCGGAGCACGGCGCGCGTTGAACTGAGGCGGCGCTGCCGGCTGCAATCCCCTGATCGCTGTTCGTCTTGGGGCCTGCCGAGGTTCAAGTGATGTGATTTGCGGAATCTGCGCAACTGACCCCTGAGTCCATCCACAGGCCAAAGCGGCGTCGTCCACAGGGTGTTCGAGGCTACGGTTATTAATTTGAGAACAAACCGGAATCGGATTCGAGCGTCGAGGAGTCTGTCGCGCCGTAAAATGAGGCGGGTCTGCCACATTAGTTAATGTGTGGTTAATTTTCTCAGGGCAGCCTGACGTCACGTCGCCCGATGGCACCCGATTCTCGAACTGCAAAAGACCGGCCAACAGGCGGCCTGAAGGAACGGCGGGAACGCCGTGGTCCTACTTCTCGCGCGCAATCAGCGGACACGCCTCGATCGCAGTCCCGAGCCACGCGCCTTCGATTTCGACGCACGGCCGGGACGCATCGACGCGCAAACCATATCGTTCCAGCAGCGGCTCGCGGATCGGCTTGCCGCGCGTATTCAACGCCCATGCGCCGCCCGGCAACGGAGCCTTCAACGCGGTGCGGATGCGGCGGTCGAACTGGCCGTCAGGCATGATGGGAAGCGCGATGTCGGCGATCTGAAAGAACCGTGATTGCGGCGGCAGCAGCGGAGCGACATAGGCCAGCGGTTTATCGACCAGAAAGTACAAAGCGGGCTGCTCAAGGGATTTCGAGATGCTCGGATTATAGGGATTGGACCAGGGGCGGCGGAACCAATCAGCCGGTTGCGTCCACAGCGCGATCGCCGCGGCCAGGACAAGCATCACCGAATTCGTCGACATCGAAGCTGCGCCCGGCGAGGCAACTCCGGACATCGCCGCGATGCTGCGGTGGATCAGCAGGACGATCAGGGGCGCACACAACAGCTCCAGCACGATCGCGTAGCGATGAATCGCAAATATTCCGAGCCATGTGGCGTATGAGACGATGCAAAACACCAGGAACTGAACGTCGCGGCGCGTGAGGATCGAAGTGTTGGTGATAAGGCTCCGGCCGATGCCGAGCACGAGCAGCACGGTTGCGACCGCAAATCTGGCATCGCGGAACGGATATTCAGAGCTCCTGTTGTCGCCGACCAGCCAGTAGAACGGATACGCCAGGGCGTCGAGCAGGCCCCGGGGCATGAACTGCCAGTCCATGATGTTCATCGGAACCAGTTCGGGGGACTGGAACACGGCGTTGAAGAGCGGGAAGATCGGATTGCCCATCTCGCGCCAGAGCATCAGTCCCCAAGCGCCGCCCGTCGCCAGGGCACCGATCGCGCCGCCAACGCCGAGGCAGAGCGTCGCCAGTAGCGGCCGCGTCGCAACGAGTACGGCGGCGGCCGCGCCGAGCGCAAAGGCGACATTGGTCAACTTCAGTCCGACGGCCGCGCCGATCAGGAGTCCCGCGAGCACATAACGTCCGGGACGCGATCCATCCGCCGATACGATCAGGATGCAGCCGGCAACAACCGGAAGCGCGGTGAGAATGTCGGAGAAGCTCGTGCCCACTTCCGAAAGCGTCATCGGCCCGACTGCGGCGATCAGGATCGCGGCTGCGATCGCACTTGCCGTCGCCGCTTCCCGCAACAGGATGCGCACCAGAAAATAGATCAGCAGCAGATTGAGGCCGTGTACCGCGCCGATAATCATCAGGCCATAGGGCGATGGCAACAGGTGGCGCAGATAGTAGACCGGGAAATAGACGGTCGGATTGAAATAGGTCTGGAAGCCGGCCGGCAGGGCATCGATGCCATAGCGGCCGGTGATGACAGCCCAGACATTGTACTCGTGGTAGTTCAGCCAGTCCCAGTTGACGTCCTCGCCGGCAAACCAGGTGTAGATTGCGCCGGCCAGCAACGAGCCGAGCGCGATGGCCATCGGCACCAGGAGCTTGGTCTGAAGGATTGGCGTCTGCCAGGCCCGATCCGCGGGCCTTGCTGCCTCCGTATCGGCAACGTCAGCGGCGTGTGTCATGCTTGCTCCATGTGCGTCGCCCGGGCGATCTGGAGTTGGGCACGACAGATACCTCTAGGGCGCCGGCTTTAAGGATTCGTGAATGTTTCGCCCTGCGTCGATGCGTCGCGGGCGGTTTGCAAATCGCGCGTTAACGCTCCTTCGCTAGCGTCGGACACTTGTTCGCAGGACTGGCTCATGATCTCGGAATTCGCCGCGGCTCCCCGCTGTTCGCCGTCTGATACGGCGGAACGGGAAGGGCTGGGGCCGACGCTGCTGCTGACCGGCATTGTCTTCGTCGTCGCTGTCCTGCTGCGGCAGGTCGTTCCCCTCAATACGGATGTGAGCTGGCTGCTCGTCGTCTGCGAACGCATGCTGGATGGCCAGCATCTCTATCGCGACATCATCGAGATCAATCCGCCGATGGCGGCCTTTGCCTATCTGCCGGGCGTCGCGCTGGCGCGCGTCCTCGGTGTCGATCCGCGGCACGTGATCGATGCCCAGCTTCTGCTGCTGGCTGCCGCCTCCCTGTTTGCGGTATCGCGCATCCTGCGTCTGTCATCGACGCTGGCGCAATTGAGGTGGCGTCCATTCGTCATATGGGCCGCAGCCGTGGTGACGATCCTGCCGATGCATGTCTTCGCCCAGCGCGAACATATCGCAACGCTCACCTTCCTTCCGGCGCTTGCGGTCTATGCGCTGCGCAGCAACCGCGAGCCGTTGCCGTTCTGGGCGATCCTGATTGCCGGCGCCGGCGCCGGTATCACGCTGGCGTTCAAGCCGTTCTTCACGGTGCCGGCCGCGTTATGCATTCTGTTCAGCGCGTTTCGCTCGCGCTCGTGGCTGACGCTATTGGCGCCCGAAAACATCATCGCGGCGGTGCTGGTGATCGCAGTCAGCGTCAGCACATATGTCTTCTATCCCGAATATTTCACGGTCACCTATCCCTTGGTGCGCGACACCTATCTGTCGTGGTCGATGCCGGCCTCGGTGATCTTCCTGAATGATGCAACGCTGGTGTTCGCGATCGCGATCGTCTCGGTGCTGCTGGTGCGGCAGAAGAGCGAGATCGACACGTTGCTGATGGTGACGATGCTCGCCTCCGCGGGATTTGCCGTATCGTTCTTCCTGCAGCGGCGCGGCTGGGCCTATCATTCCTATCCGATGGTCGCAGTGGCGTTGCTCGCGATGGGCTATGCGCTGACGCGTGTGGTCGACTGGCGATCGCGCCGTCTCGAGGTCGCGTCCGCGGTCGCGCTGGCTATGACCTTTGGGCTCGGCTTGCTGTGGTTCTATGGCAATGTTCATGTCGGCCCGGTCAGGGAAACGGTCGCCGGCCTCAAATCCAACCCGAGAATACTGGTGCTGAGCGGTGAGGCGGCGATCGGGCATCCGCTGGTGCGCGACGTCAACGGCATGTGGGTTTCGCGCCAGGAAAACCTCTGGATCCGCGAATTCGTGCGGCTGACGCGCGAAAGGACTCTTGTCGACGCGGTGACCGATGCGAAGCTGAATAACTATCTGGCGCTGGAACGCAAATGGCTGATCGAGGATTTCAGGAAGCTGCCGCCCGACATCGTCCTGGTCGACAATCTGCGCAATGACTGGGGCGCCTGGGCCCGCGCCGACGCCGAGGTGTCGCAGTTACTCAAGCCTTATACGCTCGTCGGCTCGGTCGCGGGGATCGACGTGCTGCGCCGGAACGATTGACGGCGCGGCTACTTCTGCGAGACGCCGATGATGAACGTGTAGGGTACGCGCGAATAGTCGTCGCGAATCGCGAGGTTCACTTTTCCAAACGCGCGGCGAAGCACCTTGTCGTAGCCGTCGCGGTCGCGGACGAATTCGCCGCGGTCATTGTCGAGCAGCCATTTGGCGACACGAGACTGTCCCTCGCGATAGCAGCCGTCGAGCGTGAACAGGACTCCGTCTTCCTTGAGCACGTCGCGGATGTCGGCAAGCGTGGTCTGCAGGCCGTCGTCACCGATGTGATGCAGGACGCCATTCATCATGACGACGTCGGCGCCGGCGAACTCACGGGCGGCTGTGGCGTCGAAATGGCGGCAATGAAACTTCCCGAGATGGCCGAACGATCGCCTTGCATAGGCGATATAGGCGTCGTCGATATCGAAGCCGGTATAGTCGATGTTTTCGGGCAGATGGCGGAGGATGTGGCCGGGCCCGCATCCGATGTCGATCACCCGCATTCCCGGCCGCAGTGTCAGATAGTCGGCGATCGCCTTGATCCGGGCGCCGAAGAAGCCGCCGGCGTTCTGATAGGCCTGGTACAGCGCGGGATGGTTCAGGATCGCCTTCATCAGGAGGCCTCGTCATAGGCATGGCTGCGCGCGTTCGGTCCCGATTGGGCCAGCAGGGTCTTGAACGGCGCTTGCTCGACGCGATCCTCGCCGTCGGTCGCATGGTGCGGCAGCCGCCCGCGCCGGTGGATGTGCGAGATCACGAACAGCGGGCGGTTCTTGGACTGGATATAGAGACGGCCGATATATTCCCCGATCAGCCCCAGCACGAGGAGCTGGACCGAGGAGATCATGACGACCAGCAGCGTCAGACTGGTCCAGCCGGGCACGGTGCCGGAGAGGACCCAACTAACGACGGCGCCGATGCCGACAAAGGTGAGGACCGTGGTGAGGAGCGCGCCGACATAGGTCGCGATCCGCAGCGGCACCATCGAAAAGCTGATCAGCGCGTCGGCGGCAAAGCCGATCATTTTTGCCAGCGGATACTTGGTGGTGCCGGCATGGCGCGGATTGCGGTCGTATTCGTAGGCGACCTGCTTGTAGCCGAGCCAGGCCACCATGCCGCGGATGAAGCGATCATGCTCCGGCATCTGCACGAGCTGGTCGGAGATGCGGCGGCTCATCAGCCGGAAATCGCCGGTATCGACCGGAATCTGGACGCGCGTGATCCTGGCGAGCAGGCGATAGAAAGCCTCGGCCGATTTCTTCTTGAAGCGGGTTTCACCGGCGCGGCTGCGCCGCAGGCCATAGACCACGTCGGCGTTTTCGCGCGCCATCATCTCGTACATCGGCGTCAGCAGGTCGGGCGGGTCCTGCAAGTCGGCGTCGATGACCAGCACGAGGTCGCCGCGCACAGTGGACAATCCCGCCGTCAGCGCCAGTTGGTGGCCGTGGTTGCGCGAGAGCCGTACGGCGACGACATTGCGATCTTCCGCACAGAGCTGGTTGATCAGCTTCCAGGTGTCATCGGTCGAGCCGTCATCGACCAGGATCAGCTCGAACCGCTGGCCGCACAGCGCGCGCGCGGCTGAAGTCATCTGGTAGTGGAATTCGCGCAAGCCCTCTTCTTCGTTGTAGCAGGGTACAACGATGGACAGAAACATCTTGCCGGGACGCGGCATTCCGTCCTGAATTTCCATGGGTTTGGCAGCCTGTCCGGCAAATGAATCGATGCGAAGCGCTACCTGCGATAATCGATGAAGCCCGGTTAATTGTTCATCAATTTTTAGAGCCGCGGGGCTACGATTCGTCGAAGCCAAGCTTGGCGCAATTAATCAAATGTTTAGGCGCTGTCTAAACGTTGCGTCACGACGACCGTCGGCCCGTGCACACCCGCCCCGCCGGCGTCTTTTTCGGGAACCTGGATCGCCAGCATGGACAAGGCCGAATTCGATCGTTTCGCCGACGCCTATTACGAGCAGCATCGCGAGAATGTCGCGGTCACTGGCGAGGGTCCGGAATATTTCGCCGAATACAAGATCAGGCAGCTCCGGCAGATCGTCGAGCGCGAGCAGATCGGCGTATCGCGGATCTGCGATTTCGGCTCAGGGATCGGCAATTCGATTCCGTTCTTTCGAACGTATTTTCCGGACGCTGCCCTGACGTCGTCAGACGTCTCGGAGCGCAGCCTCACGCTGGGCAAGCAGCGCTACCCCGGGACCGGCAATTGCGTTCTGATCGAGGGGGGCCGCATTCCCTGCGAAACCGCCTCGTTCGATGTCGCGTTCTCGGCTTGCGTGTTCCACCACATCGCGCATGGCGAGCACGTGACATGGCTGAGCGAATTGCACCGGATTACCCGGCCGGGCGGACTGATCGCGATCTTCGAGCACAATCCGTTGAACCCGCTCACCGTTCATGCGGTGAACACATGCCCGTTCGACGAGAACGCCAAGCTGATTTTCGCGCGCAATCTTGCGAAAAGAATGGGTGATGCGGGATGGACGTCACCGCGCATTCAATACAATTTGTTCTTCCCGCGGGCGCTGGCGCGATTGCGACCGCTTGAAGCCAGGCTCGGTTGGCTTCCACTCGGCGCGCAATACGTCACCTTCGCGCGCAAGATGTAGCCGGCGCATCACTCCGGCTTGAGCCCGCCCGCGCGAACCACCTTGCCCCACTTCTCGGTTTCGTCCGCAATCAACCTGCCGAAATCGGCTGATGATCCCGGCATCGGTGCGCCGCCGATCGCGGCAAGCCGGGCCTTCATGCCGGGGTCGGCAATCGCCGCGTTGATCTCCTTGTTGAGCTTGTCGACGATTTCGGCCGGCGTGTTTTTCGGCGCGGCGAAGCCGTACCACTGGCTGGCTTCGTAGCCCGGCACGGCATCGCCCACCGTCGGCACCTCCGGCAGCTCGGCCATGCGCGTGGCGGTCGTCACCGCGAGCGCACGCAGCTTGCCGGTCTTGATGTGATCGGCGGTGCCGGGCGCGGCGGCGAACAGGATCTGCACCTGGCCGCCGATCAGATCCGTCATCGCCGGGCCCTGGCCGCGATAGGGGACATGGACCATGTTGACGCCGGTCATCATCTTGAACAACTCGCCCGCCATGTGCGGCGCGCTGCCGCTGCCGGCCGAGGCCATGTTGACCTTTCCGGGATTGGCCTTGGTGTAAGCGATGAACTCGGCCAGCGTCTGCGCCGGCACCGAGGGGTGGACCAGCACCACCATCGGCACACGGATGACGCCGGCGACCGGCGCGATATCGCGGACGAAGTTGAAATTGAGCTTTTCGTAGAGCGAGGCGTTCACCGCGTTCGGCACGGTCGCCAGCAGCAGCGTGTAGCCGTCGGGTGCCGCGTTCACGACCGCCTCGGTGCCGATATTGCCGCCGGCGCCGGTCCGGTTCTCGACCACGAAGGGCTGGCCGAGACGGTCGGCCAGCCACTGGCCGATCAGGCGTGCTGTGATGTCGACGCCGCCGCCGGCAGCGAAGCCCGCGACGATTTTCGTCGGCCGTGTCGGATAATCCAGCGCCGATGCCGGGCGCGGCAAGGCGGGCGCGGCGATCAGCGCGCCGGCAAGTTGGAGGAAATTCCGGCGTAGAAGTTTCATGTCGAGTATCCCCCCTTTTTGAGTACAACCCTATCCCAACTGCGGCGGCCTGAGTAAAGGTCGTCAGCCTTTGCTGCGCGCCCTGTCCCGGCGGCATGGGGACATGCCGATTCCCCATGTCAAAGGCGCTTGCTGCCGCCCCGGCCTTGGTCATATTCTCAGGTAGGTCGTCCATTCCGGGCGGCCGATGTTCTCAGGGCGGGGTGAAAATCCCCACCGGCGGTAAGGGTGACGTAGCCCAAGCCCGCGAGCGCCTTCCTCTCTCCCGGGAAGAAGGGTCAGCAGATTCGGTGTGAATCCGAAGCCGACGGTTATAGTCCGGATGAAAGAGAACGGTTTGCGGCGGCCTGCGCACGTTTGCGCGTCGGCCGACGTCGTTCCGTGTGCCCTGATTCTGGTCCTGAAAGAGGAAAGCCATGAATCAGACGTTGCTAGAACCTGAAGTCCAATCTCCACCCCAGCCAGCCGAAGCCAGTCACGTGCCTGACGTGCCCGAGCGACCGCCGGCGCCGGTGCATCCGCGCTTCGTCAAGCCGCAGCGCATCGCCTTCGTGCAGTCGTCCTGGCACCGCGATGTGGTCGAGGAATGCCGCATCGCCTTCCTCGAAGAGATCGAAGCGCGCCATATCACGCGCGCGCAGGTCGATCTGTTTGAGGTGCCGGGCTCGTTCGAGATACCCCTGCATGCGCAACTGCTCGCCAAGACACGGCGCTACACCGCGATCGTGGCTGCGGGGCTGGTGGTCGATGGCGGCATCTACCGCCATGAATTCGTCGCGGACACCGTCATCAAGGCGCTGATGGACGTGCAACTTCGAACCGAAGTGCCGGTATTCTCGGCGGTGCTGACGCCGCAGCAATTCCACGACAGCGCCGTGCACCACGATTTCTTCCGCAAGCACTTTGTCATCAAGGGCATCGAGGTCGCGGAAGCCTGCGCCAACACGCTGCACAGCCTTGAGCGTTTGCGCGGACAAGTGGCCGCGGGGATCGTGGGGTAATGGGGCGGTAGCAGAACCCGTCATTGCGAGCGAAGCGACTTGTCCGCCGAAGCCTTGGCGAAGGCGGAAGCAATCCATAGCCTGCAAGAAAGATGGATTGCTTCGTCGCTTCGCTCCCTTGCGCAAACGCATTGCGTTTGTCGCAGGCAATGACGAACGGATGCAGGATTGGAGGTCATCAATGGTCAAAGCCGGAGACGAATCTTGGCTCGGCCTCTCAGGCCGCGTCTGCGTGGTGACGGGCGGCGGCGGTGGCATCGGCCGCGCCGTCGCGTTAAGCCTTGCCCAGTCCGGCGCCCGCGTCGCCGCCATTGATCTCGACGAACGCGGTCTCGAGGTGACGCGCACCGAGCTTGGCAAGCTCGGTTCTGACCATGCCATTGCCCGCTGCGACACTTCCGATGTCGCGAGCGTCACTGCGGCATCCGCGACGGTCGAACAATCGCTAGGGCCGTGCGATGTGCTGGTCAACACCGCCGCTGTGCTGCGTCCCGGCGCGCTCGACGCCCTGACGCTTGCCGAATGGAACGCGGTTCTCTCCGTCAACCTGACCGGCTACTTCCTTTGCGCGCAGGTGTTCGGCCGGCAAATGCGCGCCCATGGCCGCGGCAGCCTGGTGCACGTGGCCTCAATCGCCGGCAGCAATGCGCAGGGGCAAAGCGGCGCCTACAGCGTCAGCAAGGCCGGCGTGATCATGCTGTCGCGCCAGCTCGCCAATGAATGGGGGCCGCACGGCATCCGCAGCAACGTCGTCAGTCCCGGCATGGTGATCACGCCAATGAGTCAGGCCTTCTACGATACGCCTGGCGTGACCGAGCGGCGCTCCGCCGTGGTACCGTTGCGCCGGGTCGGCATGCCGCAGGACATGGCCGATGCCATCCTGTTCCTCGCCAGCGACCGCGCGTCCTACATCAACGGCGAGGAGATCATAGTAGATGGCGGTTACGCCAATATGCTGATGAACCTGGTGCCGCGGCCGGGATTTGAATGAGGTGGCGAGCCGGGTGGGCAAAGCGACTTGTCAGCCTAAAGCGTGATGACTTTTCTTCGAATCGTCATCCCGCTTTATCTTTTTGTTTGAGCATGATCTTTTCGGAAAACCGCTGCACACTTTTCCGGATCATGCTCTAGCTCGCAGAGCGAAGGCGGAAGCGTGCCCACCAATCAGGATCACGGTCGAAGATGAACGGTGGGCACGGCGCAAGTGCGCCTTTGCCCACCCTACAAGCCTGCCTCAGTCGAACAGGCTCGACACCGATTCTTCCGACGCGGTGCGGCTGATCGCTTCCGCGATCAGGGGCGCGATCGACAGCGTGCGGATATTGGCGGCCTTGTTGACCGCTTCCGTCGGCAGGATCGAGTCGGTGATGACGAGCTCTTTCATCTTCGACGAGGCGATGCGCGTGGCAGCCCCGCCCGAGAGCACGCCGTGGCTGATATAGGCATAGACTTCCTTGGCGCCGTTGGCGATCAACGCGTCAGCCGCGTTCACCAGCGTGCCGCCGGAATCGACGATGTCGTCGATCAGGATGCAGGTATAGCCCGCGCAGTCGCCGATCACGTTCATGACTTCGGATTCACCGGCGCGCTCGCGGCGCTTGTCGATGATGGCGAGCGGGGTGTTGATGCGCTTGGCAAGGCCGCGCGCGCGAACCACGCCGCCGACGTCGGGCGACACCACCATGACGTTGGAAAGATCGAAGCGCTCCTTGATGTCGCGCACCATGACCGGCGAGGCGTAGAGATTGTCGGTCGGGATATCGAAGAAGCCCTGGATCTGGCCGGCGTGCAGGTCGAGCGTCATCACGCGATCGACGCCGGCACGGGTGATCAGGTTGGCAACCAGCTTGGCCGAGATCGGCGAGCGCGAGCCAACTTTGCGGTCCTGCCGGGCGTAGCCGAAATAGGGAATCACCGCCGTGACGCGGCGGGCCGAGGCCCGGCGCAGCGCGTCCGTGATGATCAGGAGTTCCATTAGGTGGTCGTTGGCCGGGAATGACGTCGACTGGATTACATAGACGTCGGAGCCGCGGACGTTTTCCTGGATTTCGACGAAGATTTCCATGTCCGCGAACCGGCGGACCGTCGCCTTGGTCAGCGGCATATGCAGCCAGTTGGAGATTTCCTGGGCCAGCGCGGGGTTGGAATTGCCGGCGACCAGCTTGATCGAGCCGTTCTTGGCCGCCATTGACGCTTCTCCTCGCGCCTTGCTGGATACGACGTTCAG